>JAEKKW010000057.1 GCA_019510195.1 Lysobacterales bacterium | reverse complement strand
TGACCGTCACCGATCCGAGGTCGTTGGAACTCGCCGCGTTGAGATTGAAGTTGACCGGAGTGACCTGGCCAAGTTGCAGGTAGACGCCATCCTGATCCGCGTTGCCCGCGCCAGACTTCACCTTGATGTCGAACGGTCCCCCCACGCGCAGGCCCTGCGCCCCGTAACGACCTTCGGCATCGGTGGTCACCTCCTTCACCGTGCCCGTGGGCTCGTGGGTGATGACGACCGTCGCGCCGGCCACCGGCTTGCCGCCGGCATCGACGATGCGGCCGGAGACGGCCGACGTGGTGACGTTCTGTGCGAACAACGGTGCCGTGGCAAGCAGGGCCGCGATCGAAAGGGACAGGCGAGTGACCCGCATCTGATGTGTCATTGAATCGGTTTCCCTGGAAATTGAATGAGCCGACCGGAACGGCCAAACGCTCCGGCGGAATTTGCACGAACTTTCCGACACCCGCATGACAGTCGCGGCCCAAGTCCCCCCGGCAGGCCGCGACCCCGCCATTATCCTCCCGGACCGCAGGGAATGGCGCGCCGATCCGACCAACGTGCCATGATCGGCGCACCGTCCAGCGGGCAGCCCCCGGAGCGCATCGTGTTCAAGAAGATCCTGATTGTCCTGGTGGTGGTGATCGCCGCCTTCCTGGGCTATGCCGCGACCCGTCCCGACACCTTCGAAGTCAGTCGCAGCGCGGTGATCAAGGCGCCGCCACAGCGCGTGTTCGACATCGTCAACGACTTCCACAACTTCCCGCAATGGTCGCCGTGGCAGCACCTCGACCCGAAAATGCAGGCCACGTACTCAGGCCCGCAGAACGGCGTCGGTTCCAGCTATGCCTGGTCGGGCAACGACAAGGCCGGCCAGGGCTCGATGAAGATCACCGAAGCGCAGGCACCGGCGAAGATCGCCATGCAGCTCGATTTCATCAAGCCGTTTGCCAGCACCAATACGGTCGACTTCACCTTCGCCCCGGAAGCCGACGGCACCCGCGTGACATGGACGATGCGCGGCGCCAGTCCGTTCGTGATGAAGGTGATGACCGTATTCGTGTCGATGGACAAGACGATCGGCCCCGATTTCGAACATGGCCTCGCCAACCTCAAGACCGTCGCGGAGACGCCACGCTGATGCGGTGACGGGCAGACTGTCGCGATGCCGCCACCACTTCCCACTACCGATCTCTCCCTGCGCGAGCGCTTCCAGGCGCTGCGCAACCTGCCGCCGTTCCTGCGCGATGTCTGGGCCACCAGCCCCGCGCTGACCACTGCCGACATCGGCCTGCGCCTGGTGCGCGCGGTGTCGCCGGTGGTGCTGCTCTACATCGGCAAGCTGATCATCGACGAAGCCGTGCGGTTGTCACGCACGACCTTGCCCCACGATGTCCAGACGGCATGGCAATCGGGAGCGCTGAATCATCTGATCGTCCTGCTCGCGCTGGAACTGGCGATCGCGGTCCTGTCCGACCTGATGGGTCGCCTCGTTTCCTACGTCGATGGCGTGCTCTCCGATCTCTACACCAACCGCATCGGCACGCGGCTGATGGAGCATGCGGCCACGCTCGATCTCGAGGATTTCGAGGACGCCGACCTGCAGGACCGCCTGCAGCGCGCGCGCATGCAGACGATGGGGCGGATGAACCTGATGTCCCAGTTGTTCGGGCAGGCCCAGGACTTCATTACCGTCGCCGCGTTCGCCACCGGGCTGGTCGCCTACGCGCCGTGGCTGATGGCGATGCTGGCGCTGGCGCTCGTCCCGGCCTTCATCGGCGAATCGCACTTCAACACGCTCGGCTACCACCTCAACACGATGTGGACGCCGGAACGCCGCGAGCTCGAATATCTCAAGCAGGTGGGATCGAGCGTCGAAACCGCCAAGGAAGTGAAGATCTTCGATCTCAACCGCTTCCTGATCGAACGCTTCCGCGCGCTGTCCGACAAGTTCACCAGCGCCAACCGCAAACTGGCGGCGCGACGTGCGGCCTGGGGCACGCTGTTGGCCGCGCTCGGCAGCATCGCCTACTACGGTGCGTACGGCTACATCGCGTGGCGCACGGTGCGCGGCGATTTCACCATCGGCGACCTCACCTTTCTCTCCGCCAGCTTCCTGCGCCTGCGCGGCCTGCTGGAATCACTGCTGTCCGGTTTCGCCCAAGTGGCGAACCAGGCGCTCTATCTCGACGACCTCTATTCCTTCTTCAAGATCGAACCGGAAATCGTCAGCAAGCCGAACGCCGCGCTGGTACCGCGACCGATCGTCCGGGGCTTCGTGTTCGACAACGTCGGTTTCCGTTACGAAGGTTCGGAACGCTGGGCGCTGCGCGGGCTGTCATTCCAGTTGAACGCGGGCGAAGTGCTGGCATTGGTCGGCGAGAATGGCGCCGGCAAGACCACGCTGGTGAAGCTGCTGGCGCGCCTTTACGATCCCGACGAAGGGCGCATCCTGCTCGATGGCGTCGACCTCCGCGACTACGACCTCGATGATCTTCGCGCCAACATCGGCGTGATCTTCCAGGACTTCGTGCGTTACCACCTCACCGCCGGCGAGAACATCGGCGTCGGCCAGATCGACGCCCTGCACGACCAGGCGCGGATCGAGCAGGCGGCGCAACGCGGCATGGCCGACGAGGTGATCGCCGATCTTCCGCAAGGCTACGAGCAACTGGTGGGCCGGCGCTGGAAGACCGGCGTCGAACTCAGCGGTGGCCAGTGGCAGAAGATCGCGATCGCGCGCGCCTACATGCGTGATGCCCAAGTGGTGATCCTCGACGAACCCACCGCGGCACTCGATGCCCGCGCCGAATACGAGGTCTTCCGCCGCTTCAAGGAACTCAGCGCGGAGCGCACCGCGGTATTGATTTCCCATCGCTTCAGCAGCGTGCGCATGGCCGACCGCATCCTGGTGCTGGCCGATGGCAAGGTCGAGGCCCAGGGCAGCCACGCGGAACTGATGGCGCAGGGCGGGCGCTACGCCGAATTGTTCGAATTGCAGGCCGCCGGCTACCGCTGAACCCGCGACACGGCCACAACCCCTAAAATGGCCGGATTGCCTCCCCTGCTGCCTGAATGTCCAACCCACCGCCCTATTTCAGCGAAACCGTGCTCGAGGTCCATCACTGGACCGATGCCTATTTCAGCTTCACCACCACCCGCGACCCCGGCCTGCGCTTCGAGAACGGGCAGTTCGTGATGATCGGGCTGCAGGGCGAAAGCAAGCCGCTGGTGCGCGCCTATTCGGTGGCCAGCGCCAATTGGGCGGAAACGCTGCACTTCTTCAGCATCAAGGTCCAGGACGGCCCGCTGACCTCGAAACTGCAGCACCTCAAGGCCGGCGACCCGTTGCTCGTCAGCCGCAAGCCGACCGGCACCCTGCTGATCAGCGACCTCAACCCCGGCCGCAATCTCTACCTGCTCGGCACCGGCACCGGCCTGGCGCCGTGGCTGTCGGTGGCGCAGGATCCCGAGACCTACGAGCGCTTCGAGCGCGTGATCGTCTGCCACGGCGTGCGCAGCGCCGCCGATCTCGCCTACCGCGAATTCTTCGAGCACGAATTGCCCCGCCACGAGTTGCTGGGCGAACTTGTGCGCGACAAGCTGCTGTACTACCCGGCGGTATCGCGCGAGCAGTTCGAGTATCGCGGCCACGACCACCATGGCCGCATCACCGACATGCTCGCCGACGGCCGCATCGCCAACGCGCTCGGTCTCGAGCCGCTCGATCCCGCCCGCGACCGCGCGATGATCTGCGGCAGTCCGGCGATGCTGGCGGATTTCCGTGCATTGTTCGACGATCGTGGTTTCAAGGTCTCGCCGAAGATCGGCCAGGCCGGCGACTACGTCTTCGAGCGCGCCTTCGTCGAAAAATGATTCCGTTTGTCTGATCCCAAGGGGGAACGTACATGCCCATGCCATCCCGCACTCCGCTCGCCACCGCCCTCGCCCTCACCCTGCTGTTCGGCGCGGCGGTCGATCATCCGTCCTACGCCGCCACCCAGAAACCGGGACACGCCATGCCTGCCGCTGCCAATTCGACAACTGCCGCAAACCCGTTCTTCCAGGACAGCACGCTCGAATTCGGCTTCCCGCAGTTCGACCGGATCAAGGCCGGCGATTTCGCACCCGCCTTCGATCGCGGCATGGCCGAGCAGAAGAAGGAAGTCGAAGCGATCGCCAACAACAAGGCGGCACCGACCTTCGACAACACCATCCTGGCGATGGAGAAGAGCGGCCGCATCCTCTCGCGCGCAACCTACGTGTTCTCCAACCTGACCGCCGCCAACACCAACGCCGATCTCGACAAGCTCGACGCGGAATACTCGCCGAAGTTCGCCGCGCACCGCGACAGCACCTATCTCAACGGCAAGCTGTTCCAGCGCATCAAGACCTTGTACGAAGAACGCACCAAGCTGGGCCTCGATGCGCAGGGCACGCGCCTGGTCGAGCGTTATTACGAGGATTTCAAGCACGCCGGCGCCGACCTGACGCCGCAGCAGAAGGAACGCGTCAAGGCGATCAATGCCGAGGTCGCCGGCCTGCAGACGAAGCTCACGCAGAACGTGCTGGCGGAAGCGAACGCGGACGCGATCTTCGTCGACACGCTCGCCGAACTCGCCGGCCTCACCGACGAGCAGATCCAGGGCCTCGCCGACGACGCCAAGGCCAAGGGCCAGCCCGGCAAGTTCCGCATCGCGCTGGTCAACACCACCGGCCAGCCGCTGGAAGCGCAGCTGGAGAATCGGGCATTGCGCGAAAGGATCCACGCCGCCTCGATCGCGCGCGGCAGCCATGGTGGCCAGTGGGACAACACCGCGCCGATCTCGCGCCTGATGAAGTTGCGCGCCGAACGCGCGGCGATCATGGGCTATCCGGACTATGCCTCATTCGCGCTGGCCGATGAAACCGCGAAGAACCCGCAGGCGGTGAACGCGATGCTCGACAAGGTCGCGCCAATCGCCGTCGCCAACGCCCGCAAGGAAGGCGCGGTGCTGCAGGCGATGATCGACAAGGAACAGAAGGCCAAGGGCCAGCCGACCTTCAAGCTGGAACCGTGGGACTGGGCGTTCTACACCGAGAAGGTGCGCAAGGCCCAGTACGACTACGACGAAAACGAGATCAAGCCCTACCTCGAGTTCAACAACGTGCTCAACAACGGCGTGTTCTTCGCCGCGCACAAGTTGTACGGGCTCAGCTTCAAGCGCCGCACCGACCTGCCGGTCTACCAGGAAGACGTGCAGACCTGGGACGTCTTCAACGAGGATGGCAGCAAGCTCGCCATCATCATCGTCGATCCCTACGCGCGCGCATCCAAGCAGGGCGGCGCGTGGATGAGTTCCTACGTCGACCAGTCCGACCTGATGGGCACCAAGCCGGTGATCGCGTTCCATCTCAACGTCACCAAGCCGACCGCGGGCAAGCCGTCGCTGATGACCTGGGACGACGTCAACGGCGCCTTCCACGAATTCGGCCACGTGCTGCACGGCATGTTCTCGAACGTGAAGTACCCCTACTTCGCCGGCACCAATGTCCCGCGCGACTTCGTCGAATACCCATCGCAGGTCAACGAGATGTGGATGGACGACCCCACCGTGCTGGCCAACTACGCCAAGCACTGGCAGACCGGCGAACCGTTGCCGAAGGCGCTGCTCGACAAGGTGATGGCGGCCGCGAAATTCAACGAGGGCTTCAAGACCACCGAATACCTCGGCGCGGCGATGCTCGACCAGAAGTGGCACCAGATCCCGGCGGCGTCCGTTCCCGAGGCCGGCGGCGTGATGGCCTATGAGGCAAAGTCGCTGAAGGACATCGGCCTCGACTACGCACCGGTGCCGCCGCGTTATCGCACGCCTTACTTCAAGCACATCATGGAAGGCTATGCCGCCGGCTACTACGCCTACATCTGGTCGGAAGTGCTGGACGCCGATACCGCGAAGTGGATCCGCGACCACGGCGGCCTGACCCGCGCCAACGGCGACCGCTTCCGTTCGATGCTGCTGTCGCGCGGCGGCAGTGTCGACGCGATGGAACTGTTCGAGAAGTTCTACGGCGGCAAGCCGGACATCCAGCCGCTGCTGGAGCGTCGCGGACTGACGAACAAGTAAGACGCGCGCTGGAAAGTTCATTCCGGCGGCGCCGTGCGGTTCGTCCGCAGTGGCCGACCATACGCAGCATGGATGCTGCGTATGAGCCTACAGGGACGTATTCACGGCGTGTCGGACACTGCGGATAACCGCTAAAGGCGCACAGCCGGGCGATCAAGCCCTGCGCGGTTATTCAAACAACGCGCGGTATTTCGGATTGAGATATTGCTGGAACACCGCCACCGGGACGTCGGCGCGCTGGATGCCGTCGGAATAGCCGGCGACCTGGTACGGCGGGAACACGAAGGTCAGGCCGACCAGCTTGCCCTGGGCATCGATCATCGGTTCGAACTCGCTGAACTCGCTGGCGGCCGGCGTGGTGCCGGCCTCCACGATCGGCTTCATCCGCGCGATCGCCTTGCCGATGTCTTCCGGCACCTGCTTGTCGTCTTCCATGCGTGTGCGGATCTGCCCGAGCAGGGTCTCGCGAACGCTGTTGGAAATCGCGACCCAACCGGCATCGCCGGTGACCAGGTCCTGGGCGCGGATCAGGCCGCCACTCCGCGTATTCCAGAGAAAGCGCCGGATCAGCGGATCGCCCTGGGCGCCGCCACTGTAGAGGCTGCCGTCCGCGGCGACCGCGATCAATCCCTGGGCCTGTGGCGCGATCTGGCGGAACTCGAGGCTCATGTCGTAGGGCACGCCGGCATCACCGGCCTTGTGCGGCGCCGCGGCGTCGACAAGGCGCTTGCGCGAGGCATCGGCGTAGGCCTTGATTTCCTGTGCCAGGCCCGGCGGCAAGGCCACGCCCTTGGGATAGGTGATGCCGAGCAGCCAGGTCGGCGTGTGTTCGACCTGGTCCTGCAGGACCACCGGCACGGAAGCCGTGGCCGGCTGCGCGGTGGCGATCGCGGGCGCATTTGCCGGTGCTTCGCGCTTGCACGCCACGATCAGCGCCGCCGTGCAGGCCAGCATCACGACGATCGATTTCGCCCGCGGGAAATCATCCTTCGGCATCACGCCCTCAATGCGTCGTATTCGGGATGCCGGCGCATCCACTCGTCGGCATAGGAACAGGCCGGATGCACCTTCAGGCCTTCGGCGCGCGCATAGTCCAGTCCGGCCCTGACCAGTTCGGCGGCAATGCCACGGCCACCGATGGCCGGAGGCACGATGGTGTGGTCGATCGACAGGACATCGCCGTGTCGCGAATACTCGATGTATCCCTCATGGCCGTCGACCGTGGTGATGAATCTCCGGGTCTCCGGCACGTGGTGGATCGTGATCGTCATGGCACAGCCTGCCCTGCCTTGCGTTGCGTTGAATGGCCCCCTGGCGCCTCTCCCGTCGCCATCCAGCCATTGTGCGCGAGCCAGCGACCGACCGGCGTGATTGCCGCGTGAAAATCGCAACGATCCAATCGCATGAGCAGAGGGTCGGCGCGGCGCGCTAACATCGCGCGATCCAATTTCAAGACGCCTGCCATGCGCCACTCCACCATCGCCGCCCTGCTGCTGTCCACGGCATTTCCGCTGGCGTCATCCGCATCGTCCGGCGACCTCGCCACGGTGTCCGAGCGCAGCGGCTTCCTCCGCACCGGTCGCTACGACGAAGTGATCAGGCTGTGCCGCGATTTCCAGGCGAAATATCCCAAGGCCGTGCGCTGCTTCGATTTCGGCACCACGCCGGAAGGACGCCCGATGAAGGCAATGGCGGTCTCGACCTCCGGCGCATTGACGCCCGAGGCCGCGCGCGCGAAAGGCTTGCCGGTCGTGCTGGCGCAGGGCGGCATCCACGCCGGCGAGATCGACGGCAAGGACGCCGGGTTCCTGGCCATCCGCGAGATGCTGCAGGGCAAGGCCGCGAAGGGCGCACTTGATCGCGTCGTGCTGCTGTTCGTGCCGGTGTTCAACGTCGACGGCCACGAGAATTTCCGTGCGTGGAATCGCCCCAACCAGCGTGGCCCGGAAGAAATGGGCTTTCGCGTGACCGCGCAACGCTACAACCTCAACCGCGACTACATGAAGGCCGACGCGCCGGAGATGCAGGCGTTGTTGCGACTTGACAACGCCTGGGATCCGCTGGTGGAAATCGACCTGCACGTCACCGACGGCGCCAAGTTCCAGCACGATGTCTCGATCACCGGCGAGCCGGTGAATTCCGGCGACATGGAGTTGCGCAGCGTCGGCCGCGCGGTGAAGGACGGCCTGCTGGAACGCCTGGCCGCACAGGGATCGCAGCCGCTCGGCTTCTATCCATCCTTTGTCGAGGATGATGATCCGGAATCCGGTTTCATCGAAGGTCCGTCGACGCCACGCTTCTCGAACGGTTATTACCAGTTGCGCAACCGCGTCGGCATCCTGCTGGAAACGCATTCGTGGCGCACCTATCCGGAACGCGTGCGCATCACCCGCAACGGCATCGTCGACCTGGTCGAACTCACCGCCGCGCATGGCAAGGATTGGCTGGCCGCCGCCCGTGCCGCCGACCAGCGCGCGCGCAAGCTCGCCGGGACGCCGGTGGCGCTGAGCTATCGCACCACCGACGACGTGCGCATGATCGATTTCAAGGGCTATGCCTACGAGCGCCGCAAGTCCGACATCTCCGGCGGCACGATGACCGAGTACGACGAATCGAAGCCACAGGTCTGGCATGTCCCGCTGAAGGACCACGTGGTGGCCGATGCTGAAGTCGTCGCGCCGCGCGCCGGTTATCTGATTCCGGCGGCGTGGGCCGCGATCGTCGAGCCGAAGCTGAAGGTGCACGGCATCGAATACCGCAGGCTCGCCAAGGCGTTGCCCGGTGCCGCGGTCGAGACCTTCCGCGCCGACACTGCGAAATTCGCCGCGAATTCCTTCGAGGGACATCAACCCGTCACGCTGACCGGACACTGGGCGCCGGAGCATCGCGATCTGGTCGCGGGCGCGCTGTTCGTGCCGATCGCGCAAGCGAAATCGCGCCTGCTGATGGGCCTGCTGGAACCGCAGGCGCCCGATGCGCTGGTGGCCTGGGGCGAGATGAACAATGCCTTCGAATCCAAGGAATACATGGAGTCGTACGTCGCCGAGCAGGAAGCCCGCAAGATGCTGGCGCGCGATCCCGCGCTGAAGCAGGAATTCGAGCAGCGCCTGAAGAACGACGGGGACTTCGCCAAATCGCCGCGTGCGCGCCTCGATTTCTTCTATCGTCGCCACCCTGCCCATGACCAGGCCTTGCGCCTGTATCCGGTCTATCGCAGCGATACCACGCCATGAATGCACCGACGCCCAATCGCCCGATCTGGCCATGGCTGGTGATCCTGGCACTGCTGTTTTTCGCCATCTGGTGGCGCAGCACCCACGACGGCGCACCGACGGCGGTCATCGCGCAGCAGTCGAGCGGCCTGCCCGGCCGCACGACCGCGGACGCGCGTCCATTGCCGCCGCTGTCGGGACGATCGCGGGCTGACGCCGATGGCGACACCGCGCATGCGGGGCTTCCGCCGGAAGCACGCGACACCCTGCGCCTGATCGCGCAAGGCGGCCCCTTCCCCTATCGCCAGGATGGCGTGGTCTTCGGCAATCGCGAGGGCCACCTGCCCGACCAACCTTACGGGTACTACCACGAGTACACGGTAGTGACGCCGGGCGCGCCGACGCGCGGTACCCGCCGCATCATCACCGGGGGAACGCCGCCGCAGGTCTGGTATTACACCGACGACCACTATCGCAGTTTCCGCCGCATCGGTTCCGCCGCGTCATGAGCCTGCATGCACCGCTGTTTCCGGGCGATCTCGCCGTGCGCATCGACGCCGACGAATTGCCGCGCCTGCATGACGATCTCGAACGCAACGGACTGGCCTGCATCGATGTCGTGTTGAAGGGATGCCGCGACAAGGCCGACCTGATGGCGCGCATGGCCGCCGCGATGCGTTATCCCGAACCGCCGCCGTTCGGCGCCAACTGGGATGCGCTCGCCGATGCCCTGCGCGATCTCGGCTGGTGGCCTGCCGATGGGTATGCGCTGGTGATCGACGCCCGCGGCTTCAGCGACCATGTCCACGATCCGCTGATACCGCCGCTCGCCGATGCGTTGCGTGATGCCCGCGCGTTCTGGCAGGAACAGGACACCGCCTTCGTGCCCTTCTTTTTGCAGTAACGACTCCTGCAGTAGCGATCAGGAACTGCAGGACAGCATCGAACAACCGGCACGATTCCGCGCCCAGTCCGGGCGTTTGCCGGCGAACTCCTCGCGCCCGGGCTGGTCGTCATGGGGATGACGCATCACCTCGAGCAATTCGGAGATGCCGGACGGGTCGCCCTGTTGCGCGCGTTCGATCGCGCGTTGCGCCAGCCAGTTGCGCAGGATGTATTTCGGATTGGCGGCACGCATGCGGGTCCTGCGCGTCGCCGCATCGAGCGGGTCGTCGGCGAGGCGCTGGCGATAGCGCTGCAACCATGCCTGCAATTGTTCGGCAGCGATGTCGCGCTTCCCGGCATCGTAGTGGGCATCACCGAAGGCATCGACGGTCAATCCATCCGCCGGAATGTCCGACAGCGTGCGGAACACGATCGTCATGTCTGCTTCGGCGGCGTGCATCCACGACTGCAGATCGGCCATCAATACCAGGTCGTTGTCGCGGCATTCGGCCAAGCCCAGTTTGCCGGCGATATTGCCGCGCTCGGCTTCGGCGTACGTCGCCACGAACACATCGAGACCGGCCTGCAGCGGCGCGGCATCATCGAACAGCGGCGACAGCGCACGCGCCAGCTGCGCCAGGTTCCAGTACGCCACGCGCGGCTGCCACTCGAAGCGGTAGCGCCGACCCTGCGCATCGGTGGTATTGGGCGTGAAGTCGGGATCGTAATCGTCGATCCAGCCGTAGGGACCGTAATCGATGGTGAGCCCGAGGATCGACATGTTGTCGGTATTGAGCACGCCGTGGACGAAGCCGGCGCGCATCCATCCCGCGACCAGTCGCGCCGTGCGCCGGCAGACTTCGGCGAACCAGTCGCCATGACGGTGTTCGGGCGATATCGTCTTCAATTCCGGGAAATGGCGATCGACGGTGAAATCGACCAACGTTCGCAACAACCCGGTTTCACCGCGCGCAGCCGGCAGTTCGAAATGCCCGAAGCGCAGGAACGATGGCGCGGCCCGGCACACCACTGCGCCCGGCTCGAATTCGGGATGACCGTCGTAGAACATGTCGCGCAGCACGTCTTCGCCGGTCGCGACCAGGCTCAGCGCGCGCGTGGTCGGGATGCCGAGATGATGCATCGCCTCGCTGCACAGGAATTCGCGCACGGACGATCGCAACACCGCACGGCCATCGGCGTGGCGCGAATACGGCGTCTTGCCCGCGCCCTTCAACTGCAGTTCCCAGTCCTGCCCATCGTTGCCGGCCACGGTTCCCAGCGTGATCGCGCGACCATCGCCCAGCTGCCCGGCCCATTGCCCGAACTGGTGGCCGCCATAATTGGTGGCGTATGGGCGCATGCCGTCCATCAACCGGTTGCCGGCGAAGAGTTCGGCGAATTCCGCGCTGGCGATCTCTTCATCTCCGAACCCCAGCGTCGCGGCCATTTCACGCGAATATGCCAACAGGCTCGGCGCCGGCACCCGCGTCGGCATCACCTCCGACCACAGCGCCCCGCGCACCTCCCGCACCACGTTGCGACGGTCGGGATCGCCCGGCAGGGCGCGCAGGAATGTCTCGTCAAAGTGCAGGTTTGCCATCAAATCTCGCCGGATACCGTATATTCCATGCAGGGAAACTGGGGATGCCGCCCCACTCGCGCAAGTGCACTCCGGGCCGTCGGCCAGGCACCCGCGTACAATATGCGCCCCCATTTCCCGGCGCCCCACGCCCAGAGAGAGCCATGAGCGCCGACCCCGCTGTCACGACCCCCAAATTCGCCGATCTCGGCCTGCCCGAGACCCTGCTCCACGCCTTGAAGGACATCGGATACGAGACCCCCTCGCCGATCCAGGCCGCGACCATTCCGCCGCTGCTGGCCGGTCGCGACGTGCTCGGCACCGCCCAGACCGGCACCGGCAAGACCGCGGCCTTCGCCCTGCCGGCGCTGACCCAGCTGGACGCGAAGGCGACCAAGCCCCAGGTGCTGGTACTGGCACCGACTCGCGAACTTGCCATCCAGGTCGCCGAGGCCTTCCAGAAATACGCGCACCACATCCCCGGTTTCCAAGTGCTGCCGATCTATGGTGGCCAGAGCTACCAGCCGCAGCTCGCCGCATTGAAGCGCGGCGTCCACGTGGTGGTGGGCACGCCCGGCCGCGTGATCGATCATCTCGACCGCGGCTCGCTCGACCTGTCGCAGCTGCGTTGCCTGGTGCTGGACGAAGCCGACGAAATGCTGCGCATGGGCTTCATCGACGATGTCGAGGCGGTGCTGAAGAAAACCCCGCCGACGCGCCAGGTGGCGCTGTTCTCGGCGACGATGCCGGCGCAGATCAAGCGCATCGCCCAGACCTACCTCAAGGATCCGGTCGAGATCGCGATCAAGTCGCAGACCTCCACCGCGGAGAACATCCGCCAGCGCTACTGGATGGTCAGCGGCATCAACAAGCTCGATGCCCTGACCCGCATCCTGGAAGCCGAACCGTTCGACGGCATGATCATCTTCGCGCGCACCAAGATCGGCACCGAGGAGCTGGCGGAGAAACTGGCGGCGCGCGGTTTCCGCGCCGCGGCGATCAATGGCGATGTCGAACAGAAGACCCGCGAGCGCACCATCCAGCGCCTCAAGGACAGCCAGATCGACGTGCTGGTGGCCACCGACGTCGCAGCGCGCGGCCTCGACGTGGAACGGATCAGCCACGTGGTGAATTACGACATTTCCTACGACACCGAAAGCTACGTGCATCGCATCGGCCGCACCGGCCGCGCCGGGCGCAAGGGCGTGGAAAACCCCGGCCTGCCGGGTTACCGCGACCTGCTCGAAACCTTCGAGCGCGACCGCAACGTGCCGATGGCCGACATCGCCGCCGCGCTGGCCCATCTGCTGCAGGGCAAGACGCCGTTGCTGCTGGACGCACGCGATATCCAGGAAGCGCCGGCGCGCAAGTTCGAGCCGCGCAGTGATCGTCCGCAGCGCGAAGAACGCCCGCAACGCGGTGAGCGTTTCGAACGCAACGAGCGTCCCGAACGCGGTGAACGTCCCGAACGCGCCCCGCGCGAACGCACGCCGCGCGCGCCTGGCGACGATGCCGGCATGATCACCTATCGCATTGATGTCGGCCACAGCCATCACATCAAGCCGGGCAACATCGTCGGCGCGATCGCCAACGAGGCCGAACTGGATGCGCGCCACATCGGCCGCGTCGACATCCGCGACGACTACTCGCTGGTCGACCTGCCGGATGGCATGCCGCCGGAACTGCTCGCCCATCTCAAGAAGGTGCGCGTCGGCGGCCAGCAGCTGAAGATGCGCGTCGCCGAAGACGGCGACATCGACGCGCCGGTGCGCAAGCGCCCGGCCTTCAAGAAAGAGGGTTTCGGCAAGAAGCCGTCGTTCGGCGCGCCGCGCAAGCCGCGTTATCCGCGCGAGTAAGCGCGTGCGTCAGTGCATCCCCGCAGCCGCGGGGATGTATTGGTGGAGATTGGGGAACGGCAGGCCGAACGCCTGTGCGAACAGCCACCAGGCGACCAGTACCATCGCGATATAGAGCGCGAGCTTCGCCACGAAGCCGACGACCTTGAGCGCCAGCCACACCAGCACGACCAGGATGACGATGCCGACCACCATCGCCGTCGTCATGCGCCGGACTCCACTGCGGAATCGCGCAACGGCCTGAGCGCGGGGTCGAGCGCGATGCGTTCATCGAAGACGAAACAGCGACCGTCATAACCATCGCCGCCGACCTCCTCGAAATAGCGCAGGATGCCGCCTTCAAGCTGGAACACGCGATCAATCCCGGCATCGTGCAGCCACGGCGCCGCCTTCTCGCAACGCACGCCGCCGGTGCAGAAGCTCACCACGGTGGCACCGGCGAGCTGTTCGCGTACGCCGTCAATGGCGGCGGGGAGATCATTGAAATTGTCGATCGGCAATGTCACCGCGTCGTTGAAGGTGCCGTAGCCGACTTCCTCGCGATTGCGGGTGTCGAGGAGCACGATCCTGCGGCCGTCGTCATCGTGGCCGGTGCGCAGCCAGCGCGCGAGATCCCGCGCTTCCACCGCCGGCGCGCGTTGCGCGCCAACTGCCGCGGGGCGTCCGGAAAACGCGATGATTTCCTGCTTGCGCTTGACCTTCAACTTCGCAAACGGCACGTGCGCGCTCCGGCTGCGCTTGGCCACGATGCCGTTGAAACGCGCGTCTTCCTGCAATGCCGCGAGGAAAGCCTCGATCCCCGCTTCACTTCCGGCAAGGAACAGATTGATTCCTTCCGGCGCCACCAGCACGCTGCCACGCAGGCCATGCGTTTCCGCCAGCGCCCGGATGCGCGCGATCACCGCGTCGACATCGCTGATGGCGACGAACCGGTAGGCGGCGATATTGAGCACGGCGTCCATGCCGGCGATTTTAGCGCGAAGGCTTGCGCTCCGGGATCAGCCCGGGCGCCCGGCGAAGGTGAACGCGACCGCTGCCAGCAGACAGGCGAAGGCCGCGGCGTGGTTCCAGCGCAGGCGTTCGTCGAATGCCAGCCAGGCGAAGATCACGAACACCACCAGGGTGATGCATTCCTGGAGGATCTTCAGCTGGAACACGCTCATCACTCCGGAACCGATGCGATTGCCCGGCACCTGGAAACAATACTCGAAGAACGCCAGTCCCCAGCTCGCGAGGATGACGATCCACAGCGGACTGCCCTTGAACTTCAGGTGCCCGTACCACGCCAGGTTCATGAAGACATTGGACACGGTCAGCAGCGCAAGGAAGCGCAATGCCGAAGGCGAAGTCAGCGCGCCCATCACTTGCTCTCCCTGGCTTTGCCTGCGGCGGCCTTGGCACGCGCAGCGGCATCGGCTTTCCACACGGCGATTTCCGGGGCATCGCGCAAGACCATGTTGTCGGGATCGACGGTGTAGCTCTCGTTCGCGGCGATCGCGACTTCACCCCTGCCCTGCGTCATCGGTCAGTGCAGCTTCAACTTGCCGCCGGCGCGCTCGACGTCCAGGCGCGGCATCACCGCGCCGTGCAGATAGACATCGAAGAACCAGTTCCAGTCCTTGCCGGTGATGCGGTTCACCGCATTGACGTAATCCTTCGTCGTGGCGTAACGCGGCTTGAAGTTGCCGGGCTTGGGGTCGAGGCGTCCGTACACCAGCATCCGCATCGATGCGCGGAAGGCGCGATCGCCGATCTGGTGGCGCAAGGTATGCAGGATCCACGCGCCCTTGTAATAGACATCGGTGCCCGGATCGATCGCTTCCGATTCCGCGGTTCCGTTCGGGCGGCTGCGGCCGGCGACCATCGGGTGCTTGCCGGCGATCAGGCCGCGCTGGCGCAGCATCTCGGCGTCGTAGTACATGCGTCCGCGCAACCATTCCAGGTACAGCGGTTGCATGTACATCGCGAAACCTTCGTGCAGCCAGAAATCGTCGTAGTCGGCATTGGTCATCTGGTTGCCGAACCACTCGTGGGCGAACTCGTGCTGCATCAACCAGTCGTAACCGTTGATGTCCTTCTTGTAGTCGTTGCCGTAGGCATTGATGGTCTGGTGTTCCATGCCCAGGTGCGGCGTTTCCACCACGCCGACCTTGTCGTCGCTCCACGGATAGGGACCGACGACCTCCTCGAAGAAATCGATCATCTTCGGCAGTTCGGCGTACAGGCCTTCGGCCTTGGCGCGATTGCCGCGCAGATAGTAGAAATCCATCGGCATGCTGTTGCCGTAACGGCTGCGATAGTCGCTGTGCAACAGCTCGTACGGCCCGACGTTGAGCGCGATCGCGTAGGTATCCGGCTGGCGCGCCGACCAGTTCCAGGTCCAGGTCTTGTCGTTCCTGTCGACGCCGAGCAGGCGGCCATTGCTGGCCGCGGTCAATTCCGCGGGAACGGTGATGTGCTGGATCACCCGCAACGGCTTGCCCATCGGGTGATCGATGCAGGGCCACAGCAGGTCGCAGCCCTCGCCTTCCACCGCCGTCGCCACCCACGGCTCGCCCGTCGGCGCGGTGGCCCAGACGGACACGGCCTTCGGCAGCGTGAATTCGATGCGGCCTTCGTTGTCCGGGCGATCCTGCGCCGCCAGCGCGACACCATCGACCTCGAATGCCGTGATCGCGTAACGCGGATCGAATTCCAGCGCGAAACGCGACAGCGGCGACTTCGCCTTGAACGTGAGCACGGCATCGCCGTCCAATGATTTCGCCGCGGGATCGACGGCAAACGCAAGCTCCGCCTGTTCGAACACCACCGCCTTCTGTTCCGGACTCATGCCCAGTCCCGAAGTCATGGTGTGATCGGCAGCCGCGGCGATGCCGACGACGGCAAACAGCGGAAGACACAATGCCCGGGGTGCGGCCATGACGGTTCTCGTTTCGGCTGAAACGGCCATGGTAGCCGAGATGGCTGCGGCCTTTGCACTGCCTTGACGCGCCCATGCGAGCATCGATTCTTGGCTTCCGCACGGACCGCATGGATATTCTCGAACGCCAGCGCCGTCGTTCCTTCTGGGGCTTGTGGCTCCTGATCGTCATGATCGTCGTGATCGTGGTCGCACCCTACGTGATCATCTATCAGGCAGTCGGCGCAGCGAAAGGTCCGGCCGCCGGCGACCTGGCGCTGATCGCATCGGATCGCATCCATGCATTGCGGCTGGCCTGCATGTTGCTGCAACTCGGCCTGCTGCTGTTGCTGGTGCTCCTGATGTATCGCCAGAATGCCCGCCGCCTGCTCGCCGAACTCGATCTCCGCCGCGCAATCTCGCGCTCGGATGCGGTGTTCGAGGCGATGCGCGATCCCGTTGTGCTGCTCGATCCGGCGCAACGCGTGGTGATGCACAACCACGCCTTCGAGGAACTCTACGGCGACGGCAGCGGGTCGCTGGTCGGGAAATCACTGGTGGAGATCGGCAACGCCGCCTGGGCGCGCCCGGAAATCGGCCAGCGCCTGCACGATGTCTTCGTGCGCAATCGCGAACTGTGGGATTTCGAGCACACCCAGACCACGCGCGACGGCGCCTCGCGCATCGTGCTGCTGAACGCCCGCCGCCTGTCCCAACAACATGGCGGGCCACCGCTGTCGTTGCTGACTGTCAGCGACGTGAGCGCGCAGAAATCATCGGAGCAGCACATCCAGCAACTGGCCCGGCAGCTGACCGGCAAGATCGAACAGCTCTCCGATGCCAATCGCGAACTCGAAGCCTTCAGCTATTCCGTATCCCACGACCTGCGCGCACCGTTGCGGCACATCGCCGGATTCACCGAGAAACTGAAACGCCATCTCGGCGAGCAGATCGACACGAAGGCGCTGCATTACATCGATACCATCCAGAACGCGGACCGCAGGATGGCTGCGCTGGTCGATGACCTGCTGGTGTATTCGCAGCTTGGACGCCACGCCCTGCGCCTGCATCCGGTCGACATGCGATCCCAGGTGGAGGAGACGCGCGCGATGCTGGAAGCCACCGATCCGCGCGCTGCTGCCGTGCAATGGGACATCGATCCGTTACCGATCGTCGTTGCCGACGGCAACATGATGCGCCAGGTCTGGGACAACCTGCTCGGCAACGCGGTCAAATACAGTTCCAAGCGGCCCGATCCGCGCATCGAAATCCGCCACCACCGCCTCGACGACGGCAGCCATGAATTCAGGGTGCGCGACAACGGCATCGGTTTCGACATGGCTTACGCCGGCAAGCTGTTCGGCGTGTTCCAGCGCCTGCACAAGACCGAGGAATTCGAAGGCACCGGAATCGGCCTCGCCAGCACCCGTCGTGTCCTGGTGCGCCATGGCGGCGACATCCGTGCTGAATCAAAGCCGGGTGTCGGCAGCGAATTTCGCTTCGTCTTGCCGGCGATGCTGGATAATCCCTTCAACACCGAGGTTTCATCATCAACGCAATGACTCCGCTCCGCCCCATCCTGCTCGCGGAAGACAGCCGCGCCGACGCCGAGATGACCATCGACGCCCTGCAGGAAGCGCATGTCGCCAATCCCGTGGTGCATGTCGAAGACGGCGTGGAAGCGCTCGATTATCTCCATCGCCGCGGCAAATACGATGGGCGCGATCCCAACATGCCGGCGGTGGTCCTGCTCGACATCAAGATGCCGCGCATGGATGGCGTCGAGGTGTTGCGCGCCCTGCGTGCCGACAACGAATTCCGGCACATGCCCATCGTGATCCTGTCGTCGTCGCGTGAAGAACGCGATGTCGCCAACTGCTGGGACCTGGGCGTGAACGCTTACGTGGTCAAGCCGCACGACATCGACAAATATTTCGAAACCGTGCGCACCATCGGTCAGTTCTGGGGCACGATCAACGAAGCACCGGCACACTGACCATCCGATGCGCATCCTGCTGATCGAGGACATGGAGAGCGACGCCGAGCTGATCCGGATGGAGTTGCTGGATGAATGGCCTGCGCTGCAATTGGACTGGGTGAACGGACGCCAGCCACTGATGCAGGCATTGGCGAATCCCGCGCCCGATCTGGTGTTGTGCGATTCGCGTCTGCCCGGCAGCTTGCACGGCAGCGAACTTCACGCGCTGGTCAAACGCGCATGGCCGGATGTTCCCTTCGCGTTCTGCGTCGGCGCCGTCGATGATCCCGCACTGCAACCGCTGTTGGCGCAGGCGGAAGCCGTGGTCGACAAGAACCACCTGCAGGCGCTGGTGCCGACCATCAAGCGGGTGATGGCAACACCGCGTCCGGACTGATCGACCTACTGTGTCGAAACGCTGGCGCCGTTGCCGCCGCCGCAGAACTGCGCGCGGTACTGCATCGCCTTCGGCATCAATCGTTGCAGATCGGCGATGCGGGTGCCGGCACTGGGGTGGGTCGATGCGTATTCCGGCGGCGCATTGCCCTGCTCGCCCTGCTCCATGCGCTGCCACAGCGGGATTGCCTGCTGCGGATCGAAACAGGCCGCGGCGGCCAGCATCAGGCCCATTTCATCGGCCTGGGTTTCCTGCCTGCGCGCATACGGCAACTGCGAAGTGACGCCGTAGGCCGAAAACACCGCATTCTGCAAGTTGGGATCGATGCCGCTGACCGCGCCGGCCATCGCACCGAGCTTCTCCAGATTCTGCCGCGTCATCCGTTGCGCACCATGGCGCAGCAGCGCATGGGTGATCTCGTGCCCGAGCACGACCGCGATCGCATCGGCGTTCTGCGCCACCGGAATCAGGCCGGTATAGACCGCGATCTTGCCGCCCGGCAGGCAAAAGGCGTTCACCTGGTCGGACTTCAGCACGTTCACGTCCCAACTGAAACTGTTCTCGACATGCTGCGATTGTCCGCCGTGTTCCTTCGCCAGCTGGTCTTCCACCGCGGGAATCACCTTGATCAGGCGAGCCGCGACCGCGCGCACCTGCTGCGCGAGCTGTGAATTGGGATCGACCGGCTGTTCCTGCTGCATCACCTCTTCATAGGCCTGCAGGCCCATCGCCGATTCCTGCTGCGGCGTGATGCTGGCGTCGATATGGACCTTCTCGCCGGTCTCCGGCTGGATCTGCGCCGAGGAGAACCACTTCCAGGCACCGTACAACGCGATCAGCAGGACGATGATCAGTCGCGGGCTGAATCCGAACCCGCGTCGCTGCGGGTACTGGGCTTCGGGATCGATCTGCATGGCGGTTCTCCTGGAATTCCCTTCTTCAAAGATCGCGCGCGACACGGAAACCGGTGCGCGCATTGGTGATGTCGCCGGCCTGCGCCACGCGCCATGACGAGCGTACCTGATCCGGTGCCCCCGCCCACGACCCGCCACGCACCACCCGGCTGCGGCAGCCAGGATTGAACCACGCGGCGCCATCGGCGGGCGCGCGCCGGTAACCCTGGTGCCAGCAATCGGCGACCCACTCGCTGACATTGCCGGCAAGATCGTGAAGACCGAATGCATTCGCGGCATCACTCGCCACCGGGGCAGGCCCCCAATGGCCGTCGCCGTATCCGCGGAAGGCATTGGCCCAGCGATGGCCGCTCGGCGAAACGTCGAGCGCCCCGGTCAGATTGCCTGCGCCCATCGGCGGGACGCCATCGCCCCACGGGAATTTGCCCTGGCCGCCAGCACGCAGGGCATATTCGAATTCCGCCTCGGTCGGCAGGTGGTAGGCGCGTCCGGTCTGGGTGCGCAGCCAGTCGACATAGGCTTCGGCATCGCGCACGTCGAGGTGCAGCACCGGCAGATCGCCGTGCGAGGGTTGCCCGGCGTAATCGTCGCGCCAGCTGACACCGCTGCGGCGGGCGAAATTGCCACTGCGCTCGTCATAGACGATCGAATTGCCGCGGCGTTCCGCGCGCGTGCGGTAGCCGGTGGCAGCGACGAAGCGCGCGTAATCATCCACCCGCACTTCGGTCGCGCCCAGCGCGAAACCGCGCATGAACACCACCCTGTGCGCCGGCGATTCCGCCTTGCTCGGGCTGGGTTCGTGCGGATCCGCACCCATCATGAAACTGCCGGCCGGCACCACCCGCATCAACGGCGCCGCACCGCCGACACGCAGGGCTTCGCTGAATTCCTGGCCCGGCAAGAACTGTCCATAATGCGTCGCGAGATCGATCCGCCGCGCGAGATCGGCCACAGAGCCATCATCGGTCACCGCGACACGGGGCATTTCCAGCAGCAACGCGCCCGCGGCGTCGATCGCGCCGCGCTGCGACGGATCCTGCAGGCGGATTCGCGCATCGACATACATCGATTGCACCTGCCGCAGGCGCTGGCTTTCGAAGCGCCGCCATGCCGCGGCGATCACCTGGCGATCGCCATCGGTCGCCTGCGCGTGGCGCATCCACGCCACCACGTTGGCGTAATCGTGCGCATCGGCCGCGACCTGCGCCTGCGCGATCATCGCGTCGCGGGTCCGCTGCAATCCGGAGATCGCGCGCACGTCGCCGGGGCGATTGCGCAACACTTCACCGAAGTCGGTGCGGGCACCGACGGCGATTTCGCCCAGGCGCCCTTCCCCGAGATCGCGTTCCCCGAGCAGCAGCAACGCGTCAAGTCCATCCGAGGCATCGAGGCGGCCAAGGTAACGCTGGACACCGGGGTCGTTGGCATCCGCCACCCGCAGCACCGCGGCGATCTGGTGCGCTTCCGCGGCGGCGCCCGGCCAGCCGCCGGCGTTGTCGTGGATCGCGGCCTCGCCACGCACAATCAGCTGGCGAATCGCCCGCAGGCGCAATTCCAGCGCATCTGCATTGGCGGGATCGCTGCGCAGTACCGCGAACAGCAGTGGCAACGTGGAGTTCGCGTCCTGGTAGAGGTGGCCACGCTGCAACTGGCGCCCGGCTTCGCGCAATGCACCGGCAATCCCCGCACCATCGAGCTCCGCGACCGGCGGGATCCAGTTCAGGTTGTAATGCGAGCGTTCGTCGCCGCCGACGGTGACGATGCCGCGGCGCAGCGCTTCGGCCGAATCCGCATCCGGCTGCGACGGCGCGCGCACGCACGCGGCCAGCACCAGCCCGGCGAGGAGGATCGCCCGTCGCCCGGTGGCCGCCGTCATTCGCTGCATTCGCGTCTCGTGCCGCATTTCGGCTATTGTCGCCCAATGACCGAAACACACGCACCGGTCGCGGAATGGATCCGGGATCCCGCAATTCTGAGTGCGCTCCGCAACGAAGCGGGCACGCGCATCGGCATCGATACCGAATTCATCCGCGAACGCACCTACTGGCCCGTGCTGGCGCTGGTGCAGATCGCCACGCCGACACGCATCCTGCTGGTCGATCCACGCATTCACGGCATTCCGGAGGCCCTGCGTGAATGGCTGGACGATGCCTCGATCCTCAAGGTCATGCACAGCGCCGGCGAAGACCTCATCGCGCTGCGCCAAGCCTGCGGTGCGCTGCCGGCGCCGCTGTTCGATACCCAGACCGCCGCCGCGCTTGCAGGCATGGGGGCGGGGCTCGGCTACCAGGCGCTGGTTCGCGAGATCACCGGTGTCGAACTGGCCAAGGGTGAAACCCGCACCGACTGGCTGCAGCGGCCGTTGACGCCGGCCCAGCGCGAATATGCCGCCGACGATGTCCGCCACCTGTTCGCATTGCATGACTTCCTGAACACACGCCTGCGCGAACTCGGCCGCCAGGAATGGCTGGAACAGGATTGCGCACTGGCGATCGATCTTGCGCGCGTGCATCGTGCCGATCCATGGCCGCATCTCGGCGTGCGTGCCGCGCAGGTGCTCGATCGTCCCGCGCAAACGCGATTGCTGCGCCTGCTGCGCTGGCGCGATCGCCGGGCGGTGGAGCGCGACCTGCCGCGCAACTGGGTGATCGCGCCGGAACTGGCGATCGAACTCGCCCGCATCGATCCGGTCGATCGCGAAACCGTCTCTGCACTGCTGGCGCGCACGCCGAAAGCGCCGCAATCGCTGGTCGACGCCATCACCCAGGCGCTGTCCACAGCCGTTGCCGACGAAGTCGACATGCCGCTGGTAATCGACGATCGCAACCGCGATCGCAAGCAGTTGCAGACGATGCAGACGGCCGTGGCGAAACGCGGCAGCGAACTGGGATTGCCCGAAGGCGTGCTGGCATCGCGTCGCATCCTGCAGGCATGGCAGGACAACCGCGCGTGGCCGGAAACGGTGAGCGCATGGCGCCGCCATGAGCTCGACGCGCTGATTGGCTTGACGACGGAGACCGCGGATGCGTAGCCCTCGGTTCATCATTGCCGGATCGATCGCCGCGCTGCTGGCTGCCTGCGCGACGCAGACACCTGCATCCACGACGCCACCACCGCAATCCGCAACCGTTGCCGCACCGCGCAACGGCAGCGCGGGATTGCGGATTCCCGGCGTTTCACCGCAACAATTGCATGCGGACTACTGGCTGGCACGCAGTGCCGATGCCGACCGCATCCGCCTTGATGCCGCGCAGGTCGCCGCGCTCGATGCCGAACAGTTCCGGCGCGACCCCACCTTCAATCGCCTCGACGCCTTTCCGGCGACGATGGACGGAAGCCGCGTGCGCGGCTGGATCGGACAGCTCGCCAAGCGTCCGTCAGGCTTGCTCGGCAAGGACGGCAGCGCGATCGACGACAGCCAGATCGATGCGTGGATGGCCAGCCGTGCCCTCGACGACATTCCGGCGCAGGTGGAAGTGCGCTGGGCGATCGTCACCCAGCGCGCCGATCTGCGCACTTTCCCCACCGACACCCGCGTCTTCCGCAATGCACAGGGCATCCGCGAACGCATCGACCGCTTCCAGGAAACCGCTCTGTTCCCGGGCACGCCGGTCGCCGTGCTGCACGCCAGCCGCGATGGCCGCTGGCTGTTCGTCGTCAGTCCGACCTACAAGGCCTGGATGCCTCGCGAACCGTTGGCTTACGCCTCGCAGGCAGAGGTATTGGCATTCGCGCGCAATGCCACGAATCGCGTGATCGTGCCGCGCCTACTTGCGGATGGTCGCCAGCTCGACATGAGTACGCCGGTCGCCATCGCCAACGGCAAGGCCGTGCTTCCGACCTGCGGTGACAATTGCCGCCTGACCCAACGCGACATCGAACTCCCGGCCGGCAGCACCGTGGCCGGCGCGCTGCCCTACAGCGAGCGCAACCTGCTCGACCAGGCCTTCCGCCTGCTCGGCGAACCCTATGGCTGGGGCCATGCCGATGGCACCCGCGATTGCAGCGGTTTCGTTTCCGATGTCTATCGCAGCCTCGGCGTGCAGCTGGCGCGCAATACCGGTGACCAGCGCGATTCGCCGGTGCTGCAGACGCAACGCTTCGACGACCACTCCACGCGTGCGCAACGCCTCGCCGCAATCGCACGTGCGCAGGTCGGCGACCTGATCTTCATTCCCGGACACGTGATGATGGTGATCGGCCATCTCGACGGCCATGCATATGTCATCCATGACACGCCTGGCGTGCGCATCAACGATGCCGACGGCAAGCCGAGGCCCTGGCCGCTCGACGGGGTTTCGGTGACGCCACTGGAACCGCTGCGCGCCGATGCCCGGCGCGACTTCATCGACATCATGCTGGCGTTGCAGCACGTGATGCCGCGTCGCGACTGACCGATCAGACCCTGGTTGCGCGCGTCATCAGGAACGACTGGCGGACGATGTTGCGCGCGAAATACGTCTCGACCAGTTTCGCCAGCTCGCCGCGAAATTGGTCCAGCCGCGCCGGATCGTCCGCGAGCGCGGACACCAGTTTCGCCACCGGCCCGATCGTCAGTTCCATCGTTGCCACGTAATGCCGCGGACTCAGCGTCGCGAAGCGCATCTCGTCGCGTTGGAATTCGATGTTTTCGACCGCATCTCCCAGCCGGTGGATGATCACGGCGGGATCCCCCCACAGGGGCGGCGCCGCCGCACCGGGTGGTGGTGGCAAGTAGCTGGCGACCAGCGCAAAGAGTTTGCCGACCATCAACTCCGGCGGCCATGTCGAGAACGCGATGCGCCCACCCTTCTTCAGGACGCGCAGCATTTCCGCAATCGCGATGTCCGGGCGCGGCGCGAACATGTGCCCGAACTGGCTCAGCACCACATCGAACGATGCATCCGGGTACGGCAGTGCTTCGGCATCGCCCTCGATGAATTCGATATCGGCATTGATCAGCGCGGCGTTCCTGCGCGCATCCGCGAGCAGTACCGGCGACAGATCGAGCCCCTTTGCGCGCGCCCCGGCCTGCGCCGCCGTGATGGCAACCACGCCAGTCCCGCACCCGACGTCAAGCACGTTCTCGCCCGCGCGCACTTCGGCAAATTCGATCAGCGCAGCCGCGCATGGCGTGGTGAAGACGGCAGTGGGGGCGAAGATCGCCCATGCTTCGCGCTGGGAGGCCTTGAACAGTGCAAACGGATCAGTCGTCATTCCGAATCCCTCCGGAGTACTGACATGGCGCAGGAACTGGCGGAAACGGAGGGATTCGAACCCTCGATGGAGCTTTTGACCCCATACTCCCTTAGCAGGGGAGCCCCTTCGGCCTCTCGGGCACGTTTCCGGGAATGCTGGATCCGACTTGCAGCCGGGCCGCTAGGATACCGTCGCAGGCGGTTCGCGTAAACCGCGCGGACCGATTTATGCCTCGTTATCGACGGGTGCGTCGTCGTCTTTCTGGATCTTCTGGTAGATCTCTTCGCGATGCACCGCGACATCCTTCGGCGCGGTGATGCCGATTCGCACCTGGTTTCCCTTGACGCCCAAGACCGTCACGGTCACCGAGTCTCCAATCATCAGGGTTTCCCCGACTCTGCGGGTCAAAATCAACATCGAGACAACTCTCCAAAATTCGGTCGGGGGGTACCGGCTGAACTGAGGAGTTCAGCAAAGTACACATTCTAATCACATAAATCCCAACAGATCAGCCCCCTGTCGCAGCTGAATTGCCGATTGGCCTTCAGGCCGCCTTCAGAGCGACCCATTCCAGCAGATTGGTGAGAATCGCCGGCAAACCGGCCACGTCGTCACCGCCGCCCTGGGCCATGTCGGGACGACCGCCGCCACGGCCATTGATCTGCGTCGCCACATGCGAAAGCAAGTCACCCGCCTTGATCCGGCCCTGCAGGCCGCCGCTGACACCCGCGACCAGCGCGACCTTGCCCTGCCCGTCGGCGCCCGCCAGCAGGATCGCGGCATCGCCGAGCTGCTGCTTGAGGCGATCGACGGCATCGCGCAAGGCCTTGGCATCGAAGCCCTCGACGCGCGCGGCCAGCAGTTTGCCGCCCGGGATCGCCACTGCCTGCGCGACGAGATCGCCTGCGGCACCTGAGGCCGCCTTGGCCTTGAGCGATTCCAGTTCGCGCTCGGCCTTGCGCTGGCGATCGATCAGGCCACGGATCTTGTCGGCGACATCACCAGTGGTGCCGCCCAGCAGGTGCGCGGCCTCGGCGAGGCGATGCTCCTCTTCCACGACATGATCCAGCGCCGACTGCCCGGTCACCGCCTCGATGCGTCGCACGCCAGCGGAGACACCACCTTCGGACACGATCTTGAACAGGCCGATGTCGCCTGTGCGGCGCACGTGGGTACCGCCGCATAGTTCGATCGAACCGTCGCCGAACTTGAGCACGCGCACCTGCTCGCCGTATTTCTCGCCGAACAGCGCCATCGCACCGAAGTCGAGCGCCTCCTGCATCGCCATCTGGCGCACTTCGCCTTCATGGTTGGCGCGGATCTCGGCATTGACGCGGCGCTCGATCTCCGCGACTTCAGCGGCCGTCATCGGCTGGAAGTGCGAGAAATCGAAACGCAAACGACCCGGCGCCACCAGCGAGCCCTTCTGCTGGACGTGCGTGCCCAGCAACTGGCGCAACGCCGCGTGCAGCAGGTGCGTCGCGGTGTGGTTGAGCACGGTCGAGGTCCGGCGGCTGATGTCGACCTGTCCGCGCAGGCGATCACCCACTTTCAATTCACCCGAACGCAGTTCGCCGGCATGGGCATGGAACTGGCCGGCGAGCTTGCGGGTATCGGCGACGATCATGTCGCCATTCGCGCTGGTGAGCACGCCGGTATCACCGACCTGGCCACCGGATTCGGCATAGAACGGCGTGCGATCGAGGATCGCCACCACCTCGCCCGGCACCGCGCGATCGACCGGCTTGCCGTCCTGCAGCAGCGCGACGACCTGCAGATCATTGCCATCGAGATGGTCATAGCCAAGGAAGACCGTCGGCGCGATTTGCGACGCCAGTTCCGCCGGCAACACCAGTCCGCCGCCGAACTTGCCGCCTTCGCGCGCCTTGCGCTTCTGCTCATCCATCGCGGCGTTGAAGCCGTCGACATCGACCGACATGTCGCGTTCGCGCGCCATGTCCTGGGTGAGATCGAGCGGGAAGCCATAGGTATCGTAGAGGCGGAAGGCGTCCTCGCCACGAATCACGCCATCGGCACGGCCGGCGACGTCGTTGAAGATGCGCATGCCGGAGTCGAGCGTCTCGGCGAAACGTTCTTCCTCGGCACGCAAGGCGCGCTCGATGGTCGCGATGTTCTCGCGCAGTACCGGATAGGCCTCGCCCATCAATGCATCGAGCGTCGGCGCCAGCTTGTGGAAGAAGCTGTCCTTCATGCCCAGCATCCAGCCATGGCGCAGGGCACGACGGATGATCCGGC
Organism: Lysobacterales bacterium; assembly: GCA_019510195.1. Classification (GTDB taxonomy): domain Bacteria; phylum Pseudomonadota; class Gammaproteobacteria; order Xanthomonadales; family Xanthomonadaceae; genus Solilutibacter. The sequence continues at coordinate 51,697 of JAEKKW010000057.1, read as the reverse complement.
GCAACACGTAGCCGCGGCCCTCATTCGACGGCAGCACGCCATCGGCGATCAAAAAACTCGATGCGCGGATGTGGTCGGCAATCACCCGCAGCGACTTGTTGTCGAGATCGCCGGTGTTCGTCAATTCGGAAGCGCGCTTGATCAACGCCTGGAACAGGTCGATCTCGTAATTGCTGTGGACGTGCTGGAGCACGGCGGTGAGGCGCTCGAGGCCCATGCCGGTATCGACGCAAGGCGCCGGCAGCGGCACAAGGGTGCCGTCGACCTGGCGATCGAACTGCATGAACACCAGGTTCCAGATTTCGATGAAACGGTCGCCGTCCTCGTCGGGCGATCCCGGCGGGCCACCGGCGATGTGTTCGCCGTGGTCGTAGAAGATCTCGGTGCAGGGACCGCAGGGGCCGGTGTCGGCCATCTGCCAGAAATTGTCCGACGCATACGGCGCGCCCTTGTTGTCTCCGATGCGGACGATGCGCGATTCCGGCAAGCCGATCACGTCGCGCCAGATGCCGAAGGCTTCTTCGTCGTTGTGGTAGACGGTGACCAGCAGGCGCTCGGCCGGCAGCTTCCAGACGGTGGTGAGCAGTTCCCACGCCCACGCGATCGCTTCCTTCTTGAAGTAATCGCCGAACGACCAGTTGCCCAGCATTTCGAAGAAGGTGTGGTGGCGCGCGGTGTAACCGACGGCGTCGAGATCGTTGTGCTTGCCGCCGGCGCGCAGGCAGCGCTGCACGTCTGCGCAACGCGAATAGCTGCGCTTTTCCGCGCCGAGGAAGACGTCCTTGAACTGCACCATGCCGGAGTTGGTGAACAGCAGGGTGGGATCGTTGGCAGGGACCAGCGATGCCGAGGGCACGATGGTGTGGCCCTTCGACGCAAAGAAATCAAGGAAATCGCGGCGGATGTCGGCAGTGGTCTTCATGGCATCTGGATCGGGACGGATGACCCGCGATGCCGACGAGATGTGGGCGAAACAGGCGGACCAACGGGCCGACTAGGGTATCAGCACCGCCCTGCACGGGCCACGAGCCGCCCGGAATCAGGGGTCGTCGGGATCGAACCGGGTCGCCGCCCGGACTTGGTCCATCGTATAGCCGCGTCGAAGGAGAAAATCCGCAGCCTTGCGCTGGGCTGCGCGATCGTTCGCAAGTACCTGCGGATGACGGCGACGGACAAGATCGCGGGCTTGCCGGGCCCAGTCCGCATCGGATCCTTCCATCGCAGCGACCACCGCTTCCGCGGCCAGTCCGTGTGTTTCCAGCTCGGCACGGATCCGTCGCGGTCCGTAACCCGACATGGCACGACTGCGCACCAATGAATCGGCGAAACGGCCATCGTCCTGCCAGCCTTCGGCAACCATTCTCGCCACGGCCACATCGGCGTCGGCGGTCGAAACTCCGCGAATCGTCAGCTTCTGCAACAACTCCTTGCGGGAATGCTCGCGTCGGACCAACAGCCCGAGCGCACGTTGCGCCGGGCTCGGTTCAGGCCGGGTGCGGCGGCGGGGGCGCGAGGAAGCTCCGCCCGCCGCCGCCCCGAAAGCGTCGTCCCGCTCGGACATCAGTCCTCGGCGTCTTCGTTGCGGTTGGCGTCCTCCGGCACGAACTTCTCGCGCAGGGCGGCTTCCAGCTGGGCGGCCACCGCCGGGTTTTCCTTGAGGTACTGGCGTGCGTTTTCCTTGCCCTGGCCGATGCGTTCGCTGCCGTAGCCGTACCAGGCGCCGGACTTCTCGACCAGCTTGGCTTCGACGCCCATGTCGATCAGCTCGCCCTCGCGGCTGATGCCCTCGCCGTAGAGGATCTCGGTGATGACCTGCTTGAACGGCGGCGCCAGCTTGTTCTTGACCACCTTGATGCGGGTCTGGTTGCCGATGATCTCGTCGCCCTTCTTGATCGCGCCGATGCGGCGGATGTCGAGGCGCACCGAGGCGTAGAACTTGAGTGCGTTGCCGCCGGTGGTCACTTCCGGGCTCTGGCCCGGCATCATCACCCCGATCTTCATGCGCAGCTGGTTGATGAAGAACACCATGCAGTTGCTGCGCTTGATGTTGCCGGTGAGCTTGCGCAGCGCCTGGCTCATCAGGCGGGCCTGCAAGCCGGGTAGCTGGTCGCCCATTTCGCCTTCGATTTCGGCCTTGGGCGTGAGCGCGGCGACCGAGTCGATCACCACCATGTCGACCGCATTGGAACGCACCAGCATGTCGGCGATTTCCAGTGCCTGCTCCCCGGTGTCGGGCTGCGACAGCAGCAGTTCGTCAACGTTGACGCCAAGCTTGGCGGCATAGATCGGGTCGAGTGCGTGCTCGGCATCGATGAAGGCCGCCGTCCCGCCAAGCTTCTGGCATTGGGCGATGGTCTGCAGCGTCAGAGTGGTCTTGCCCGAGGATTCCGGACCATAGATCTCGACCACGCGGCCCTTGGGCAGGCCGCCGATGCCGAGCGCGATGTCGAGCATCAGCGAACCGGTCCCGATCACCTCGGTGACCTCGACCGCGCGATCGCCCATGCGCATCACCGAGCCCTTGCCGAACTGCTTCTCGATCTGGCTCAGGGCCGCGGCCAGTGCGCGTTGCTTGTTCTCGTCCATCGTGGTCTTCCTCTTCAAGATTGATTGTGTCTTCGCGTGTTGGAAACAGTGTCGCGGTTGGTGATCGCACGGGCTGCGACGGCTGATTCCATATCCAGACTGACGGCTGAACCGGCCATGCCACAGCGGCGCACTGCCCGGGTCGTCGTGGGGAAACGCCTCGTCATACGCTCGGCCGGATCAGGCCGCAATACAGGCCTTCGATGGCGAATTCCTGGCCCGGCATCACTTCGATCGGCGCGTAATCGGGATTGCGCGGCAATAGGCGGATACCATCGCGACCGTTGCGGAACAGCTTGACGGTGATCTCCTCGTCGATGCGGGCGACCACGATCTGGCCATTGCGGGCGTCATTGGTGCGATGGACGCCGATCAGGTCGCCGTCGAAGATGCCTTCGTCGCGCATCGAATCGCCTTTCACCCGCAACAGATAGTCGGGCTTGGGCGAGAAGAACACGCGATCCAGCACCACGTAACTGTCGGAGCCGATGTCTGCGCCAATCGGCACGCCGGCCGCGACCTGGCCGAGGATCGGCAGGCGCATCGCGTCCTCGTTCAAGCTCTCGAGATCGAGTGCAGCCTGCATCCGGCTCGGCGGCCGCAGGAGTTTCAGGCTGCGGGCCTTGCCCGGCGATCGGGCGATCGCACCGGCAGCCTCCAGGGCTTCCAGGTGGTACTGGGCGGCGCGCACGCCCTTGAAGCCGAAGGCGCGGGCGATCTCGGTCTGGGCCGGCGCCACTCCATCCACTTCGATGCGCTCTGCGATGAAGTCGAGGATCGCCTGCTGGGTCTGGCTGAGGTCTGACTGGCTCATGTGAGTAGTAATAAGACTATCTTTTGTCGAGCTGGCATTCGTCGGCGCGGCCGCAACCGCCATTGCTGGAGCCGGGCGCCAAGCTGAAATGGCTGCGATTGAAGGTGATCGGGCATCGCGTGATCGATGACGATCATGCCGAGGTGGAATTCCAGGCACGCTGCCTGGAGAACGGTGCCCGCCGCGACCTCCACGAGCGCAGCCGCTTCGTCCGCGAAGACAGCCAGTGGTTCTACGTCGATGGCGTGATCGGCTAGCCCGCTTCGTCCATCAAGCCGCGCAAGGCCATCGCCACCGTCTGCCGGCGCACGGCATCGCGATCGCCATCGAAGTGGAAGACATCGGCGCGCGCGTAACCACCACGACGTTTCCAGCCAACCCATACCGTGCCGACCGGCTTGTCGTGGCTGCCGCCCCCGGGACCGGCGATGCCGGTGACCGCCACCGCGATATTGGCGCCGGAATGGATCAATGCCCCGGATACCATCTCGGTCACGCATTCGCGGCTGACCGCGCCCTGTTGCTCCAGCGTCTGCGAACGCACGCCGAGCAGCCCCTGCTTGGCCTCGTAGCTGTAGGCGACCATCCCGCAATCGAACCACGACGACGATCCCGCGACATCGGTGGCGAGTTTGGCGATCCAGCCGCCGGTGCAGCTTTCCGCGGTGACCAGCGTCAATCGGCGCGCCTGCAGCCAGGCGGCAACTTCATGGATGAGGCGCTGGAGTTCGGTGTCGGAAGGGATGTCGGACATGGCAAGACCAATCATAATGCGTGACCGAGCCGATCACGCCCATCGCCCGCACCACATGTCCGCACCCGAGCACACGCCCCTGATGAAACAGTACTTCGCCGCCAAGGCGGAACATCCGGACGTGTTGCTGCTGTTCCGGATGGGCGATTTCTACGAACTGTTCTACGACGATGCCCGCCGCGCAGCGAAATTGCTCGACATTACCCTGACCCAGCGCGGCCAGAGCGCCGGCCAGCCGATCCCGATGGCGGGCGTGCCGGTGCATGCTTACGAGGGCTATCTCGCGCGGCTGGTCGCACTCGGCGAATCGGTGGCGATCTGCGAACAGATCGGCGATCCGGCGACGTCGAAGGGACTGGTCGAACGCAAGGTGGTCCGGATCGTCACGCCCGGGACGGTGACTGACGAAGCCCTGCTGCAGGATCGCCGCGACACCCTGTTGATGGCGGTGGCGCGTGGGCGCGATGGTTACGGCCTGGCTTGGGCCGATCTCGCCGGTGGCCGGATGATGGCCGCGCAACTGCGCGATGCCGATGCCCTTGAAGCGGAACTGGCGCGACTCGATCCCGCCGAATTGCTGATCGCCGACGAGGACGGCTGGCCGGATTACGTGACGCAACGTGGTGGTGTGCGCAAGCGCGCGCCGTGGCTGTTCGATGCCGACAGTGGTCGCCGCAAGCTGATCGATTTCTTCAACGTGCACGATCTCGGCGCCTATGGCATCGAGGAGGCGCCGCATGCGATCGCCGCGCTTGGCGCATTGCTCGGTTATGTCGAGGAGACGCAGAAGCAACGGCTGCCGCACCTCACATCGATCGCGGTTGAATCCGGCGACGACGCCATCGCGATGAACGCGGCGACACGCCGCCATCTCGAACTCGATACCCGCATCGACGGCGACACCAGGAACACATTGCTCGGCGTGCTCGACTCCACCATCGCGCCGATGGGCGGGCGTCTGCTGCGGCGCTGGCTGCATCGCCCCCTGCGCGACCACGGCATCGTGCGCGAACGCCAGCATGCGGTCACGACGCTGTTGGGTTCGGGACAGCTGGAGGATCTGCGCGAGGCCTTCCGCGGCCTTGGCGATCTCGAACGCATCCTCACCCGCATCGCGCTCCGCAGCGCCCGCCCGCGCGATCTCTCCACCCTCCGTGATGGCCTCGCATTGACGCCACGGATCGCCGACTTGCTTGCCGGCCTCGATTCACCGCGCTTGCAGGCACTTGCGACTGAACTTGGCCAACATGACGACATCGCACGATTGCTGAAGGCCGCCATCGTCGCGCAGCCGCCGCTGCTCGCCCGCGACGGTGGCGTGATCGCGGAAGGCCACGACGCCGAGCTCGACGAACTGCGCACGCTCTCGACCAATGCCGACCAGTTCCTGATCGACCTCGAACAGCGCGAACGCGAAGCCACCGGCATCGCCACGCTCAAGGTCGGCTACAACCGCGTGCACGGCTATTACATCGAACTCGGCAAGGTGCAGGCAGAGAAGGCGCCGGTCCATTACACGCGCCGGCAGACATTGGCCAATGCCGAACGCTATATCACCGAAGAATTGAAATCGTTCGAGGACAAGGTGCTGTCGGCGCGCGAACGTTCGCTGGCGCGCGAAAAACAATTGTACGACGGCCTGCTTGATGCACTGAATGTCGATCTCGAGCCATTGAAACGCTGCGCCGCGGCGTTGTCGGAACTCGATGTGCTCGCCTGTTTCGGTGAACGCGCCGACGCGCTCGACTGGCGCGCACCGGAGCTGGTCGATGCACCGCAGCTCCACATCGAACGCGGCCGCCATCCGGTCGTCGAAGCCGTGCGCGAGGACCCATTCACCCCGAATGACATCGATCTCTCGCCCGATCGCCGCATGCTGGTCATCACCGGCCCCAACATGGGCGGCAAGAGTACCTACATGCGCCAGATCGCGCTGATCGTCCTGCTGGCAAACATCGGCAGTTTCGTTCCGGCAGCGTCGGCGCGCATCGGGCCGGTCGACCGCATCCTCACCCGCATCGGCGCCGGCGACGATCTCGCCAAGGGCCAGTCGACCTTCATGGTCGAGATGAGCGAAACCAGCTACATCCTCCACCACGCCACCGCGCAATCGCTGGTACTGATGGATGAAATCGGCCGCGGCACTTCGACCTACGATGGCCTGGCGCTCGCCGATGCCTGCGCGCGTCATCTGGCCGAAACCAATCGCAGCTTCACCCTGTTCGCTACTCATTACTTCGAACTGACCGCACTCGCCCAAGCCGACAGCGGCATCGCCAACGTGCATCTCGACGCGGTTGAGCACGACGATGCACTGGTCTTCATGCATTCGGTGAAGGACGGCCCGGCCAACCGCAGTTTCGGCCTGCAGGTCGCCGCGCTCGCCGGCCTGCCGAAATCTGTGGTGCGCGATGCCCGCGCGCGTCTCGCCGAACTTGAACGGCATGGCCGCGACGACACCTCCGCGCAGGCACCGCTGACCGCCGCCGTGCTCGACAATCCGCAGCAGATCGGACTGTTCGCGCCGCGATCCGCGGCACTCGATGCGCTGGCCGGCATCGATCCCGACGAACTCACGCCGAAGCAGGCGCTGGAAGCGCTGTATCGCCTGAAGGCACTGGGCTGATATCGCATCGCGGCTTCATTGACGGAGTCGATCGATAACCCTGATCGATTCCACAGCAATTATCGATTTCCAATCCTAATGACGGTCGGCTAGTGTCAGGGCTCCCCCATCGGAGCCTGCGCGATGAAGAAGACCGGAAAGACACCATCCAAACCCAAGTCGACGTCGGCAAACGTGACCCGTGTGCGCGCAAAGGCACAGAAGGCCCTGAGCACCACGCCGGATGAACGCCATGGCAAGTGTCCGGTCACCCACCTGACCACGCAATTCGGCGCACCGGTGGTCGACAACCAGAATTCGATGACGGCCGGCCCGCGCGGACCGCTGCTGATGCAGGACGTGTGGCTGCTGGAGAAACTCGCCAACTTCAATCGCGAAGTCATTCCCGAACGACGCATGCATGCGAAGGGCTCCGGTGCGTTCGGAACATTCACGGTCACGAAAGACATCAGCCGCTATACCAAGGCCAAGATCTTCTCCAAGGTCGGCAAGAAGACCGGGATGTTCGCCCGCTTCACCACCGTGGCCGGTGAACGCGGCGCCGCCGATGCCGAGCGCGACATCCGCGGTTTCGCCCTGAAGTTCTACACCGAGGAAGGCAACTGGGACCTGGTCGGCAACAACACGCCGGTGTTCTTCCTGCGCGATCCGCGCAAGTTCGGCGACCTCAACAAGGCGGTCAAGCGCGACCCGCGCACCAACCTGCGCAGCGCCACCAACAACTGGGACTTCTGGACGCTGCTGCCCGAAGCATTGCACCAGGTGACGATCGTGATGAGCGATCGCGGCATTCCGCGCAGCTATCGCCACATGAACGGCTTCGGCTCGCACACCTACAGTTTCATCAATGACAAGGACGAACGCTACTGGGTGAAGTTCCACTTCCAGACCCAGCAGGGCATCGAGAACCTGACCGACCAGCAGGCCGCGGAGATCGTTGCCGGTGATCGCGAAAGCCACCAGCGCGATCTGTTCGATTCGATCGAACGCGGCGACTTCCCCAAGTGGAAGATGTATGTGCAGGTAATGCCGGAACTCGATGCCGACAGCTACCACATCCACCCGTTCGACCTGACGAAAGTGTGGCCGAAGAAGGATTACCCGCTGATCGAAGTCGGCGTGTTCGAACTCAACCGCAATCCCGAAAACTTCTTCGCCGATGTCGAACAAAGCGCGTTCGCGCCAAGCAACCTTGTTCCCGGCATCGGACCGTCACCCGACAAGATGCTGCAGGCACGCCTGTTCGCCTATACCGATGCGCAACGCTATCGCCTCGGCGTGAACTACCACCAAATCCCGGTGAATGCCGCACGTTGCCCGGTGCACAGCAATCATCGCGATGGTGCGGCACGCATGGACGGCAATTACGGCGGCATGCCCCACTACGAACCCAACAGCTTCGGCCAGTGGCAGGAACAACCGCAGTATCGCGACCCACCGCTGCGCATCAATGGCGACGCCGACTTCTGGAATTTCCGCGAAGACGACGACGATTACTTCAGCCAGCCGCGCGCCCTGTTCCGCCTGATGGACAAGGATCAGAAACAGCGCCTGTTCGACAATACCGCACGCGCCATGGGCGATGCGCCCGACTTCATCAAGCAGCGCCACGTCGACAATTGCACCAAGGCCGATCCCGCCTACGGCGCGGGTGTGGCCAAGGCGTTGAAGACGCGTGCAGCGGCGACGAAGAAAGCGAAACCGACCGGCAAGGCCATGCCCGGCCCGCTCAAGGGCGGACCGGGCGGTGAAGACGTCGGCAGTTAGAGATGGCGAATATCCGCCGGTGGGTTCATCCAGTTGTCGTTGCGGCCATCGGAATGACGCACCGGCCCTGCCATCAATTCATCGATGCTGGCATCGTCCAGCGTATTCACCTGCAGCGAAAGGAAATCACCACCCGCTTCCGGAATGTGGCCCTGCGTATACAACGTGACGCCGCACTTGCCGCAGAAACGGTGATGCAGATTGCCGCCCGGCCACTCCTTGCCGTAATCGGCCAGCGCATCCTGCCCTTGCAACACTTCGAGGTTGCTGGCGCGAGCACTCCAGTTGCGGATCTTCAGGCAATAGGTGCAATTGCACTTGCCGGTACCCTGCGCAAGATCGAGGTCGGCCTGGTATTTCACCGTGCCGCAGTGGCAACTGCCGTGGTAGGTCCTGGTCATTTCAATGCTCCGCGTGGCTGGTGGACGCCACCATCATCTGGTGAGGATGCGCCTGTACCAGGGCGTTGTCGATCTCGTTGGCGTGGACCGCCGCCGGTCGCGACTGGTGGATTTCGACGAAACGCTCGAACGCAGGTCGCGGCTCGAGCGCCTTGATGCGCATGTAATAGCCGAGGAACGCGGCTGCGTAGAGATCGACCGTGGTGAAACGGTCGCCGACGATGTGCGGTCCCCGCGAGACCGCGCCTTCCAGCACGTCCAGCACTTCGCCATCGCTGCCGTAGCCGGCGCTGAACCCGGGGGCGAAATGGCCGGAAAACTTCGCAGTCATGTAGGCCTCGAGCGGGCCGGCGAGGAACAGCATCCAGCGGTAATAGCTGCCGCGCAGGGCGCTGCCGATGTCCGGTGCGAAATGTTTTCCCGGGACCAGGTCGGCGAGGTGCATGCAGATCGCGGCGTTCTCCGTGATCACCGTGTCGCCATGCCTCAGCGCCGGCACCTTGCCCATCGGGTTGATCGCGAGATAGTCCGGGGATTTCATGCTGGTATTGAAGTCGAGGATCACCGCGTCGTAGGGCAGGCCGGTTTCCTCGATCATCCAGCGGGCGATGCGGCCTCGCGACATCGGGTGGGTGTAAAGGGTCAGCGCGTCTTTCATCTGGTCCGCCTCGGATTGGAGTGCGGACACGATATCGGGCCATGCTGACAGATTCTGTCAGTAGCGTTCAATCCTTCGATTCGTAGCCGGTCTGGTCGCGCCAGCGTCGCATCAGCACGGGCCGGCGCACGCCATAGCGCTGTCCGGTATCGGCCAGCGACAACACGCGATCGGCACGGAAATGGCGGAAGTCCTGGCGCAGTTCACACCACGCCGCGATCATCCGCACGTTGGCGAAGAATGCCATCGCGAACGGCCATGCCCTGCGTTCACTGGCCTTGCCGTGATGGTCGACGTAATGCATCGCCACCACATGCTCGTCGCGAATCGCGCGTCGCAGCACCGGCAACCAGGGCTCGTCCGGCGCCCGCTCGCGGTTTTTCGGTACCAGCAGGCCGCTGGTCTCGATTTCCAGCCGCAATGCGTCCGGCAACACCGCCGCCAACCGCTGCAAGGCATCGCGCGCGGCCTGCGCCAGTTCGGCATCGCCCTGCAACGAGACCCAGCGCGCGCCCAGCGTCAGCGCTTCCAGTTCATCGCGCCCGAACATCAGCGACGGCAGCAGGTAGCCATGACGCAGCATGTAGCCCGTGCCAGGATCGCCCTCGATGTCGGCGCCCTGCTCGCGCAGCAACGCGATGTCGCGATAGACGGTGCGCAGGCTCACGCCCAGCCGTTCTGCCAGGCGTGCGCCGGTCAGCGGGCGACGACGACTGCGCAGCAGGTCGAGCAGGCGCAACAGGCGCGACGCACGACTGCTCATGCAGGAAAGGCACGGGAGATCGGGAGCATCCGCACAGCGTACACGCAGGCATGAATGGCGGTTTTGTGGATCGATCCTCGATTCCCGGCGGCCACAACACATGGCCGTAACAATCACCCCCTTAATTTGACGTCACCATTCAGGGCCCCGCCCGTTCAACAGGACATCCACACCATGAGCATGATCGAAGACATTCTTTCCCAGATGCAGGGCGCACCGGTGCAGCAGGTGGCCAGCCAGTTGGGCGTGGATCCGGCGCAAGCGCAGCAGGCGATCGGCGCGGCGTTGCCGATGATCGTCGGCGCGCTCGGGCAGAACGCCAACCAGCCTGGCGGCGCTGACGTCCTTGCCGGCGTGCTCGGCGCGAACCACGGCGACGCCGCCGGTGGTGGGCTCGGCGGACTGCTCGGTTCGGTGCTGGGCTCGGTCACGGGCCAGCAAGCGGCCACACCGGCGACCGATGGTGGCGGCATCCTCGGCCACATCTTCGGCGGGCAGGAACAGCAAGCCTCGAACCAGGTCGGCCAGGCCACTGGGCTCGGCAGTGACCAGGCGCAGATGCTGATGAAGATCATGGCGCCGATCGTGATGGCCTACCTCGCCAAGCGCATGTTCTCGCACCCGGACAGCAACAACGCGAATTCGGTCAGCGACGTGCTGCAGCAGGAACAGGCGCACGCGGAATCCGGCGGCGGCATGCTCGGCCAGGTGCTCGGCAGCCTCGGTGGTGGTGGCGGGCTCGGCGGATTGCTGGGCTCCGTGCTTGGTGGTCGCAGCTGACGCGAAGCGCCGTCACAATGAATCAGAAGGGGCCGCATCGTGCGGCCCTTTTGTTGAGTCATGCAACACGCGTGATGTGCATTCAGACGACTGGTGGCATGCTGGCGTTTCCGCATCTCTGGTCATGACGATGACGCGTCCGTTCCTGCGCCCGACCCTCGGCCTGTTCGCAACTGCCCTGCTCGCCGCCTGCGCGCAACAACCCGTGCAGTCGGCCGCACCGGCTCCGGTAGTCATGGCACCCGCGCCTCCGCCGGCACAGGAACCACCGCCTGCGCCAACGCAAGCAACGCCTGCTGCGGTGCAACCGGTGCCAACCACCGAAGAACTCGTGCAGTTCAATTCATGCATGACCGACCTGCGCAAACCGGCATTGGCCGCGGGCGTGGACGCATCGGCATTTGATCGCTACGCAATGAGCGTGGTGCCGGACATGACCGTGCTGCCGTTGCTCGATCGCCAACCAGAATTCACCACCGCGATCTGGGATTACCTGGCCGGGTTGGTCGACCAGAAACGCGTCGATGATGGTCGCGCGATGATGGCCAAGTACGCATCAACGCTGTCGCAGATGCAATCGCGCTTCGCGGTCGATCCCGCAACCGTCACTGCAGTCTGGGGCGTGGAAAGCGATTTTGGCCGGATCATGGGGCGTCGCCCGTTGCTGGTCTCGCTCGGCACGCTGTCGTGCTTCGGTCGCCGCCAGGCCTATTTCCGCAGCGAATTCTACGAACTGCTGAAGATCGCGCAACGCGGCGACGTCGCGGTCGAAGATCTCAAGGGTTCGTGGGCCGGCGCGTTCGGGCAGACGCAATTCATGCCATCGACCTACAACCGCATGGCGGTCGATTTCGATGGCGATGGCCGCCGCGACCTGGTGCGCAGTGCGCCGGATGCGCTCGCTTCCACCGCCAATTACCTGCTGAAATCTGGCTGGCGCGAAGGACAGCCATGGGGCTATGAAGTGAAGCTGCCATCCGCGTTCGACAGTGCACAGGCCGGGCGCAAGAACCGCAAGCCGTTGTCGTACTGGCAATCCCTCGGCATCCATCGCGTCGATGGCCAATCGATCCCTCTGGAACCGGATACGCCTGCCGCATTGCTGTTGCCGGCCGGCGCCGGTGGTCCTGCTTTCCTGTTGTTCCGCAACTTCGATGCGATCTACAGCTACAACGCCGCCGAGAGTTACGCACTGGCGATCGCCTTGCTGTCGGATCGCCTGCGCGGCGGATCGGGACTGCGCACGCCGTGGCCAACCGACGATCCCGGCCTGTCGCGCGCGGATCGCGTCGAACTGCAGCGACTACTGCTGAAGCGCGGTCATGCCATCGGCACGCCCGACGGTGTGCTTGGAACAGCAAGCCGTGCCGCCATCCAGCAGGAACAGCAACGACTCGGGATGACGGTGGATGGTCGCGCCGGGCAGAAGTTGCTCAAGGCCCTGCGCGACGGTCGCTAGCCCTTACTTCGATTTCGGAGCGAGCACCAGCACCGCGAAGCTGCCGTCGATCATCGGCGCGCGACTGCCGTCCGCGGGTTTCGGGCCGAATTTCGCCGCGACGGTATAGGCGCGGTGATCACCGTCGTCGAGCACGATCGTGCGTGCCGAAGCCTGCGTCGACAGCGACTGCATCTTGCGGAAATGGCCGGCATCCTCGACGCGGATGACATCCAGCGCGCCGTTTTTGCCGAGCGGAACCAGCACGCTGCGCGTTGCCGGATCGAAGGCCGCGCCATCCGGGCCCTCGCCGATCGCGACGCGCGCAACCGCCTTTCCATTGTCGGCATTGGTCACCGCCAGCACCTTGTTCTGGCAGGTGGAGAACACCCGGCGATGCGCGGTGTCCATCGCAATGCCCGAGGGTTCCTCGCAACCGTCCATCTTCCAGTCGTGGATGATCTTCGCCGATGCCGAGTCGAGTTCAACCAGGTGCGCGCTGCTCTCGATATTGAGGAAGACGTGGCCGCGGCCGTCGGCGACCGCCAATTCCGGATTGCCGTCGAAGGCGATCGTCGCGACTTCCTTGCCGCTGGCAACATCGAGCACCGAGGCATTGTTGCTGCGCGCGTTGAACACGAACAGTCGGCGCGAGCCTGCGTCGTACAGCACGGCATCCGGCGACTTGCCGTTCACCGGGAAATCGCGCAGGCGCTTGAATGTGGCGAGATCGAATTCGGTGACGGAATTGGACTTGCCGTTGGTCGTGTAGCCATGGCCGTCCGCACCGATCGCGATGCCGTGCACGCCATCGGTGCCGGCGATCGTGCCGGCTTCCTTGCCGTCCGTCGTATCGATCACCTGCACGCGATCGCCGCGACTGATGAAGAGATGATGGCGCGCGGAATCGACCGCCAGCAGATCCCAGTGCCCGGCACCGGACACCGGCCAGGTGGCCGCGACTTCGTACTGAACGGCTTTCGCGGATGTCGCCGCCATCAACGGCGTTGAAACGGACAGGATCGACGCCAGTGCCAGCAACCGCTTCATCGTGATGTCTCCGTGGGATCACCGGATCATAGACCCGCGTGATCGCCGGGATCTTTCAGAGACCTGACAGCGCCTGCTCGAAATCGGCCCAGAGGTCCTCGACATTCTCGATGCCGACCGACAACCGCAGCATGCCGGCGGTGATGCCGTACTTGCCGAGCGTCTCCACCGGAAGCGAACGATGGGTCAATCCGGCCGGATGCTGGATCAATGTGTCGACGGCGCCGAGGCTGACCGCCGGCACCATCAACTTGACCGAGTTCATCACCTTCGACGCGGCGGCATGGCCGCCCTTGAGGTCGATCGCCATCAGCGAACCCGGGCCGCTCATCTGCGTGCCGACCAGGTGCGAATTGTTCACCGTGCCGAGTCCGGGATAGAACACCTTCGCCACCGCCGGATGCTGTGACAGACGCTTGGCAAGTTCGATCGCGTTGGCTTGCGCGCGTTCAACGCGCAGGCCAAGCGTCGGCAGGCCGCGATGGATCAAAAACGCCGCGAGCGGATGCAGATTGGCGCCGGTCGCCATGCGCACCTTGCGCAGAGGCTTGGCCAGTTCTTCCCCGCAGCAGACCACGCCGGCGATCACGTCGCCATGGCCGCCGAGGAACTTGGTTGCGCTGTGGACCACGTAGGACGCACCGAGTTCGATCGGACGCTGCAGCACCGGCGTCGCGAAGGTCGAATCGACCATCACCGGCACCCTGCCGGCGGCTTCCACCACCGCGCGGATATCAACCAGGTCGCAGGTCGGATTCGCGGGCGTCTCGATCACCACCAGCGTGGTATCGGGACGGATCTTCGCGGCGATCTCGTCGGCACCGACGAACTCTGCATCGAAACCGAGCAACCCGTTGGCGAGCAGGCCATCGGTCGCGGCATACAGCGGACGCACCACCAGCACATGGTTGCCGTGCGCGCGGCGCGACAGCAGCAACGCAGTGATCGCGGCCATGCCCGATGCGAATGCGATGCAGGCATCGGCGCCTTCGAGTCCGGCGATCGCGTTTTCCACGCGTGCCACCGTCGGGTTGTGGAAGCGACCGTAGATCGAATTCGGAGCTTCGCCCTCGCCGGCACCCCAGGCCGCGAAGCTGCGCGTGCCCTCGTCGAAATCGGGGATCGGATAAGTGCTCGACAAGTCGATCGGCGAGGCGTGCACGCCCATGGCCTTGAAGTCTTCGCGGCCACCGTGGACGGCGCGGGTGTCGAAACCTTTCATCGAAGCGATCCTTGGTCGGAAAGGGAGAAGACTACCCAATCTTCGGTCGTGGCATCATGATCCGAACAATATTCGAAATATTGGCGAATTCCCCATGCTCGACCGAATCGATCTCAACCTCTTGCGGCTTCTGCGGAAGAATGCGCGCCTGCCCAACAAGGAGCTGGCCGAACTCAGCGGCGTCGCCCCCTCCACCGCGCTCGAACGCATCCGCCGCCTGCAGCAGACCGGCACCCTCCTCGGCTACCACGCCGAAGTCGCGCCGGCCGCGGTCGGCATCGGCCTGCAGGCCATGGTCACGGTACGCCTGCGTCGCCACTCGCGCGCGCTGGTCGACAGTTTCCACACCCATCTGCTCGGCCTGCACGAAGTGATGGCGTTCTACCACCTCGCCGGCGCCGACGATTTCCTGGTCCATGTCGGCGTGCGCGACAGCGACCACATGCGTGAATTCGCGCTCTCGGCCTTCACCGAACGCGATGAAGTGGCGCACATCGAGACCCACCTGATCTTCGAATTCCGGCGCAATCCAGGCTTGCCGGTGTATTCCACTCAGGGGGATTGACGGCCCGTGCGCGCGAACACCAGATCGATCACCTGGTCCATCGAAATATTGCCGGCACGGAACTGCTGCACGCGCTTGTCCAGTGCCTTGCCGCCAGTCATGCAGGTGGCGAGGAAATCACCACCCGTATCCACCCGCAAGGTGAAATCCTGCGCACCCGGACGCCAGCCGCGACTGCCGGCGATGCGATAGCGCACGCCGGTCCAGTCGATGCCCGCACCGGCATCGAGCGACTTCATCACCGATTGCCGACCTTCATCGATGCACGCCGCATCGCCGACGCGCCGGATCAGTTGCGACGGCTTGATGCCGGTTTCGCCTGACGTCGCCGGCGCATAGCTGTGGCGGATCGTCACCGCGCGCCCGGGTGCAAACCACTGATCCCAACTGTAAGTTTCGCGCAGCTGGAAACGCGGACGCCCCTGTGTGTCGAACCATGCGGCGGGCAGCGGCAGCTTTCCGGCAGGGGCCTGTCCATCGCGCAGGAACGCGATCAGTTCCGATTCCTTCCAGCCCAGTGTCGCGATCCGCCATGCGATGTCCTTGTCGCCGAGCATCACCGTCAGTTTGCGCGCCGGCTTGATCGCCATGCCGTTCACCGCGAAGCGCAGGTCGTGGATCCGATGCTGCGCATCATCGTCCTGGACACGCATCGGCGGCAGGGTGAAGACCACGGGCACGAACTGCTTCTGCTTGCCTGTCCCGGTGAACGCGTCCTCGACCACGATGCGCTGGCGCGAGATCACCGCCAACTCCTTGTCGAGGCGGATGTCGGCCTGGCGGCGCAATGCGATTCCGGGATTGATGTCGCCGGGCAGCACATCGGCGGCGAACGCCTGCAACGCCGAAAGGGAAATCACGCAGGTCGCCGTCCGGCGCATGGTATTGCGGATCATCGTGGCCTCGTCGTCGTCGCCAGTCACAAGGGTAAATCACAAGGCATCGATATCACCCAGTGCCCGGATCAGTCGTCGCGCCCGCTTGTCCGGCCGGCCCTCGGGCGGGGTGTAACCGGCGCGCGCGGCAGCAGCGGTCGCCCGTGCCTCGGTGCGTGCCATGATCGATTCTGGGTCCTCGACATACAGGGTTTGCGCCACGCCGGCCGGGCCACGCTGTTCGCTCAAGCCACGCACGCCGATCACGAATGTCTCTCCGCCGCGGGTGATCTTCAGTCGATCATCAACGCGCACCGGCCGCGATGCCTTGGCGCGCTGCCCGTCCACTTCGACGCGACCGACCTCGACCGCCTGCTTCGCCAGCGATCGCGTCCTGAAAAACCGCGCCGCCCACAGCCAGACATCGAGGCGAATGCCCACCTGCGCAGCATCAACTGTCACGCCGTCTCCACCCGCTGCATTCGCAGTTTTGCGATCATCACCCAATGAGCCAACCCGATCCCGGCGATTCCCGGCCCCCCGCAGCATCCGCGCCACGACCACCAGCGTCAACCGCGCGCGACCTCACCCAGGGACCGATCGCCACGACGCTGCTGAAATTCGCGCTGCCGATCCTCGCCGGCAACGTCCTGCAGTCGCTCAACGGTTCGATCAATGCCGTCTGGGTCGGGCGCTTCCTCGGTGAAAACGCGCTCACTGCAGCCGCCAATGCCAACAGCATCCTGTTCTTCCTGATCGGCTCGGTGTTCGGCATCGGCATGGCGGCCACCATCCTGATCGCGCAAGCCACCGGCGCGCGCAACATCGAACAGGCGCGTCGCGTGATCGGCACCAGCGCGACCTTCTTCATCATCGTCTCGCTGGCGATCGCCGTGCTCGGCCTGCCATTCGCGAAACACATCCTTGCCGCGATGGGCACGCCCGCGGCGGCACTGCCGCTCGCCGAAGCCTATCTGCGCATCATCTTCCTGGCGGTGCCATTCCTCTACCTGTTCTCGTGGGTCAGCGCCATCCTGCGCGGCGCCGGCGATACCCGCACGCCCTTCGCCTTCCTGCTGCTCGCGGTCGGCCTCGACATCATCGGCAATCCCTTGCTGATCTTCGGACTCGGCCCGTTCCCGAAACTCGGCATCGCCGGCTCGGCGCTGTCCACCCTGGTCGCCAATGCCGTGAGCCTCGCCGCGCTGCTGTGGTGGTTGCGCCGCAAGGACCATCACCTGTGGATCGAGTGGAAGGAACGCGCATTGTTCAAGCCCGATCCCTTGATCCTGCGCGCATTGATCACCAAAGGCGTGCCGATGGGCGTGCAGATGGTGGTGATCTCGCTGGCGATGATCGCGATGATCGGCATGGTCAACAGCCACGGCATCGATGTCACCGCCGGCTACGGCGCCGCCGGCCAGTTGTGGACCTACGTGCAGATGCCGGCGATGGCGATCGGGGCCGCGTGTTCGTCGATGGCCGCGCAGAACGTCGGCGCCCGCAACTGGTCGCGCGTCGACGCCACCGCGCGCGTCGGCACGCTGTTCAATTTCCTGCTCACCGGCATCCTGATTGCGCCGATCATCCTGTTCGACCAGACCATCCTGTCGCTGTTCCTGCCCGATGGCAGCCCGTCGATCGAAATCGCGCGCCATCTCAATCACATCGCGATCTGGGCCTTCATGTTCTTCGGCGTCACCATGGTGCTCGCCGGCGTGGTGCGCTCGACCGGCGCGGTGATGCCACCACTGCTGATCCTCGCCTTCGCGCTGTGGGGCATTCGCGTGCCGTTCGCGAAATGGCTGCAACCGTGGCTGGGCATCGATGCGATCTGGTGGAGTTTCCCGGCGAGTTCGGTGTGCTCGATGCTGATGTCGATCGCCTATTACCGCTGGGGCCGCTGGCGCCAGGCGAAGATGCTGCAGCAACCGGCGCCGGTCGCGATCCCCGCCGAAGTGCCATCGGAAGCGCCAACCCTGGTCGCCGACCAGGCGCCACCCGCCAACGATTGATCGCGACTACATCGCCGGGCGCTGTTCCACTTTCGGTTCGGCCACTTCGTGTCCGGCACGCGCCCTGCCCGCCATGTCGGCACCGGCATCCGCGGGCAGTCGCCACATCATGATCGCGGACAACGCCGAGATCAGCGCCACCAGCGGAAACGCCAGATAGAAATTGTGGACATCGGTGGTCGGTACGTGGCGCAACCATCCGCACGCTTGCAGCGCGAGTCCGGCGACGGCGACGCCCACGCTCACCGACAGCTGCTGCATCATCGCCGCCAGGCTGCTGGCCTGGCTGATCTGCAACTGCCCGACATCGGCATAGCTGACCGCGTTGAGGCTGGTGAACTGCAGGGATCGCATGCAGCCGCTGACCAGCAGCACCGTCATCACCAGCAGATGCGGCGTCGACGGACGGAACAATCCGTAGATCGCCAGCGAAGCGGACGACAGCAACGCGTTGAACACCAGCACGCGGCGGAATCCCCATTGGCGGATGATCCACGCCGCGATCGTCTTCATGAACATCGCGCCGACCGCCGACACGAACGTCAGTCCACCCGACTGCAACGGGCTCAATCCGAAACCGACCTGGAGCATCAATGGCAGCAGGAACGGAACCGCGCCGACGCCGATGCGGAACAGGCTGCCGCCGAGGACGCCGGCCTTGTATGTCGGGATGCGGAACAGGCGCAGGTCGAGCAACGGATATTCGACGCGCCGCGCACGGACGCCGTAAACGACCAACCCCGCCACTCCAAGCAACAGCACCGCGATCGACGCCCACAGCGGAACCTCCAGGTGCCCGAGCGTGGAGAAACCGAACATCGCCAGCGCCAGGCCGAAGCCCGAGAGCAGGAAGCCGGGCCAGTCGAGCGCCTGCACCGGCTCCTTCAATGCCGGGATGTAGCGCCATGCCAGCGCGATGCCGAGCGCACCCATCGGCAGGTTGATCAGGAAGATCCAGCGCCAGTCGAACCAGGTGGTGATGAATCCGCCAAGCGGCGGTCCCGCCACCGGCCCGACCAGCGCGGGAATCGTCAGCCAGCTCAGCGCCTGCACCAGTTCCGATTTCTCGACGGTGCGCAAAAGCACCAGTCGTCCCACCGGAACCATCATCGCGCCACCCATGCCCTGCACGAAGCGCGCCAGCACCATCCATTCCAGCGACGGACTGGCCGCACACCCGACCGATCCCAGCAGGAACACCGCGATCGCGCTCATGAAGGTGATGCGCGCACCGAAGCGATCGGCAACCCAGCCGCTGATCGGAATGAACACCGCCAACGCCAGCAGATAGCTGGTCAATACCAGCTTCAATGAAATCGGATCGACACCGAAATCGTGGGCGATCGCTGGCAACGCCGTCGACAACACCGTCGAATCCATGTTCTCGATGAACAGCGCGCAGGCGACGATCAACGGCAGCCGGCGTGACGCCCTCATCGGCACAACTCCCGCATCAATGGAACCGTACAAACGCAAACGGCCGCCCGGAGGCGGCCGTCATGCGCTTCACGCATGGCGCGATTATTCGCCAGCTTCGGCAGCCTTGGCTTCGGCCTTGGCCTTGGCGACGGCGGCCAGATCCTCGCGGATGCGGGCGGCCTTGCCTTCCAGGCTACGCAGGTAGTACAGCTTGGCCGAGCGCACGTCACCGCGACGCTTCACCTTCACCGACTCGATGACCGGGCTGAACGACTGGAACACGCGCTCCACGCCGTAGCCATGCGAGATCTTGCGGACGGTGAACGAGGAGTTGAGGCCGGCGTTCTTGCGGGCGATAACCACGCCTTCATAGGCTTGGACGCGCTCGCGGTTGCCTTCCTTCACCTTGACGTTGACGATCACGGTGTCGCCGGGACCGAAGTCCGGCAGGGTGCGGGCCGCCTGCGCGGTCTCGAATTCGTTGATCAGGTTGCTCAGCGAGGGCTTGCTCATGGTGACACCGTTGTTCTGTCGTTATTCTGGGCGCGTTCCCAAGGGGTCCGCGGCGGTAAGCCCATTATTATAGGACGATTTCCCGGGCTGGATCAATCCCGCCAACGGGAATCTCCTGCGCGGGAATTTTCCTCTTCAAGGCTCCAGCCCGTGTCCGCGCAGGAAAGCCAGGTCGGCCGCGGTCAGGCCCGCTCCGGCCAGCAGGTCCGGACGGCGTTGCGCCGTCCGCAGCAGGGATTGCTGGCGACGCCAGCGGGCGATTTCGCCGTGATGGCCGGACAGCAACACCTCCGGCACATCGCCCAACACGTGGCTGACCGGCTTGGTGTAGTGCGGGCAGTCGAGCAGCCCGTCCTCGAAGCTGTCCTGGGCAGCCGACTCGGCATCGTTCAGCGCACCGTCCTGCAGGCGGGCAACGGCATCCACCACGACTGCTGCCGCCAGCTCGCCGCCGGACAACACGTAGTCGCCGATCGAGATCTCCTCGTCGACCCGGGCCGCGATCAGGCGTTCGTCGACGCCTTCATAGCGACCGCAGAGCAGCGCCAGTCGCGGCATTGCTGCCAATTCGCGCGCGCGCGCCTGGGTGAGCGGACGACCTTGCGGACTGAGGTAGATCACATGCGCTTTCGCTGCATCGTCGGTCTGCATCGCATCCAGCGTGGCCAGCAGCGGGTCGATCATCATCACCATGCCGGGACCGCCGCCGAAGGTGCGGTCGTCGACGCGGCGATAGTTGCCCTCGGCGTGGTCGCGCGGATTCCAGCCGTGCAACGCCAGCAACCCGCGTTCCTGCGCACGCCCGACCACGCCGAAGCCGGCGCACTGGGCGACGAATTCCGGGAACAGGCTGATGATGTCGATGCGCATGGCGCGGCTCAGAAATCCGGATCCCAATCGACGGTGATGCGGCCCGCGTCGAAATCCACCGACGTCACGTAGTCGGGTTCCTTGAACGGGATCATGCGTTCGCGCTCGCCTTCGACCACCAGCACGTCGTTGACGCCGGTGGAGAACAGATGGGAGACGCGACCAAGCACCGCGCCCTCGACCGTCACGACTTCGAGGCCTTCGAGGTCGATCCAGTAGTACTCGCCCGGCGCGGGCGGCGGCAGCACCGAACGCGGGACGTGGAGTTCGGCGCCACGCAGCGCTTCGGCGGCATCGCGATCCTCGATGCCGGGCATCGACATCACCAGGCCCTTGGCGCCAACGCGACCACGGACCTCTTCCAGTTCGCGTTCGTTGCCGCGCGCGTCGCGCAGGATCAGCGGCGCGTATTTCAGCAAAGCCTGCGGCGGCTCGCTGAAGGATTCGATTTTCAGTTCGCCACGAACACCAAAGGCGCCATGCACCCTGCCTATGAGGATGCGGCGCCCGGTGTCGATCATGTGCGAAATCGCCACGCGCGTCGCGCGCGGCAGGCCGTCAGGCCGCGGTAGCCGGCTTGGCGGCTTCCTTGTACAGCGCGCCGACCTTTTCGGTCATCTGCGCACCGCGCTCGATCCAGAACTTGACGCGCTCGACGTCGAGCTCGACGCGCTTGTCCTGGCCGGCGGCGATCGGGTTGAAGTAACCGACGCGCTCGATGTTGCGGCCATCACGGGCGCTGCGGCTGTCGGTGACGATGATGTGGTAGAAGGGACGCTTCTTGGCGCCGCCGCGGGTAAGGCGAATCTTGACCATGGTGTGCTCGGTGTTGCCCAGCTGCCGGAATGGCAGGGTAAGCCGGAAATTATAGCAGGGCGCCGCCAATCCGCGCCACACCCCGGACTTTCCCGGCCTGGCTTACCTCATCATCGGCGGCATCCCGCCGCGCCCGCCCATCATCCCGCTCAAGCCGCGCATCATGCCCTTCATGCCGCCACGGCCGAGCTTGCCCATCATTTTTTCCATCTGCTGGTACTGCTTCATCAGGCGGTTCACGTCCTGCGGCTGCAGACCCGCCCCGCGGGCGATGCGGGCGCGCCGCGAGCCGTTGAGCAGGTCGGGATTGCGGCGTTCCTTCGGCGTCATCGACTTGATGATCGCCATCATTCGCGGAATTTCGCGCCCGGTGATCTGATCCTTGACCTGACCCGGGATCTGGCCCATGCCCGGCAACTTGTCCATCAACCCGGACAGCCCCCCCATGTTCTGCATCTGCTCGAACTGGTCGTGCATGTCCTGGAGATCGAAGCGACGGCCCTTGGCGACCTTCTCGGCGAGCTTCTGCGCCTTCTCCTTGTCTACGTTGGCTTCCACCTGTTCGACCAGCGACAGCACGTCGCCCATGTCGAGGATGCGGCTGGCCGCGCGATCGGGGTGGAAGACGTCGAGGCCGTCCGGCTTCTCGCCGACGCCGACGAACTTGATCGGCTTGCCGGTGATGTAGCGCACGCTCAGCACCGCGCCGCCGCGGGCGTCGCCGTCGGTCTTGGTCAGCACCACGCCGGTCAGCGGCAGCGCCTCGTTGAAGGCCTTGGCGGTATTGGCGGCATCCTGGCCGGTCATCGAATCGACGACGAACAAGGTTTCGACCGGATTCACCGCGGCGTGCAGCGCCTTGATCTCGTCCATCATCGGCTGGTCGATGGCGAGACGGCCGGCGGTATCGACGATCAGCACGTCGGCGAAGGACTTCTTCGCGTGATCGATCGCCGCGCGCACGATCGCTTCCGGCTTCTGCCCCGCATCGGACGGGAAGAACGTGACGCCGACCTGCTGCGCCAGCGTCTTCAGCTGTTCGATCGCGGCTGGACGATAGACGTCCGCGCTCACCACCATCACCTTCTTCTTGCGCTTTTCCTTGAGGTGTTTGGCGAGCTTGCCGACCGTCGTGGTCTTGCCCGCGCCCTGCAGACCGGCCATCAGGATGACCGCCGGCGCCGGCACGTTGAAATTGAGATCGACGCTCTGCGCGCCCATCGTGTTGGTGAGCTCGTCGCGCACCACCTTGACCAGCTGCTGGCCGGGTGTCAGCGACTTCATCACTTCCTGGCCCAGCGCGCGCACCTTGATGCGCTGGATCAGCGCCTGCACCACCGGCAACGCGACGTCGGCCTCGAGCAGGGCCACGCGCACTTCGCGCAGGGCTTCGCTGATGTTGGATTCGGTCAGGCGACCACGGCCGCGGATGCGGTTGATGGTGCCGGACAGGCGTTCGGTCAACGATTCAAACATTGCGGCGTGGCGTCATGCGGAAAGCCGCAAAGTATAGACGCTGGCGCTTCGATGCCCTCCCGCCGGGGCTGTCACATGCGACACTGGCTGAATGCTTCTGAGTGCCGCCGCCGTCCTGTTCTACCTGATCGCCGCCGCCATCCTGGTCCGTGGCGTGGCGCGTGGTGTCGATGGTCGCGCCTGGAAACTGCCGGCGGCGCTCGCCCTGCTCGAACACGCCTGGTTGCACATCGAGGCCTGGCATCGCACCGGCGTGCCCGACATGCACTTCTTCGCGGCGCTGTCGCTGGTATCGCTGGGAATGGCGGCGGTGACGACCCTGCTCGGTGCCCGCAAGCGGCTCGACGCGATCGGCGTTGTGGTATTCCCGCTCGCCGCCGTGTTCGCGGCCTGCTATTCGCTCTATGGCCACGCGCCCCAGCCGGCGATGAGCTGGCAGGTGCAGTTGCACGCCTGGCTGGCATTGTTCGCTTACGCCACGCTGGCGGTCGCCGCGCTGTTGGCCATTGTTCTCTGGTTGCAGGAGCGGGCGATGCGCAACCGCGAATTCCACGGCTGGATGCGCGCGTTGCCACCCCTGACCGAGCTGGAAACGGTCCTGTTCCGCACCCTGCAAATCGGCTTCCTGCTGCTGACCGCGGCGATCCTCGCCGGGGTCCTGTTCGTCGGCAACCTGTTCCAGCAGCACCTGGTCCACAAGACCGTGCTGAGCCTGCTGTCCTGGCTGATTTTCGCCGTCCTGCTGTTCGGGCGCTGGCGTTGGGGCTGGCGCGGCACGCGGGCGGTGCGCTGGACCCTGGTGGCAATGGCGACCCTGCTGCTGGCCTTTTTCGGTAGCCAGTTCGTGCTGGAACTGATCCTCAAACGAACCTGAATGCGGAAATCGTTTTCATTGTTGTTGTAACAATAATTGCATTGACAACTATTGCACGGGCGAGAATAATGCCGCCCCATGAATACGCCCCCCCTCTGCGCCGGCTCCTCGCTCGGCCTGCTGTTCCGGCAGGTCCGCGATGCGATGTGGCACGCGATGGAGAGCGAACTGGAGCGGCTGGGCCATGACCTGACCTTCAGCCAGTTCGTCACCCTCAAGAAGCTCGGAATGACCGATGGCCACATCAGCGTGGGCGAACTGGCGCGTGCCGCCGAGCTGAGTCATGGGGCGATGACCCGCCTGCTCGACAAGCTCGAGGAGAAAGGCCTGCTCGCCCGCGCAGACGATCCGACCGACCGCCGCGCCCTGCGCATCGAGCTCACCGACGCCGGACGCGCGATCTACGACCAGTGCAGCGCCTGCAGTGATCGCGTGCGCGAACGCGCGCTGTCCGGCATGAGCGCATCAGAACGCGAGCAGTTCATTTGCACACTCGAACGCGTCCGCACCAACCTCACGAACACGGAGTCAGCGTGATGGCGATACGCCACCTGCAACCATTGTCCGCACTTGCGCTGGCCACCGTGCTGGCCGGCTGCGCCAGCACCCACAACTTGAAGCCGGAATCCTCGTTGCAGGATCCCGATCGATTCCAGGCCGCCGCCAGTCTCGGTCGCACGCCGGTCAGCGATGTCGCATGGCCAAAGGCGCAGTGGTGGAACGCCTATGGCGATCCGCAACTCGACGCCTTGATGCAGGAATCACTGGCGGGATCGCCAAGCATCGCGGTCGCCGATGCACGCACCCGCAAGGCATTCGCGCAGGCGGGCCTCGCCGAAGCCGGCCTCTATCCGACGCTGGGCGCGGGCGCACAAGTCGCCGCAGTGAAGATTCCCGAAACCCTGGCGCCGCCCCCGATCGGCGGCAAGATGTTGCACTCCGAGGTGCTGTCGCTGAGCTTCGCCTGGGCGCCCGACCTGTGGGGCGGCAAGCACGCGAAGTGGCAATCAGCGGTTGGCGCGGCGCGCGCGCAGGAAGCCGATGCGCAGGCCGCGCGGCTGACGCTGGAAGGCAACATCGCGCGCACCTACGCCACGTTGGCACAGGCATGGGACGCGCGTGACGTCGCCGAACGCGATCTCAAGCGCAATTCCAGCCTGCACGCACTGGCGACGCAACGCGTCAAGGCCGGCATCGACAACCAGATCGCGCTGACGCAAATCGCCAGCGCCGAAGACAACGCGCGTGCGCAGATGCAGGCGGCCGACCAGCAGATCAGCGCGCTGCGCAATGCGCTGGCGATGCTCGCCGGGAAAGGTCCGGATCGCGGACTGGCGATCGAGCGCCCGCAGTTGAAGACGGATGGCATCGCGATTCCGTCCCTGCTGCCCAGCGAACTGGTCAGCCGCCGTCCCGATGTCGCCGCCGCGCGCTGGCATGTCGAAGCGGCGTCGAGAGGCATCAAGTCCGCAAAGTCCGACTTCTATCCGAGCTTGAATCTCTCGGCGATGGTCGGACTGGCCGCCGGCAAGCTCGGTGACCTGTTCAAGTCGGATGCCGGGCTGGTGTTCGGTGGGCCGGCGATTTCGTTGCCGATCCTCGACGGCGGCCGCTTGCGCTCGCAGTTGCGCGGCGCCAATGCCGATTTCGATCTTGCCGTCGCCGGTTACGACCAGACGGTGTTGAACGCGATCCGCGAAGTCACCGACGCCGTGCAGTCGGCACGTGAACTCGACGCGCAGATTTCCGCCGCGACCAGTGCACGTGACCAGCAGGCGCGCTCGGCGATGCTGGTGACCCAGCGCCAGAAGGCCGGGCTCGCCAACCAGCTCGACGTGCTGACCGCACAAAAACCGATCCTGCAGCTCGACCAGCAACTCTCCGCACTGCGCGCGCGCCGCCTGCAGTCGACGATCGATCTCGATATTGCCCTGGGCGGCGGCGTGCCCGTCCAACTGCCCTCGCCATCCTCCATTTCCGAATCCGGGAAGAAGTCGCAATGACCACCGAACCCAACAAGACTCCCGCCGACGACTCCGCGGCGCCTGTTGCATCGACCGGCACGCTCATGCCGCCGACCAATCCCAGGGACACGCCGCTGCAGAACAGGCGGCGCAAGGTGCTGCTGATCATCGCCATCGTCGCGATCGTGCTAGGTATCGTCTGGCTGCTGTGGCATCTGCTGGTCGGGCGCTGGTCCGAGAGCACCGATGACGCCTACGTCCAGGGCGATGTCGTCACCATCACCCCGCAAGTCGGCGGCACCGTCACCCGCATCGGCGTCGACGACGGCATGAAGGTGGACGCCGGCCAGGTGCTGGTCGGATTCGACACCAATGACACCGACCTCGCCTACGCGCAGGCGGAAGCTGCGCTTGGCAGCGCCGTGCGCCAGGTGCGTGCGCAGTACCGCGCCGCCGAAGCCGGCAGCGCCGACATCAGCGCACGCGAAGCCACGGTGCAACAGGCGCAGGCCGCCGTCGACGTCGCACGCCAGGACGTCGCCCGCCGCACCGGTCTTGTCGCAACCGGCGCAGTGTCCAATGAAGAGTTGGCGCACGCCCGTGCCCAGCTCGAAACCGCGCAGGCCAACCTCGCCGCCGCCCAGGCCGCGGTGTCCGGTGCCCGCGAGAACACCGCGCGCAGCCGCGTGCTGATCGACAACAGCACGATCCGCGACAACCCGACGGTCGCCGCCGCGGCGTCGCAATTGCGCCAGGCCTATCTCGCCCGCCAGCGTTCCAGCGTGCTCGCCCCGATCTCCGGCTACGTCGCCAAGCGCAGCGTGCAGCTCGGCCAGCGCGTCGCACCCGGCACGCCGATGATGGCGATCATCCCGCTCGACAAGGTGTGGGTGGATGCCAACTTCAAGGAAACCCAGCTCACCAAGCTGCGCCTGAACCAGCGCGTTGAACTGACGTCGGAACTCTATGGCGACAAGGTCGTGTACCACGGCACGCTGGCCAGCCTCGGCATGGGGACCGGCAGCGCGTTCTCGGTGCTGCCGGCGCAGAACGCCAGCGGCAACTGGATCAAGATCGTCCAGCGCGTCCCGGTGCGCATCCTCCTCGACAAGAAGGAACTGCAGGAACATCCGCTGCGCCTCGGCCTGTCGATGGACGCCAAGGTGAACCTGCACGACCAGGGCGACGGCTTGCTGCCGACAACCACGCCGACGCAGCCGCACCTGATGACGGATGCCTATGACAGCGCGCTGTCCAAGGCCGACGCCGCTGTCGAGCGCGTGATCGACGACAACCTCGGCGGCAACGGCTCGCACTGACCCCCATACCGAGCAAGCGACCGATGAGCGCGACTTCCGCCACCACCGGGCCGGCTGCACCGGCTCCGGCCACCGAACTCACGATGCAGGGCTTCGCGCCACCGAATCGCGCGCTGGCCACGATCGGTCTTGCGCTGGCATCGTTCATGCAGGTGCTGGACACGACGATCGCCAACGTGTCGTTGCCGGCCATCTCCGGCAACCTCGGTGGCAGCGCCAACCAGGCGACGTGGGTGATCACCTCGTTCGCGGTGAGCAACGCGATCGCCTTGCCGCTGACCGGCTGGCTCACCCGCAAGTACGGCGAACGCAAGCTGTTCATGTGGTCGACGCTGGCGTTCGTGATCGCATCGTTCCTGTGCGGCATCGCCAACAGCATGGGCCTGCTGGTGCTGGCGCGCGCGCTGCAGGGTTTCGTCTGCGGCCCGATGTATCCGGTCACGCAGGCGTTGCTGCTGTCGATCTATCCACCTGCGAAACGCGGCCAGGCGATCGCCTTGCTGGCGATGGTCACCGTGGTCGCGCCGATCGCCGGCCCGATCCTCGGCGGCTGGATCACCGACAACTACAGCTGGGAATGGATCTTCTTCATCAACATCCCGCTGGGCATCTTCGCCAGCACGGTGGTCGGCCGGCAGTTGAAGGGACGTCCCGAGCGACTTGAACGCCCGAAGATGGATTACGTCGGTCTCGCCTTGCTGGTCCTCGGCGTCGGCGCACTGCAGATCCTGCTCGACCTCGGCAACGACGAAGACTGGTTCCACTCCACCACGATTGTCGTGATGGCGATCGTCGCCACGATCTCCCTGATCACCTTCGTCGTGTGGGAACTCACCGACGACGATCCCATCGTCAACCTGCGCCTGTTCCGCCACCGCAATTTCCGCGCGGGCACCGCCGCCATGGTGCTGGCTTACGCCGCCTTCTTCAGCGTCGGCATCCTGGTGCCATTGTGGTTGCAACGGAACATGGGCTACACCGCGATTTGGGCCGGACTCGCGACGGCACCCATCGGCATCCTGCCGGTGCTGCTCGCGCCGATCATCGGCAAGCACGGCAACAAGGTCGACCTGCGCATCCTCGCCAGTCTCGCTTTCGTGGTATTGGCCGGAACCAGCTTCCTGCGTTCCGGCTTCAACCTCGACGTCGATTTCAACCATGTCGCGATAATCCAGTTGATCCAGGGCATCGGCGTCGCCCTGTTCTTCATGCCGGTGCTGCAGATCCTGCTGTCCGACCTCGAGCCCCATGAAATCGCCGCGGGCTCCGGCCTCTCGACCTTCGTGCGAACACTGGGCGGCAGTTTCGCCGCCTCGCTGGTGACGTACGCGTGGAGCCAGCGCACGGCGACGCACCACGCGCAGCTGACCGAGCACATCGATGCAACCTCACCCTCGATGATGGCAACGGTGGCGCAATACGGCGGCGGCAATCCGCAGACCGGTGCCTTCGTGCTTGACCGCATGATCACCCAGCAGGCGATGCAGATCGGCTTCAACGAGATCTTCTTCCTGCTCGGCTTCCTGTTCCTGTCGGTGATCCTGCTGGTGTGGATGGCGCGACCGCCATTCGCGGCAAAGGTTGGAGGGGCCGCAGGCGGCGGCCACTGATGCAACGAGCCGGCACCATCGATGCCGGCAACTTGAACGCACCGTTCGCACCACGCACGTCGCGCCTGTGATTCGTGTCAGGCCGCTTCCGGCACGTGGATGGTTTCCTTGACGTGCTTGAGTCCGGCAACGATCGTGAAGGTCATGATCACCAGCAACGACCACGAACTCCACTTGCCCCAATGCACCTGCGCCCACGCGCCCATCTGGTTGGGATAGCGCCAGATACCGTAGAAGGTGGCGATGTTCTCGGCCAGCCACAGGAAGAAGCCGATCAGCACGAACGCCAGCAGCAGCGGCATGCGGCGATCGCGATCGAGCGGACGGAATATCACCGTGGTGCGCGCATAAAGCCCGAGCGCCAGCGTCGCGAGGTACCAGCGCAGATCGGCGATCCAGTGATGGGTGAAGAAGTTGGCGTAGATGGCGATCGCCACCAGCACCGCCATCCAGTACGGCGGATGGTGGCGGATGCGCAGGTCGAACAGGCGCCATGCCTGGATGATGTAGCTGCCGACCGCGGCGTACATGAAGCCCGAGAACAGCGGCACGCCGAGCAGCTTGGTGTACCCCGGTCCCGGATAACTCCACGCATGCACGTCGGCGGATGTCTTGAATACTTCCATCGCGAAACCGACAACATGGAACAGGCAGATCGCCTTGAACTCGTCGAAGGTTTCCAGCTTTGCCCACAACATCCAGCCCTGTACCAGCAGCGCGAACAGCAACAGGGCGTCGTAACGCGGAACGCCGAGGATTCCGTCGCGCGGCATCGCAAACACCGCGAGGAAAAACAGTCCGGCGAATAGGCAGGCGCGCATCTCCTTGAGGCCGAAGAACAGGAATTCCATCACTGCACGATGCAGGCCATGACCGCCCATGCGCGGCTTCATCAGCCAGGCATCGAACCGGCCGAGGCCTGCCTTTATCGAGCTGCCCTCATCCGTGTCGGCAATCGACTGGTTCACGCCGCTTCCAGCGCGTCCGCCAGGCGTTCGACCGCGATCACTTCCATCCCCTTGTAGCTGCCGGCCTTCGGCGCGTTGGCCTTCGCCACGATCGCACGCCTGAAGCCATGCGTCGCCGCTTCCTTCAATCGCTCCTCGCCATTGGGCACCGGCCGGATCTCGCCGGACAATCCGACCTCACCGAAGGCAATGGTCTTCTCCGCCAATGGCTGGTTGCGCAGCGACGACAACACCGCGAGCAGCACCGGCAAATCGGCTGCGGTTTCCTGCACGCGGATGCCGCCGACAACGTTGACGAACACATCCTGATCGGAGGTCAGCACGCCACCATGGCGATGCAATACCGCAAGCAGCATCGCCAGGCGATTGCCTTCGAGACCGACGGCAACGCGGCGGGGATTCGACAGCGGCGAAGCATCGACCAGCGCCTGTACTTCCACCAGCAACGGCCGCGTGCCTTCGCGCGTCACCATCACGCAACTGCCGGGCTGATGGGCACTGCCACCCGAGAGGAAAATCGCCGAAGGATTGGGCACTTCGCGCAAACCCTTGTCGCCCATCGCGAACACGCCGAGTTCGTTGACGGCACCGAAGCGGTTCTTGAACGCGCGCAGCACGCGGAAGCGCGATCCGGAATCCCCTTCGAAATACAGCACGGCATCGACCATGTGCTCGAGCACGCGCGGCCCGGCGATGCCGCCCTCCTTGGTGACGTGCCCGACCAGGAACACGGCCGTTCCGGTCTCTTTCGCATAGCGCACCAGTCGCGCCGCTGATTCGCGTACCTGGCTCACCGAACCGGGCGCCGCGGTCAGCGTTTCCGTCCACAAGGTCTGGATCGAGTCGGCAATGATGAAGCCCGGCCTGGCGACCACTGCCTGCTCGAGAATGCGTTCGACGCAGGTCTCGGCCAGTGCTTCGAGTCCGTCGAGCGGGAGATCGAGTCGCAACGCGCGACCGGCAACCTGTGCCAGCGATTCCTCGCCGGTGACGTACAAGCCGCGGGTATTGCCACTCATCAGCGCCAATGCCTGCAGCAACAGGGTCGATTTCCCGATGCCGGGATCGCCGCCGATCAGCACCACGGCGCCTTCGACCAGTCCGCCACCGAGCACGCGATCGAATTCGCCGATGCCGGTCGACGCCCGCAGGATTTCCGACTGCTGCACATTCACCAGCGGCGTGATCCGGGCGATATCGGCCTTCCCGGCCCAACCACCGCGGCGCGACGGCGCACTGGTGGCCGCCGGTTCCAGCGTGATCTCGGAAAGGGTGTTCCAGGCGCCGCAGGCCTCGCATTGGCCCTGCCACTTGGGATATTCGGCCCCGCAACTGTTGCAGACGTAGGCGGTGCGCTTGCGGGGGCTGGGCGGCATGGCGGATCAAGTGGCTGACGATGCCCCAAGTATCCGGTTTGTCGTCGCTCGAGGCGAGATCGGCAAATTCCAGACAAAAAGAACCCCTCGTTTCCGAGGGGGGTGTTAGAAAGCATTGGGGAACGAAACAGTCTCCCCACTGCTCGTGACTTGTTCAGGTATACGCATGCATACCCGAACGGGGGCTGAAGCTCTCTTGGGTTCAGGCTCCGAGTCGGGAAATTTTCGCGCGGTCATCGCCGTCGGCACCGCTCATGGCGGTTCCGTCCGCGGCTTCGCGGCGCTTCAGGATCTTCTCGGCCTGCGCATCGGCAGCGAGCCGGTGTTGCAGCGACTTGCACAACTCGATCCCGGCATCGGTCAAGCGAGGAAATTCCGGGTCCTGCGTGACCAGCCCGTTCTCGACCAGGCGCGGCAAAAGCGCGCTGTTTTCTTCAAGCGGCTCGGCGGCGTCAATCCGCCGCAGGGTGTCGAGCAAGGCGAGATCCTCGAGCGGGATTGGATCCATGGGCCTTCCTCGGGAATGGTGCCGGAAATAGGAATCGAACCTACGACCTACGCATTACGAATGCGCCGCTCTACCAACTGAGCTATTCCGGCCAAGCCGGATATCGTACGGTCCCCGGCTGATCCGGTCAATTCGAGCGGGTCAATCGACCAGCCGCAGGCGCAGTTCCTTGGGCAGCGCGAACACCATGTCTTCCGGCTCGCCCGAGAGCTCGCGCACGCCGCTGGCGCCGAGTTCGCGCAAGCGAGCCAACACGCCCTGCACCAGCACGTCCGGGGCGGAAGCGCCGGCGGTGACGCCGACACGATGCTTGCCCCGCAACCACGCCGGATCGATCTCGCCGGCATCGTCGATCAGATGGGCATCGACGCCCTCGCGCTCGGCGAGTTCGCGCAGGCGATTGGAATTGGAACTGTTGGGCGATCCCACCACCAGCACCAGGTCGCATTCGCGGGTGAGGTCGCGCACGGCGTCCTGGCGATTCTGGGTGGCATAGCAGATGTCGTCGTTGCGCGGCCCCTGGATCGCCGGAAAGCGTTCGCGCAAGGTGGCGATGATGTCGCGGGTGTCGTCCACCGACAGCGTGGTCTGGGTGGTGTATGCGACGTTGTCCGACTGGGTGATGGCGAGCGTGCGCGCGCCGTCGATGTCCTCGACCAGATGGATCTGGCCGCCGCCGCCATTGGAACGCCATTGGCCCATCGTGCCCTCGACCTCGGGATGGCCGGCGTGGCCGATCAGGATCAGGTCGCGCCCGGCGCGGCAGTGCCGCGAGACTTCCAGATGCACTTTCGTCACCAGCGGACAGGTCGCGTCGAACACCTTCAACCCGCGACGATCGGCCTCCTCGCGCACCGCCTTCGACACGCCATGCGCGGAGAAGATCACCGTCGCGCCATCGGGCACCTCGTCGAGCTCCTCGACGAAGATCGCGCCGCGCTGCTTGAGGTCATCAACCACGAACTTGTTGTGCACGACCTCGTGGCGCACGTAGATCGGCGCGCCCAGCGTTTCGATCGCGCGCTTGACGATCTCGATCGCGCGATCGACGCCGGCGCAGAATCCGCGGGGATTGGCAAGCAGGATATCCATCAGTCTTTCTTGTTCCCGCGACTGGAACCGGCGAACAGTCCGAACAGGATGATGCCAGCCGCTCCACCGACAATGGCTGAATCGGCGAGATTGAATGCCGGCCACACGTGATCGCCGGCGTACCACTTGATGAAGTCGATGACGTGGCCATGCTGGACGCGATCGATCACGTTGCCGATGGCGCCACCGATCACCAGTGCATATGGCAGCGCTGTCTTCCATTCGCGTCGCTGCGTGCCTGCGAGGGCATACGTCAGCGCGACGCTGATGATCACCGCGAGCAAGCTGAACAACCAGATCTGCCAGCCGCCGCCGTTGGCGAGGAAGCTGAACGCGGCGCCAGTGTTGTAGGTGCGATACCAGTTCCAGAAACCGGGAACCACCACGACATCGGTGAATTCCGGCAGGCTGCGCAGCACCCACAGCTTGCTCCACTGGTCGAGCACGACGACCAGCACGGAAACCAAGAGCCACGACAGCGCATTCGGCTTGGCGAACTTCATCAGAAGTAGCTCCGCGTTTCCCCGGCGCCATCGACGTTCTCGATGCAGCGGCCGCACAGTTCCGGGTGTTCGGGGTTCGCGCCGATGTCGCCGCGATGCTGCCAGCAGCGCACGCACTTCGGCTTGGTGGTCTTGCTGGCCAGCACCGGCGGCGCGACGCCGACTGGCGCCTGCACGCTGACATCGCCGCTGATGAAGAAGAAGCGCAATTCATCGGCCATTGGCGCCAGCCAGGCGTGCGTGGTTTCATCGACGCTGATCACGAGTTCGGCTTCCAGCGCCGCGCCGATTTCGCCGGCGGCACGCATCGGCTCCAGCGCCTTCGCCACCTGTTCGCGCAACTGCAGCAACGCCTCGAATTGATCGGTCGTCGGCATGGAATGTGCAGGCAATTCGGCCAACCCTTCATACCAGGTCGCCAGCTGCACGCTCGCCACGTGTTCGCCCGGCAGGTGCGACCAGATTTCCTCGGCGGTGAACGACAGGATCGGCGCCGCCCATCTCGCAAGAGCCTCGGCGATGTGATGCATCGCGGTCTGGGCGCTGCGGCGTCCAAGTGCATCCTCCTGCATGGTGTACAGGCGATCCTTGGTAACGTCGAGATAGAGCGAGCCGAGATCGATGCTGCAGAAGTTCATCAGCAGCTGCACCACGTCGGCGAAATCGTAGCGGGCATAGGCCGCGATGATCTGCGCCTGCACCTGGGCGGCACGATGCACCGCCCAGCGATCGAGTGCGACCATGTCGTCGAGTGCAACCGAATTTTTCGCCGGATCGAAGCCACTCAAATTGCCGAGCAGGAAGCGTGCGGTATTGCGGATGCGGCGATAGGCGTCGGCGGTGCGCTTGAGGATTTCCTGCGACAGCGACATCTCGTTGCTGTAGTCGGCGGAGGCGATCCACAGGCGCAGGATGTCGGCGCCCAGCGTCTTGATGATGTCCTGCGGCTCGATGCCATTGCCGAGCGACTTCGACATCTTGCGGCCGTGCTCGTCGACGGTGAAGCCATGGGTCAGGCACTCGCGGTACGGCGCCGCCTTGTCGATCGCAACCGCCGCCAGCAGCGACGACTGGAACCAGCCGCGATGCTGATCGGAGCCTTCGAGATAGAGATCCACCGGCAGCTCGTAGCCGCGTGCCTTGACCACGCACTGGCTGCTGACGCCGGAATCGAACCAGACATCGAGGATGTCGCGCACCTTGTCGTAATGCGCGGCTTCCTCACCCAGCAATTCGACGGCATCGTGCGCATACCAGGCATCGACGCCGCCCTGCTCCACCCGCTGCGCGACCTGTTCCATCAATTCGACGCTGCGCGGATGCGGATCGCCGGTTTCGCGATGCACGAACAACGCGATCGGCACGCCCCAGGTGCGCTGGCGCGAGATCGTCCAGTCGGGACGGTTCTCGATCATGCCGGCGATGCGCGCTTCGCCCCATTCCGGATACCACTTCACGCCCGGGATCGACGCCAGCGCATCGCGGCGCAGGTTGGCCTGGTCCATCGAGATGAACCACTGCGGCGTGGCGCGGAACGCGATCGGCGTCTTGTGGCGCCAGCAATGCGGATAGCTGTGCTTGAGCGGCGCATACGCCAGCAATGAACCATTGCCACGCAGGCCTTCGACGATCACGTCGTTGGCCTTCCAGATATGCAGGCCGGCCAACTGGATGTCGCCGAACGGCGGTGTCGACGGCAGGTAGACGCCGCGACCATCGACCGGGTTGAGTTGCGCCAGCGTGTAGTGATCCATCAGGCCGTACTTCAACGCAACCTGATAGTCCTCCTGGCCGTGGCCCGGCGCGGTGTGCACGGCGCCGGTACCGTCTTCGTCCGACACGTGGTCGCCGACCAGGATCGGGATCTCGCGCTCGGAGTAGAACGGGTGCTGCAGCACCTCGTTCTCGAGCTGGCTGCCGCGGACGTGGCCATGCGCGACCACTTCGAGCACGCCATAGCGATCGAGCGCCTTCTGTGCCAAGGCCGAAGCCAGCACCAGCCAGCGCTTGCGGCCGTTGTGGATCGGGCCTTCGACCAGTGCGTATTCGATGTCCGGACCCAGCGACACCGCCAGCGATGCCGGCAGCGTCCACGGCGTGGTGGTCCAGATCGGCACCGCGACTTCGACGTCGTCCGGCAGTTCAACGCCGAACAACGCAGCGAGCGCTTTCGAATCACGTGCCGAATAGGCGACATCGATCGCCGGCGACGTGCGGTCGGCGTATTCGATCTCGGCCTCGGCCAGCGCCGATCCGCAATCGAAGCACCAATGCACCGGCTTCACGCCACGCGCGAGATGACCGTTCGCCACTACTTTGGCCAGCGCGCGGATTTCGTCGGCTTCATACTTGAAGTCGAGCGTGCGATACGGATTGTCCCAGTCGCCAAGAATGCCGAGGCGCTTGAAGTCGGTGCGCTGGATGTCGATCTGGCTGAGAGCGTATTCGCGGCACTTCTGGCGGAAGGCGTCGGCATCGAGCTTGTCGCCGACCTTGCCGAACTTCTTCTCGATCGCGATTTCGATCGGCAGGCCGTGGCAGTCCCAGCCCGGGATGTAGGGCGAATCGAAACCGGCCAGCGATTTCGACTTGACGATGACGTCCTTCAGCACCTTGTTGACGGCATGGCCGAGGTGGATCGCGCCGTTGGCATAGGGCGGACCATCGTGCAGGAAGAACCGCGGGCGCCCCTTCGCGGCATCGCGCAGTTGATGGTACAGGCCTTCCTGCTCCCAGCGCGCCAGCATCAGCGGCTCGCGCTTGGGCAGGTCACCGCGCATCGGGAACTCGGTCGCCGGCAGCAGGATGGTGGATTTGTAGCGGTGCTCGTTGTCGCTCATCGTTTCGTCTTCACTATTGCAACAGGGTACGCGCGGCGGCGGCGTCGCGCTCCATCTGGGCGGTCAGTGCATCCAGCCCGTCGAACTTTTCCTCGTCGCGCAGCTTGGCGACGAATTCCACATCGATGCGTTTCCCATAGAGGTCGCCATCGTCGCTTTCAACAGCCGAATGGCTGTTCCAATCGAACAGATGCGCTTCGAGCAGGGGCTCCACGCCATCGACCGTTGGTCGCGTACCGAAACTCGACACCGACGGCCACGGGCGATCAGCCACGCCATGCACCCAGGTCGCATAGATGCCCTGCAAGGCCGGTCGCTTGCCGAAACGCAAATTTGCGGTGGGAAACCCGAGCTTGCGCCCGAGCTGCTTCCCGCGCACCACGCGGCCGCCGATCGCGTACGGGCGACCGAGCAGGCGCGCCGCCGTGGCGAAATCGCCTTGCGACAATGCGTTTCGGATGACCGAACTCGACACGCGTTCACCGTCGAGCGCCAGTGGTTCGATGGCGGCGGCGATGAATCCCGCCCGTTCGCCATGTTCGCGCAGGACGGTGATATCGCCACCACGTCCACGCCCGAAACGGAAATCGGGACCGACCCAGACTTCGCACGCATGCAGGCGATCGACAAGAATCCGGCCGATGAATTCGACGGCGTCGAGTTGGGTCAGTCGCTTGTTGAAGCGCAGTTGCCCGACGATGTCGACGCCCATCGCGTCCAGCATCCGCAAACGCGCGCCCGGCAACATCAGGCGCGGCGGCGGATCATCGGGCGAGAAGAATTCGCGCGGCAACGGTTCGAAGCAGACCACCGCCGCCGGCAATCCGAGATCGCGCGCGCGTTCCACCGTGCGTTCGATCAACGCCTGGTGCCCGAGGTGCAGACCGTCGAACGCGCCAACGCAAGCCACGCAGCCTTGCGGGCTCATGGCCGGGCCATCGATGTCGCGGAACAATCGCAGCATTTGGGCGCCCGCGGCGGCGGGCGGTCGGTTTTTCGGGGATTCGCCAGTATAGCCGTCGTGCACGCCGGCTCTCAGTGCTCGCGGAAATCGGACGGGCGGAATCCCAGCAGCCACATCGACGCGCCATAGACCAGCCCGCCGCCCGCGACCAGCATCGCGAGCCAGGCGATCCGCATCATCGCCGGCGCGACGGTGAAATCGGGCGCGAAATGCAGTCCCGCCAGCAGGAATGCAGCCATCGCGGCATTGGCGATGCCAATGCGCCAAAGGAATGCGCTCCAGCCGGGCCGGGCATCGTAAACCCCGGCCTTGCGCAGCCAGCGCCAGAGCAGAATCAAATTCAGATAACTCGATAGCGCGCTCGCCAGTCCCAGCTCGAAATGCAGGCCCGGGTGCGTGGCCAGCGTCTCGGCGACGCCGCCGGTTTTCACCGGATCCGGCAGTTTCGCGTAGAGCAGCGCCAGCAGCAGCGCAGTGAACACCATGTTTGCCATCAACGCGGTGATGCCGGCGCGCATCGGCGTGCGCGTGTCCTGGCGCGCATAGAACGCCGGCAGCACCGTTTTCACCAATGCGAATGCCGGCAATCCGAAGCTGAGGCCGAACACCGACAACGCCGCCATCCGCGTGTCGTGGGGAAGGAACTTGCCGTGCTGGAAGATCGTCGCGACCAGCGGCACCGACAGCATCATCAAGCCCAGCATCGCCGGAAGGATGATGATCAGGGTCGAACGCAGGCCCCAGTCCAGCGATTTCGAAAACCCGGCGCGGTCGGTGTTGACGTGATGACGCGCAAGGGTCGGCAGGATCACGGTGCCAAGCGCGATGCCGAACACGCCCAGTGGCAACTCGAGGAAACGGTCGGCCGCGGACAGCCAGCTCTGCGAACCCGCGGCCAGCTTGGACGCGATGAAGGTATCGAACAGCAGGTTGATCTGCGCGACCGAAGAACCGATCAGGGTCGGCACCATCAGGCCCATCACCTTGCGTACGTCGGGATGACTCCAGCCCCAGCGCGGCATCGACAGCAGGTCGAGCCTGGCCAGCGCCGGCATCAGGAACAGCAGTTGCAGGACGCCAGCCACGAGCACCGCCCAGCCCATCGCCATGATCGGCGGATGCGCGAGCTTCGACCCCCACCATGCGCCCGCGATCATGCAGATGTTGAGGATGATCGGCGCGAGGGCGGGCAAGCCGAACTTGTGGAAGCTGTTGAGCGCCCCCGCCGCGAGCGCAGTCAGCGACACGAACAGCAGGAACGGGAAGGTCCACCACAGCAAATGGACGATGAGCTCGTGCTGGCCGGGAACCGGTTTGATGTTGTTGGAGAACGCGTCGGCGAACCACGGCGCCAGCAGCATGCCCAGCGCGGTCACGATCAACAGCACGCCGCCCAGCGTCCCGGAGGTGCGCGCGACCAGTGCCTTCAGATCGTCGTGGCTGCGTTTTTCCTTGATCTCGGTGAATACCGGCACGAAGGCGGTCGAGAACGATCCTTCCGCGAAGAGGCG
This sequence comes from Lysobacterales bacterium, assembly GCA_019510195.1. Taxonomy (GTDB): domain Bacteria; phylum Pseudomonadota; class Gammaproteobacteria; order Xanthomonadales; family Xanthomonadaceae; genus Solilutibacter. Next base: position 12,760 of record JAEKKW010000057.1, on the reverse strand, counting down.
ACGCATGAAGTTGGGAATGCGGAACGCCACCCAGAAGGCGTCCGTCATCGGCCCGGCACCAAACGCGGCGTTGAAACTGGTATCGCGCACCAGCCCGAACACCCGGCTGAGCATGGTCATGCTGCCGAACGACAGGATTCCACGCGCCATGCTGCGCTGGCGGGGTTTCACGGCTTCTTCCCCGCTCATGCCCGCCCCCGCGACTTGACGGGGGTGAATGGGCCTGCCATACTTTTCTGTCTCGCATTCCGCGACATCAATACTTCCCGTCTCACAGACCGCATTTTCAGGGTTTCATCGTGGCCAATATCAAGTCCGCCAAGAAGCGCGCCAAGCAGACCGTCGTCCGCAACGCCCGCAACAACAGCCAGCGCTCCATGCTCCGCACCGCCGTCAAGAAGGTGCTGAAGGCATTGAATTCCAACGACGCCCCCAGAACAAGGCCGCTCGCCACAAGAGCCGCCTGAACGCCCGCATCAAGGCCCTCAAGGCCGCCTGATCCGGCGTGATCGTTGCGGCGCCCTGGCGCCGCGACAACCGCAAAAGACCCCGCCTCGCGCGGGGTTTTTTCGTGCCCGCGGGAATCAGGGGACATGCGGCGCGGCGTTGTTTTCTTCGGCGCGCTCCAACTCTTCGCGGCGCTGCTCGTCGAGGAAGGCCTGGATCTTCAGCATCACGTCGCGGGTGCCTTCGTGGGCCAGGCCCGAGACGATGAACCACGGCGCGGTCCAGCCGAGATCGCCGATCACCTTGCGCGCCTGTTCCTGCGCGTCTTCATGCGTGAGCAGATCGGCTTTGTTGAGCAACAGCCAGCGCGGCTTTTCCATCAATCCGGCGTCGAACTTGGCCAGCTCGTGCTCGATCGCGCGCACCTGCTCGGCGGCATCGCCACCGTCCAGCGGTTCGATCTCGACCAGGTGCAACAGCAGGCGCGTGCGCTGGATGTGCCGCAGGAACAGCGCACCCAGTCCGGCACCATCGGCCGCGCCCTCGATCAGGCCGGGGATGTCGGCGATGACGAAACTCTTGTGGGGTTCGACGCTGACCACGCCGAGGTTCGGGTAAAGCGTGGTGAACGGATAATCGGCGACCTTCGGCGTCGCCGCCGAGACCGCGCGAATCAGGGTCGACTTGCCGGCGTTGGGGAACCCGAGCAGGCCGACGTCGGCGAGCAGCTTGAGTTCCAGCTGCAGATCGCGCTCCTCGCCGGCGGTGCCGGGCGTCGACTGGCGCGGCGAACGGTTGATCGAACTCTTGAAGTGCATGTTCCCGAGACCGCCCTTGCCACCCTGCGCCACCAGCAGGCGCTGGCCATGGCGAGTGAGGTCGCCGATCACCTCGTCGGTGGCGACATTGGTGATCACGGTGCCGACCGGCACCTTGATGTCGAGATCGTCGCCGGCCTTGCCGTACATCTGGCTGCCCATGCCGTTCTCGCCACGCTGGGCGCGGAACATCTTCTGGTGGCGAAAATCGACCAGGGTGTTGAGGTTTTCGTCGGCCTGCAGCCAGACGCTGCCACCATTGCCGCCATCACCACCATTCGGACCGCCGAGTGGAATGAATTTCTCGCGGCGGAAGCCCACGCAGCCATTGCCGCCGTTGCCGGCGGTCACGGTGATTTCGACTTCGTCGACGAGTTTCATGGAGCGAGTTTATCCTGTACTTAAATGAAAAACCCCGCCGAAGCGGGGCTTTCCGGTATGCATCGATTGGCGCGGATTACTCGGCCACGACGCTGACGGTGCGACGCTTCTGGGCGCCCTTCACCGCGAATTCGACCTTGCCGTCGACCAGTGCGAACAGCGTGTGGTCGCGACCCAGGCCGACGCCCGGACCCGGATGGAACTGCGTGCCGCGCTGGCGAACGATGATGTTGCCGGCTTCGATGGCCTGGCCACCGAACATCTTCACGCCGAGGTATTTCGGGTTGGAGTCGCGGCCGTTGCGCGAGGAACCTACGCCCTTTTTGTGTGCCATGACTGCGTCTCCTTAGTTCTTGCCGCCGGCAATGCCGGTGATCTCGATTTCGGTGTAATGCTGGCGGTGACCCATCTGCTTGCGATGGTGCTTGCGGCGACGGAACTTCACGATCTTCACCTTGTCGGCGCGGCCGTGGCCGACCACCTTGGCGGAGACGGTGGCGCCCTTCAGCGCATCGCCCAGCTTCACGCCTTCGCCGTCGCCCAGCAGAAGCACCTGGTCAAAGGTGACTTCGTTGCCGGCTTCGACTTCCAGCTTTTCGACTCGCAGGGTTTCACCCTGCATCACGCGGTATTGCTTACCGCCAGTGACAACTACTGCGTACATGACCAGTCTTCCTTTGTTGTTATTGTGGTCCAGCGCGCGGTCAGGCGCACTGAACCTGAAATTATAGGGCCTTCGGCGATTCCGGCGCAACCTTCCCGTCACCGTGGTTTCACGGAGGGCCGGGATGATCGGGGGGCCCAACCAGGGAGTCCGACCATGTTCGATACCATCCTGCAAGACGTGGCAACCCGCTACGGGCTCAGCCTGGACAAGGCCAGGCAACTGCTCGGCATGCTGGTTTCGGTAATTTTCAACGAAAAACGCGGCGGACCCGCCGGCTTCGTCGACCTCTTCCGCAGCCAGGGCCTGGGCGACCTGGTCGCCTCCTGGATCGGCCACGGCCCCAATCAGCCGATCAGCCCGGCCCAGCTGGAATCGGTGCTGGGCAGCGACCTGGTTGGCCATGTCGCCCAGCGCGCCGGGGTCGACAGCGCCACTGCCGGCACGGCGATGAGCGCGATGCTGCCGGAAGTCTTCAACACCCTGACCGAAGACGGCCAGATTCCGGTCGGCAGTACCATTCCGGAACGCCTGCACGGCTATGTGGGCGGCATCGGCGATTTCATGCGGGAGATCGGTGGCGAAGGCATGGCGGCCCTGGGTGCCGGCGCCACGGCTGGCTACAAGGCGATGGAAACGACCGGCAATTCCGGCGGTGACAATCGTGCTGCGGCAACCGGCAGCAGGGGATCGGACGGCGGCGGCAACAAGTGGTTGCCCTGGGTACTGCTGGCCGCACTGGTCGCGATCGGCCTGTTCCTGCTGAGCCGCTGCCACAGGAACCCGGAGCCCGCGACAGCGACCGCGCCGGCGGCCACCACCAGCGAAGCCGCCAAGCCGGCCGAAACCACCAGCGCCCAACCGCGCCTGCAGATCGACAACCAGGACGGTGCCATGAACGTGGGCGGCCAATTGGCAGATGCCGACAAGGCGCGCCTGGCCGATTCGCTGAAGGCCACCTTCGGCGCCGACGCGGTCAAGGGTGACATCGCTGCGGATGCCGCGACCGCACCGGCCGCCTGGCTCGACAAGGTGATCGCCGTGCTGCCCGACCTCAAGGCCAAGGGCGTCAAGTTCGCCATCGATGGCGACAAGGTGAAGGTCGATCTTTCCGGCGTGCCTGAAGGCGATCGCGCCGCGCTCTCGGACAAGATCCGCGATGCCTTCGCCGGCTTCGAGATCAGCGGCCTCTACGACAAGGGGGCGGAAGCGCTGTCGAAACTCAAGGAAGGCTTCAGTGCCGACGATCTGGTGAAGGCCCTCAGCCTGATGGGCATCCGCTTCGATACCGGCAAGGCGACGATCACCAGGGACAGCATGGAGACCCTGACCAAGGCCGCGGATGCGATCAAGAAGGCACCGTCCGGCACCAGGATCGAGGTTGGCGGACACACCGACAACACCGGCAACGCTGCAGCGAACATGAAGCTGTCGCAGGACCGCGCCGACGCCGTGGCCGCCAAGCTCAAGGAACTGGGCGTGGCCGACGGCATCCTGACCGCGGCGGGTTATGGCCAGGACAAGCCAGTCGCCGACAACGGGACGGAAGCCGGCCGCGCGAAGAACCGTCGCATCGAGTTCACCGTGGCGAAGTGATCCTGCCCGTGAACGTGGCACCAACGGGGGACATCGATCTGCCGCGCGACAAGCTGATCGTGATCACCGGCCTGTCGGGTTCGGGCAAGTCGTCGCTGGCGTTCGACACGATCTACGCAGAGGGCCAGCGCCGCTACGTCGAATCGCTGTCGGCCTATGCGCGGCAATTCCTGTCGATGATGGAAAAGCCCGACGTCGACCACATCGAGGGACTGTCGCCGGCGATCTCGATCGAACAGAAATCGACCAGCCACAACCCGCGCTCGACCGTCGGCACCATCACCGAAATCTACGACTACCTGCGCCTGCTCTACGCCCGCGTCGGCACGCCGCGCTGCCCCGACCACCACTTCCCGCTGGAAGCGCAGACCGTCAGCCAGATGGTCGACACCGTGTTGCTGATGGAAAAAGACCCGAAGCTGGCCGAACAGCGCTGGATGCTGCTGGCGCCGGTGGTGCGCGAGCGCAAGGGCGAACACGCGCAGGTGTTCGAGCAACTGAAGGCGCAGGGTTACGTGCGCGTGCGCGTCGACGGCGCGATCTACGAGATCGACGCGTTGCCGACGCTGGCATTGCGCCAGAAACACACCATCGAGGCGGTGATCGATCGCTTCAAGGTGCGCGAAGACATCCGCCAGCGCCTGGCCGAGTCGTTCGAGACCGCGCTCAAGCTCGGCGAAGGCATGGCGATCGTGCAGAGCATGGACCATGCGAGTGCCGATCCACTGCTGTTCTCGTCGAAATATTCCTGCCCCGTCTGCGATTACGCACTGCCGGAACTGGAACCGCGGCTGTTCTCGTTCAACTCGCCGGTCGGCGCCTGCCCGGAATGCGACGGCCTCGGCGTCACCCAGTTCTTCGATCCCGATCGCGTGATCGGCAATCCGGCGCTGTCGCTGGCGGCCGGCGCGGTGCGCGGCTGGGATCGCCGCAACGCGTACTACTTCTCGATGGTGCAGTCGCTGGCGAAACATTACGGCTTCTCGGTCGACACGCCGTGGGATGAATTGCCGAAGCGCGCGCGCGATGTCGTGCTCAACGGCAGCGGCGATGAAGCCATCACCTTCCACTACGTCGGCCCCCACGGCCGCAAGCAGCGCAAGCACGAGTTCGAAGGCATCCTGCCCAACCTCGAGCGCCGCTACAAGGAAACAGATTCGCCGGCGGTACGCGAGGAATTGGCGAAGTACATCAGCGAACGCGCCTGCCCGGTCTGCGAAGGTTCGCGCCTGAATCGTTCCGCGCGCAACGTCTTCGTGGCCGAGCATCCGATGCACGACATCGTGCACCTGCCGGTCGGCGACGCGATGACGTTTTTCCAGACGCTGGAACTGCCCGGTTGGCGCGGCGAGATCGCCAGCAAGATCGTCAAGGAAATCGGCGAACGCTTGCGCTTCCTGGTCGATGTCGGTCTCGACTATCTGACGCTGGAACGCAAGGCGGACACTCTCTCCGGCGGCGAAGCGCAACGCATCCGCCTTGCCTCGCAGATCGGCGCCGGACTGGTCGGCGTGATGTACGTGCTCGACGAACCGTCGATCGGCCTGCATCAGCGCGACAACGAACGCCTGCTCGGCACGCTGACGCGGCTGCGCGATCTCGGCAACACGGTGATCGTGGTCGAGCACGACGAAGACGCGATCCGCCTGGCCGACCATGTCGTCGATATCGGGCCCGGCGCCGGCGTGCATGGCGGCGAAATCGTCGGGCAAGGCAAGATCGCCGACATCCTGAAATCGCCGCGCTCGATCACCGGCGATTACCTGAGCGGCCGGCGTGCGATCGAGGTGCCGAAGAAGCGCCACGAACCCAACCGCAAGATGCTGCTGAAGCTGCGCGGCGCCAATGGCAATAACCTGAAGAACGTCGATCTGGAAATTCCGTCGGGGCTGCTGACCTGCATCACCGGCGTGTCCGGTTCCGGCAAGTCGACACTGATCAACGACACCCTGTACGCGCTGGCCGCCAACGAAATCAATGGCGCATCGCACAAGCCGGCGCCCCACAAGGACGTCAAGGGCCTCGATCTGTTCGACAAGGTGGTCGACATCGACCAGTCGCCGATCGGCCGCACCCCGCGCAGCAATCCGGCGACCTATACCGGACTGTTCACGCCATTGCGCGAGTTGTACGCGCAGGTGCCGGAAGCGCGCGCGCGCGGTTATGCGCCGGGACGTTTCAGCTTCAACGTGCGCGGTGGCCGTTGCGAGGCCTGCCAGGGCGACGGCCTGATCAAGGTCGAGATGCACTTCCTGCCTGATGTCTACGTGCCCTGCGATGTCTGCCACGGCAAGCGCTACAACCGCGAAACCCTGGAGATCCTCTACAAGGGCCACAACATCCACAACGTGCTGGAGATGACGGTCGAGGATGCGCTCAAGCTGTTCGAGCACGTGCCGGTGATCGCGCGGAAACTCGAGACGCTGGTCGATGTCGGCCTGTCGTACATCAAGCTCGGGCAGTCGGCGACCACACTGTCGGGCGGCGAGGCACAGCGCGTCAAGCTGTCGAAGGAACTGTCGCGGCGCGATACCGGGCGCACGCTCTACATCCTCGACGAACCGACCACCGGCCTCCACTTCCATGACATCGAAGCGTTGCTGGCGGTGCTGCATCGTTTGCGCGACGAAGGCAACACGGTGGTGGTGATCGAGCACAACCTCGACGTCATCAAGACCGCCGACTGGATCGTCGATCTTGGTCCGGAAGGCGGCGGCAAGGGCGGCGAGATCATCGCCCAGGGCACGCCGGAGGAAGTCGCGAAAATGAAGAACTCGCATACCGGGCGCTTCCTCGCCCCGCTGCTGAAAAGGAAAAAGGCCTGACATGACCGCCAAGACGTTCACCACCTCGCTCGACGTCCGCTGGCGCGATCTCGACGCCTTCAACCACGTCAACAACGGTACCTACCTCAGCTATCTCGAGGAAGCGCGCATCCGCTGGTTCGCACAGGTCGGCGAACCGTGGGTGACGGAGGAGTTCGCCCCGGTGCTGGTGTCGTCGACGCTCAACTACCGCGCGCCGGCGACCTATCCGGCGACGCTGGAAATCGAATTGTTCAGCGAGAAGATCGGCACCACCAGCGTGGTGGTCGGCCATCGCATCAAGGGTGCGGATGGCCGCGTGCATTGCGACGGCAATGTCGCGGTGGTGTGGATCGATCTGCGCACGGGTCGTCCGCGGCCGTTGCCGGATGGCGTGCGGCGCGCGTCGGAGTTGCTGGCGGGTTGATCAGCCGCCCGCGGCGCGCACCGCGAAATCGCCGTTGATGGCGCGACCCTTGCCGGCTTCGAAGCGCAGCACGACATGATCGCCGGGCTTCAGCGGTTTCTTCGGATCCATCAGCATCAGGTGCACGCCGCCGGGCTCCAGTTCAACGCTGCCGCCCGCCGGCAGCGCCAGTTGCGGCAACGCGCGCATCCGGCTGATCCCGTTCACCAGCGTCGTTTCATGCAGGCTGGCACTGCCATAGGCATCGCTGGCGACCGCGGTCACGGTGAACGGGGTCTTGCACGGATTGTCGATGCGCGCAAAACCCGCATGCATCGGCATGCCGCCCGGTACCAGCCGGATCCACGCATCGCGCACCACCGGAACACAGGTGTCGGCTTTGTCGCGCGCGCATGCGGGCAGGACGGCACAGGCGAGAATGGCGACAAGGATCAGGCAGCGGGTCTTCATCCGCCTATGATACGTCCCTGACCTGCACGGATCACTTTCATGATCGACCTTCACGACGACGCCACCCTGCGCACCATCACTTTCAAGCGTGCCCCGGTCAACGCACTGAATCCGGACCTGTGCGAAACGCTCGTCGGCGCCATCGCGCAGGCCGTCACCGATGGTTGCAGCGGCATCGTGCTGGCCGGTGGCGAGAAGGTGTTTTCGGCGGGCCTGGACGTCCCGCACCTGATGTCGCTCGGCAAGGAGCGTGCCGCCCTGCATTCGGCGTGGGAATCGTTCTTCGCGGCCGCACGCGCGATTGCGGAATGCCCGATTCCGGTCGCCGCGGCGATCACCGGCCATTCGCCCGCCGGCGGTTGCGTGCTGGCGCTGTGCTGCGACCATCGCGTGATGGCAAGCGGGCCCTTCCAGATCGGGCTCAACGAAACCCAGGTCGGACTCGCCGTGCCGGAAGGCATCCAGCGCCTGCTGCGGCGTGCCGTCGGCCGCCATCGCGCGGAACAAATGCTGATGCGCGGCGCGCTGGTCGATGCCGAGACCGCACTGGCGATCGGACTGGTGGACGAACTCGCCACGCACGGCGAAGTTGTTGCCGCCGCACGGGCATGGTTGGCCGGATTGCAGGCATTGCCGCGCACGCCGATGCTGCGCACGCGCGCGATCGCCCGCGCCGACCTGATCGAAGCGTTGTCCCCGCAGCATGTCGATCTCGCCACGATGCTTGATTTGTGGGAACACCCGGACGCGCAGGCCGCGCTCAGGGCGTTGATGGCGAAGCTCGGGAAGTGATCAGTCGCCGGTCGCGACCGGACGATCATCGTCGCTGATCCAACCGCTCCACGATCCGGTATAGAGCTTGGCGCCGACCAGTCCGGCGTGCGCCATCGCCAGCAGGTTGTGGGTCGCGGTGACGCCGGAACCGCACATCGACACCAGGTCGGAGGGCGTGCGGCCCGACAGCAATTCGCCGAACTCCGCGAACAATTCCCGCGGCGACTTGAAGCGGCCATCCTCGCCGAGATTGCGCGCGAACGGACGATTCACCGCACCCGGCACGTGACCGGCCTTGCGATCGAGTGGTTCGACATCGCCACGGAAACGTTCCGCCGAGCGTGCATCCACCAGCAAGCCGCCATGCGCGAGATGGGCGATGACGTCATCGTGCGAGAACAGCAGCGATCGATCGAATGTCGCCGGATACGGCGCAGCCGCGTGAATCTCCGGCGGCTCCGTCGTCACCGGATAGCCCAGCGCAGTCCAGCGCGCGTAGCCGCCGTCGAGCACCGCGACCGCCTGGTGCCCGAGCGTGCGCAACAGCCACCACGCGCGTGCCGCGAACATGCCCTGGTCGGCGTCGTAGACCACGACTTGCGTGGTCGGCGTGATGCCCCATGCGCCCAGCGTGTGCGCGAAATCTTCATCGCGCGGCCACGGATGACGGCCCTCGCCCTGCACGCGCATGTCGGACAGGTCACGCTCGAGATCGGCGTAACGCGCGCCGGGAATGTGCCCGGCGCGATACATCGTTTCGCCGGCACCGCGGTCGCTCAGCAATACGCGCGCATCGAGCACGATCCACGCGGGATCCTCCAGATGCGGCAACAGGGTTTCGCATTCGATCAAGGTGGTGAACATCGGTTTCACTCCAGTCGCAGCCTCAGGTCGTCCAGCATCATCGCGCTCGCACCCCAGATGCGATGCGGCGACACCGCCTGCGGCAATCGGTATTCGAGGACATGGCGGATGCCATCGCCCATCTGCATCTCCACCTGCCCGAGGTTGGCCGGATCGCGCAAGGCGTCGAGCGATACCTCGAAGGCGTCGGCAACCTCACGCGGATCGGGGCTGGCGACATAGGCCGGATCGAGCCAGGCAACGATCGGCGTGACCCGGAAACCGCTCACGGTCGCCAGCGGATCGAGCGTGCCCAGCGGATGAATCGATGCTGCCGCGATGTCGAGTTCCTCGCGGGTTTCGCGCAACGCCACCGCGATCGCATCGGCATCGCCGGGATCGCGTGCACCGCCGGGAAACGCGACCTGGCCGCCGTGATGGCGCAAACCACCGTTGCGCAGGGTCAGCAGCACTTTCCAGCCATCGTCGCGCGGCGCCAGTCCGATCAATACCGCCGCCTCGCGAAAAGTCTCGATGCCGAACCATGCGCGCATCAGCGGCGCATTGGCGCCCTCGCCCATCGGCAAGGCATCGAGCGGATGCAGCACCTGGCGCAGCTGCCGCAACAACGCATCGTTGCCCGCATGAAAGCTCATGCGCGTGCCGCGGCACGCGCGGGAATCAGTTCATCGATGACATGCAGGCGCAGTTGCGGCGACATCACGCCCCAGGCCGCGATCTCGTCGAGCGTGCGCAGGCAGCCCGCGCACAAGCCATCGTCACCCATCTCGCAAACATTCACGCAAGGCGACAGGATCGGCAGGGGCGACGCGACGTTCATGCCGCCATTCTCCCATCCCGCATCCACAAACGAAAACGCCGGCACGAAGCCGGCGTTTCCACTCACTGCAGCGTCGATTACTTGACGCTGTTGAGCTTGACGTCGAACTGCACGGCGGCATTCGGCGGCATGCCGGTGCGCGGATCGGCACCGAAGGCCTTGCTCGGCGGCAGGGTGATTTCCCACTGCGAACCGGCCGGCATCTGGGTGATGGCTTCACGCAGGCCTTCGACCTGCACTTCGCTCAGCTTCATCGCCGGCGCGTCTTCCAGCTTGGCACCGGCCGGACGCTCGCCCATGAAGAACGGACCGGCGAAAGCGACGCTGATCGTGCTGCCCAGGGCCGGACGCGCGCCGGTGCCTGCGGTGACAACCTTGTACTGGACGCCCGACGGCAGCGTCTTGACGCCCGGCTTCGCCTTGTTGGCGGCCAGGAACTGGTTGCTCTTGGTCAGGTTGGCGGCGGCGGCCTTGTCGTACTCGGCCTTGGCCTGCTGCGCGCGGGCCTGCTGGCGGCGCTGGAAGGCTTCCATCACCGGCTTGGCCTGGGCTTCGGCCAGCGCGGGATCCTTCTTGGCGTAGGCGTCCTGGACGCCCTTGATCGCCGAGTTGATGTCGATCTGCTCGCCAGTCTCCTGGACCTGCTGCAGCTGGCCGCCGAGCTGGTATCCGAAGATATAGCTGAGCTTGCCCTTTTCGCTCGTCATGTCCTGGGCGCTGGCTGCCCCGGCCGTCATCGTCAAGGCCGCGAGAACGGCGGCCAGGGTACGCATCTTCATCGAAACAACACTCCTAGTGGGGTCTGGCGTCCCGACGGACGTCAGGAAGCGCGGGGTAGCATAATCGCCTACGGCCTGAACCGCGACTGTGGATGGACAGCACGATCAGCCGAAAAGTTCCCATTCAGCCCTGCAGACCCCGCCCGATGACCACTTCCCCCCTCCTGATCACCGATCAGGGCTCGATTCGCCTGATCCGGATCGACCGTCCCGACAAGCTCAATGCGCTGAATTCCATGACGATTTCCGCGCTGGACAAGGCTTTTTCCGAGGCAATTGCAGATCCCACGGTACGGGTGATCGTGCTGACCGGATCGGGTGCCAAGGCCTTCGTGGCCGGCGCCGACATCTCGGAAATGAATGGCCTGACCCCGACCGAAGGCCGCGATTTCTCGTTGCGCGGGACGCGGATGATGCGACGGATCGAGCGCGCGCCCAAGCCGGTGATCGCGATGGTGAACGGCTTTGCCCTGGGCGGCGGCCTGGAACTGGCGATGAGCTGCCACCTGCGCATCGCCGCCGACAACGCCAAGGTCGGGCAGCCGGAAATCAATCTCGGCCTGATCCCCGGTTTCGGCGGCAGCCAGCGCCTGCTGCGGCTGGCCGGGCGCGCGGCGACGCTGGAGCTGTGCCTGACTGGCGCGCCGATCAATGCCGAACGTGCGTTGCAGCTGGGCATCGTCAATCGCGTGGTGCTTGCAGCCGAACTCGAAGCCGAAACGATGAAGCTGGCGCAACAACTGGCGAAGGCAGCACCGCTGGCGCTGCGCGGCATGCTCGACTGCGTCAACATCGGCGAGGATTGCGCGCTGGAAGAAGGCCTGGAATACGAATCCGCGCAATTCGGGCTGGTGTTCTCCACCGACGACATGCGCGAAGGCACCTCGGCCTTCCTGGAAAAGCGCGCCGCGGAGTTCAAGGGCCGCTGATCCCATGGAACGCGCACGCGTGCATGGAGTGATCGCCGCGTTGCGTCGTGGTGACGTCGACGCCGCGCTGGATGCGGGATTGATGGAGGTCGCCGCCGATGACCTCGATCGTGCCGATGTATCGAGCGAGGACCGTGAATTGATCGTTGCTGCCGCGGCGAAGTTGCGTTTTGCCTGGGAGGCACGCGAGCGTTACCGTGCACGCCAGCTGCGACTGGAGGAACGCACGCGCAAGCGCGAGGCACGACGCACCCACGCGCCGTCCGGCAATGACACTGTAAAACCCGTGTTGCCCGCCGCCGCGGCGAACGCATTGGCGAAGGCGCTGGCACGCGCGAAGGGAAAGTAGAAGCAATGGCGCAGATGACGCGTGCCGAGATCCGCGAAGCCTTCGAACGCTGGCGGCAACTCGACCCCGAACCGAAGACCGAGCTGCTCTACCAGACGCCGTTCCAGTTGCTGGTGGCGGTGGTGCTGTCGGCGCAGAGTACCGATGCCGGCGTCAATCGCGCCACCCGCACGCTGTTCAAGACCGCGCCGACGCCGGACAAGATGGTGGCGCTGGGCGTGGACGGAGTGAAATCGCATATCGCCACGCTCGGGCTCTACAACGCCAAGGCGGCGAACGTGATCGCGCTGTCGCGGCTGCTGATCGAACAGCACGATGGCAAGGTACCGGCGGATCGCGGCGCGCTGGAAGCGCTGCCGGGCGTCGGCCGCAAGACCGCCAACGTGGTGATGAATGTCGTCTTCGGCGAACCGACGATGGCGGTGGACACGCACATCTTCCGCGTCGCCAACCGCACCGGCATGGCGCCGGGCAAGACGCCGCGCGCGGTCGAGGACGGATTGCTGAAGCGCGTGCCGGAGGAATTCATGGCGCACGCGCACCACTGGCTGATCCTGCATGGCCGCTACACCTGCGTGGCGCGCACGCCGAAATGCCCGCAATGCGCGATCCGCGACCTGTGCAAGTTCAAGGACAAGACGAAGGGATGAGCAAAAGA
>JAEKKW010000077.1 GCA_019510195.1 Lysobacterales bacterium | reverse complement strand
CCTTGCTGCGGGTCGTGTTCTTGTAGCCATTGCCGTTCACCGCCGACACGGCGTAGTTGAACATGCTGTTGTTGAAGGTGCCGAACACATGCAGGCCCCAGTCGGCCGAGGTGCCCGCCTTCAGGCGATCGGCCAGGGTGTTCTCGACATAGCGGTAGCCGTAGTTGCCTTCGGCATACGGCACCCACGGCAGGTCGGCGGAACCCAGGCGCACGGTGAAGGCATCGCTGTACTTGCCCTGCACGTAGGCCTTCTTGATATAGACCTCGGTCGCGCTGATGGCGCTGGCGTACTGGAAGTCGGTGGTGACGTTGGCCGAATAGGTGTCGTTGAACTTGTGGTTGATGCTGACGTAGGCGCGCTTGACGTCGAAGCCGTAGCCGGAAGCTGCGTTCTTGACGCCATGGTCCTTGACGGCCAGGCTCGTGGTGTCGGCGAAGACGGTGCCGGAGACGCTGGTGTCATTGACGAGCTTGGCCAGCGAATCGGTCTTGGCCGTGCTCTTGGCGACGTCTTCGTTGGTCTTGGCCTGCTGGGTGTTGACGTCGGACTGGGCGTCGGTGCGCTCTTCCAGATTCGCCAGTTTTTCCTGCATCGCGGCGAGCTGGGTCTTCAGCGCGTCGATCTCTGCGCGATCGGACGACGCAACCGGCGCAGCGGTTTCCGCGGCGACCGGAGCGGCCTTCTTCTTCACCACATGGCGCTTGCTCGAATGCTTGGTGCGCGGATCGGGATCGGCATGGGCCGCGGTGGCCGCGCCGAAGAGACTGACGGCGATCATCGCCGCGAGCAGGTTGGTACGCATGGACAGCTTCCTCATTGGGGAGATTGGCGAATGGCGTGCGCCGTGGCGATACGCCGGCTCGGCGAGCGGTGTTAAGAATCCGTCACAGTTGTGACAAATTTGAGTCAGAAACGGAACCGATGATTTTTCATGTCGTCATGCATCAAACCTGCATACGGCATCACGCTGTCATCTGGCGGAAATATCCGCGACGCGCGGCTGTCATCTTTTCAACATGAAATCGCCTCGTTCGATCCCGGCAACTTCGGCCGTCCTCATCCAGTTCCAATCCCAAGGGAGCACCACGTGAAATTCACCTCGCAAGTCCGCCTGGCCGCCGGCCTGGCCTTCGCCGCCTGCGCTTTCTCGGCGCACGCCACCGACGTCACCGGCGCGGGTTCCAGCTTCGTCTACCCGGTCCTGTCGAAGTGGTCGGCCGCCTACGCGCAGTCCACCGGCAACAAGATCAACTACCAGTCGATCGGCTCCGGCGGCGGCATCGCCCAGATCAAGGCCGGCACCGTCGATTTCGGCGCCTCCGACAAGCCGCTCACCGCTGCTGAAATCAAGCAGTTCGGCTTCGCCCAGTTCCCGGTCGTGGTCGGCGGCATCGTCCCGGTCGTGCACATCCCGGGCGTCAAGGCCGGCGCGATGAAGCTTGACGGCAACGTGCTCGCCGACATCTTCATGGGCAAGATCACCAAGTGGAACGATCCCGCGATCGCCGCGCTCAACGGCGGCCTCGAGCTGCCCGACATGAAGATCACCGTGGTCCACCGTTCCGACGGTTCGGGCACTTCGTTCAACTTCACCAACTACCTGTCCAAGGTCGACGCCGAGTGGAAGGGCAAGGTCGGCGAAGGCACCACCGTGAACTGGCCGACCGGCATCGGCGGCAAGGGCAACGAAGGCGTCGCCGCCTACGTGAAGCAGGTCAACGGCGGCATCGGCTACGTCGAATACGCCTACGCGCTGCAGAACAAGCTGTCCTTCACCCGCATGAAGAACGCCGCGGGCAACTGGGTGCAGCCGCGCGCCTCGAGCTTCTCGGCCGCCGCCGACACCGCCGACTGGAATTCGGCCCCGGACTTCAACGTCATCATGACCAACGCCAAGGGTGGCGAGGCGTGGCCGATCACCGCAACGACCTGGGTGATCATGTACAAGAAGCCGAAGCGCGCCGCGCAGTCCAAGACCGCCATCGATTTCTTCAAGTGGGCGCTGGACAACGGCCAGTCGCAAGCCGAGTCGCTGGCCTACGTGCCGCTGCCGGATTCGCTGGCGAAGAAGATCGAAGCCTACTGGGCGCAGAACATCAAGTAAGCGGCCTTCAGCCGGTTGGAACGAAAGCGCGGGCCTGAAGGTCCGCGCTTTTTTTTGCATCAGGCCGCAATGCAGCCCTCATTTCATGACAGCAGACTGACTTGAGTCATCTCGTTGTCACAAAGTGGCGGTTTCATATCCGGACCCGATCCCACCGGAGCTCCCGATGCGTCCCGCCCTGCGCCTGACTGTTCTCGCCGCCGCCCTCGTGGCCGTGGCTGCCTGCAAGCCCAACACTCCGGCCGCTGGCGCCAACGGCACGGGCAATGCCGCTGCGGATTCGGCTGCCACGGTGCAGGCCGGCGTGACCGGCGCGGGCGCGAGCTTCGTCTATCCGCTGATGTCGAAGTGGGCCGCGGATTACGCGGCCACCAATGGCAACAGGATCAATTACCAGTCGATCGGTTCCGGCGGCGGCATCGCCCAGATCAAGGCCGGCACGGTGGCGTTCGGTTCCTCCGACAAGCCGCTGTCGCCGGAAGAACTCGCGGCTTCCGGTCTCGCGCAATTCCCGGATGCGATCGGCGGCGTGGTGCCGGTGGTCAATCTCGATGGCGTCGATGCCGGCAAGCTCAAGCTGACCGGCGCGCTGCTCGGCGACATCTATCTCGGCAAGATCACGATGTGGAACGATCCGGCGATCGCCAAGATCAACGAAGGCGTTGCGCTGCCGGCAACCAAGATCAATCTCGTGCACCGTTCCGACGGCTCCGGCACCACCTTCAACTTCAGCAACTATCTCTCCAAGGTCAATCCGGAGTGGAAGAGCAAGATCGGTGAAGGCACCACCGTCAACTGGGCGGGCGGCATCGGCGGCAAGGGCAACGAAGGCGTGTCCGCCTATGTGAAGCAGTTGAAGGGATCGCTGGGTTACGTCGAGCTGTCGTACGCGCTGCAGAACAAGATGGCGCACGTGCAATTGCAGAACGCCGCCGGCAACTGGGTGCAGCCGGGCGCGGAATCGTTCGCCGCCGCCGCGACCAGCGCCGACTGGAAGAACGCCAGGGACTTCAACCTGGTGATCACCAACGCACCTGGCGCGCAGGCGTGGCCGATCACCGCGACCAATTTCATCCTGATGCAGAAGGCGCCGAAGAATCCGGCCGACCGCAAGGCCGCGCTCGATTTCTTCAAGTGGGCGTTCGAGCACGGCCAGGACCAGGCGAAAGCGCTCGACTACGTGCCGCTGCCGCCGGAACTGGTGCAGCAGATCGAAGCCTACTGGGCCGAGAACTTCAAGTAACCGCGAATGAACTCGACCGCGATGAACGCACCATCCGCCAGCCCGGCGACGACGGTCGGCCGGGACGTCATCGACGCCCGCAACGACAAACTGTTCCGCTGGTTGCTGACGGCAATGGCGGTGTTCGTCCTGCTGACGCTGGCCGGCGCCGCGCTCTCGATGTTGTGGGGCGGCCGCGCGGTGCTGCAGTCGCACGGCGTCGAATTCTTCACCACCACGGCATGGGATCCGCCGGCCGGCAAGTTCGGCGCGCTGGTGCCGATCTACGGAACGATCGTCACCGCCATCATCGCGATGCTGATCGCGGTGCCGGTGAGTTTCGGCGTCGCCTTCTTCCTCACCGAAGTCGCGCCGCGCAAATTGCGCACGCCGATCGGCCTCGCCATCGAACTGCTCGCCGGCATTCCCTCGATCATCTACGGCATGTGGGGTTTCTTCGTGCTGATGCCGGTGATGCGCGACACCTTCATCCCGTGGATGACCGAGCACATGGGCAACTGGCCTGTGGTCGGCGCGTTGTTCCAGGGCCCGCCGATCGGCGCCGGGATGCTGACCGCGGGCTTCGTGCTGTCGATCATGGTGATCCCGTTCATCGCCTCGGTGATGCGCGACGTCTTCCTGACCGTGCCGCAGCGATTGAAGGAATCGGCCTACGCGCTCGGCTCCACCAAATGGGAAGTGACCTGGGACATCGTCCTGCCCTACACCCGTTCGGCGGTGATCGGCGGCGTGTTCCTCGGCCTCGGTCGCGCGCTTGGCGAAACCATGGCAGTCGCCTTCGTGATCGGCAACAGCGTCAACTTCACCAAATCGCTGCTGGAACCGTCGACCACGATTGCTGCGTTGATCGCCAACAACTTCGGTGAAGCCGGCGAACAGGAACGCGGTGCCCTGCTGCTGCTTGGCTTCGTGCTGTTCATCGTCACCTTCGTGGTGCTGGCACTGGCGCGACTGATGCTGGCGCAACTGGCCCGCAGGGAGGGCAACTGATGTCCGCCGTCCTCAACGCGCAGGATCGCGCACGCCAGTCGCTGTATCGCCGCCGCAGCATCGTCAACGCGGTTTCGGTGGCGCTGGCCTGCGCCACCGCGGTCTTCGGCCTGGTCTTCCTTGCCTGGATCCTGTGGACGCTGATCAGGAACGGCATCCCCGGCATGTCGCTGCATCTGTTCACCCAGGACCAGCCGCCCCCGGGCGAAACCAGCGGCGGTCTGCGCAACGCCTTCGTCGGCAGCCTGATCATGTGCGGACTGGCCGTCGGCATCGGCACGCCGATCGGCATTGCCGCCGGCACCTGGCTGGCGGAATACGGGGATCGCAGCAAGCTCGGCACCGCCGTGCGTTTCGTCAACGACATCCTGATGTCGGCGCCATCGATCGTGCTCGGCCTGTTCGTCTACGCGATGTACGTGCTGCAGACCGGCGGCCAGTTCTCGGCAGTCGCGGGCGCGATCGCATTGGCCTTCATCGTGCTGCCGGTGGTCGTGCGCACCACCGACGAAATGCTGCGCCTGGTCCCGACGCAGATGCGCGAAGCCGCGCTGTCGCTGGGCGTGCCGCAGTGGAAGGTGATCATGCAGGTGCTGTACCGCTCGGCGCGCGCCGGCATCGTCACCGGCATCCTGCTGTCGATCGCGCGCATCTCCGGCGAAACCGCGCCGCTGCTGTTCACCGCGCTCGGCAACGACTTCTTCACCCTCGACATCTTCCATCCGATGTCGGGCATCCCGCAGGTGATGTACAAGTTCGCCGGCGCGCCGGACGACAACTGGCAGCATCTCGCCTGGGCGGGCGCGCTGGTGGTGACACTGTTCGTGCTCGCGATCAGCCTTGCCGCGCGCACCTTCCTGTTCCGCAAGCACATCTCCAATGACTGACTTGAGCTGGACTCCCGACATGAACGACGCCCGATCCATCCTCAAGCCAGCCGTGGCGAACGCGACGCAAGCTGCTCCGGCGGCTGCGCCGAAACTGGCGGCGCGCGATCTCGATTTCTACTACGGCAAGTTTCACGCGCTGAAGAACATCACGCTGGAGATTCCGGAAAAGCGCGTGACCGCGCTGATCGGGCCATCCGGCTGCGGCAAGTCGACCCTGCTGCGCATCTTCAACCGCATCTATGCGCTGTATCCGGGCATGGAAGCGAAGGGCGAAGTCCTGCTCGACGGCGAGAACATCCTCGATCCGAAGTACTCGATGAACCGCCTGCGCAGCAAGGTCGGCATGGTGTTCCAGAAGCCGGTGCCGTTCCCGATGACGATCTACGACAACGTCGCCTACGGCATCCGCCACCACGAGAAATTGTCGAAGCCGGACATGAACGATCGCGTCGAACTGGCGTTGCGCCAGGGCGCGCTGTGGGACGAAGTGAAGGACAAGCTGGGGCAGAACGCGCTTGGCCTCTCCGGCGGACAGCAGCAGCGCCTGTGCATCGCGCGCGCGGTGGCGTTGCGCCCGGAAGTGCTGCTGCTCGACGAGCCGACCTCGGCGCTCGACCCGATCTCGACCAGCCGCATCGAGCAGCTCGTCGAGGAGCTGAAACAGGACTTCACCATCGCCATCGTGACCCACAACATGCAGCAGGCGGCGCGCGTGTCCGACTACACCGCCTTCATGTACCTCGGCGACCTGATCGAACACGACACCACCTCGAACATCTTCAGCGCACCATCGCAGAAGCAGACCGAGGACTACATCACCGGCCGTTTTGGTTAAGCACTTCGGCTAATCACGAGAGAAGAACCGACATGGCCAGCGAACACGAGCACCACATCCTGAAGAGCATCGACGCCGAACAGCACCGCCTGGAAGGCGAACTGCTGGACATGGGCGAAATGGCCGTGGCCCAGCTCGAGGCCGCGCTCGACGTGATCGACCGCCGCGACGACCGCGCCGCCGAGCGCATCATCGCCAACGACGAAGCCATCGACGCGCTCGAGAACGAGATCAGCCAGGACGTGATGAAACTCGCGACCGGCGGCCCGCTGGCGCGCGACCTGCGCTACATCCTCACCGCGCTGCGCACCGCCTCGGACATCGAGCGCGTCGGCGACTACGCCGCCAACCTCGCCAAGCGCTCGATGGCGCTCAACAAGGCGCCACCGCTGCCGGTGTCCCATGTCACCGGGCTTACTTCGCTCGGGCGCCTGGCCGTGCGCCAGATGCGCGACGTGCTGCGCGCCTATCGCGACAGCGACCTCGTGCTGGCACAGCAGGTGCGCGACAACGACGTCGAACTCGACCTGCGCTACACCAGCCTGTTCCGCGAACTCCTCACCTACATGATGGAAGATCCGCGCAACATCACGCCGTGCACGCACCTGCTGTTCATGGCCAAGAACCTCGAACGCATCGGCGACCACGCCACCAATATCGCCGAAGGCATCTGGTACAGCGAACAGGGGCAGCACAATCCGCTGCCGCCGCGGGTGAAGGGCGACGAGTCCAACACCGCCGGATAACTGCTACACCTCGACGACTTCGCCGGGGTGCGCGAGTTCCACATCGGTGCCGAAGCGTGCATGCATCTCCGCGGCAAGCGCAGTGCGCGCGCCATCCTCGCCGTGCACCAGCAGCGCGCGCGGCCGCGGCTGGAAACCGCCATACCATTCCAGCAGGCCGCTGCGATCGACATGCGCCGACAGTCCGCCGACCGTGTGCATCTGCGCGTTGACCTGGATCTCCTGGCCGTGGATGCGCACCGTTTTCGCACCGTTCACTAGCCTGCGGCCCAGCGTGTTCTGCGCCTGGTAGCCGACGAAGACGACATGCACTTCATGGCGGTCGAGGCCGTGCTTGAGGTGGTGGAGGATGCGCCCGCCGCTGGCCATGCCGTTGCCGGCGATCACGATCGCGCCGCTCCTGATGCGGTTGATCGCCATCGATTCGTCGACCGATTCGGTGACGTGCAGATTGGGCAGGCGGAACGGATTGGGCGTGCCCTTCCAGACGCCCTGCGCATCGGCGTCGAACAGTTCGTGGTGATGGTCGTAGACCTGCACGACCTTTCCCGCCATCGGGCTGTCGAGGAAGATCTGCCAGCGTGACATCTGCCAATCGTCCCAGTGGCGCGCGAACCAGTACAGCAGTTCCTGGCTGCGCCCGACCGCGAACGCCGGGATCAGCACGTTGCCGCCATCCTTCCACGCCGCTTCGAGGATGCCGCCGAGTTCGCGGATGGTTTCGGCGCGGTCCTTGTGGTCGCGATCGCCGTAGGTGCTTTCCATCAGCAGGAGATCGGCCGCCTGCGGATTCTCGGCGTCGCGGATGATCGGCGTGCCCTTGGGCCCGAGGTCGCCGGAGAACACCAGCTTGCGGTCGTCGGCGAACACTTCGACGATGCACGAACCGAGGATGTGGCCGGCATCGAGCAGGTTGATTTCGATTCCCGGCAGGATCTGCGTACGCTGGTGATAGTCGAGCGTGCGCAACAGCGGCAGGGTCTTCTGCACGTCCTCGCGGGTGTAAAGCGGCAGCACCTCGGGTTCGCCGTCGCGGCGATGGCGATTGCTGCGTTCGGCATCGCTTTCCTGCAGCGACGCCGCATCCATCAGCATGATCGGCATCAGTTCGGCGGTCGCGGCCTGCGCGAAGATCGGTCCCTTGTAACCGCGCGCCACCAGCAGCGGCAGGCGCCCGATGTGATCGATGTGGGCATGACTGATCACCACCGCCTCGATGCCGGCGACATCGAAGCCGAACGGTGCCAGGTTGAGCACTTCCTCGGCGTCCGAGCCCTGGATCATCCCGCAGTCGAGCAGCAGGCGATGCCCGGCTGCCTCCACCACGTGCAATGACCCGGTCACCCGGTCGGCGGCGCCTTCGAACCGTACCTTCATCCCCAACCTCGCATCGTCATCGGGCTGGCAGACGCTAGCACGGTCGGGATGGCGGTCGCGTGACCCATGACGCCGTGCCTATGACTTTATGCACCCTTCCGGCCATGACGTTCGGCCTATAGTCCGAGGTCGATTCCACTGCCGGCCCATTGCATGAACCGCACCCGCCCAGCTTCAATCAAGTTCAGCCTGCTTGCCCTCGCCCTGTTGCCATCGCTGGCGCTGGCGCAATCCGCATCAGCGGTCTACGACGTCAACGACCTCGACCGCTCCGTCTCCGCGTGCCAGGACTTGAATGCCTTCGCCAACGGCAAGTGGATTGCGGCAAACCCGATCCCGGCCGACAAGACCCGTTGGGGCGCGTTCGATGCCTTGCGCGAGCAGAGCCTCAACGCCCAGCACGACATTCTCAACAAGGCCGCGGGCAGCGCCGACCAGGCCACCGGCGGATCGATCGAGCAGAAGGTTGGCTGGCTGTACCGCAGTGGCATGGACACCGCCGCGATCGAGAAGGCCGGCTGGTCGCCGATCAAGTCCGATCTCGCCGCCATCGCCAAGCTGAAGAAGCCGGCCGACATCGCGGAATGGCTGGGCGAGGCGACCGCACGAGGCACCGGCCAGGTGTTCCGCTTCGGCGCCGGCGCCGACTACAAGGACGCCAGCAAGCAGATCGCCTCCGCCGACCAGGGCGGACTGGGCCTGCCCACGCCCGATTACTACACCAAGGATGAGTACGCCGCGCTGCGCACCGCCTATCGCGACCACCTGTCCAGGCTGTTCACGATGACCGGCACCAAGGCCGCCGACGCCACCAGGAAGGCCGACAACGTGCTCGCCTTCGAAACGCGCCTGGCCAAGGCATCGCTGTCGCGCGTCGAGCTGCGCGACCCCAAGAACCAGTATCACTTCGTCAGCATCGCCGAAGCCAACAAGGTCACGCCGCACTTCAACTGGGCCTCCTTCTTCAAGGCGATCGACGTCAAGCCGGGCAACGGCTTCTCGCTGTCGCAACCGAAGTTCTTCGCCGAATTCGACAAGATGCTGGTCGATGTTCCCGCAGCGCAGTGGCGTGATTACCTGTCGGCGCACGCCATCGATTCCGCTTCGTCGTACCTGTCGCAGGCATTCCAGGACGAGCGTTTCGACTTCTACGGCAAGACGCTCAACGGCCAGCCGGAACAGGAAGTGCGCTGGAAGCGCGTGATCGGCGCCGTCAACGGCGCGATGGGCGAAGGCCTCGGCCAGCTCTACGTCAAGGATTATTTCCCGGCGGAATCCAAGGCACGCGCCCAGGTGCTGGTCGACAACGTGCGCAACGCGCTGAAGGCGCGCATCGAACATCTCGACTGGATGAGCGACGAAACCAAGGCCAAGGCGATCTCCAAGTGGTCGACCTTCCTGCCCAAGATCGGCTATCCCGACCATTGGCGCAGCTGGGGCGGCCTGAAGGTCACGTCCGATGATTTCTTCGCCAACATGCGCGCCGCACGCGCCTTCAACCAGCGCTGGGAACTCGACCACATCGGCAAGAAGACCGATCGCCTCGAATGGGGCATGACGCCGCAGACGGTCAACGCCTATTACAACCCCAGCGACAACACCATCAACTTCCCGGCCGCGATCCTCCAGCCGCCATTCTTCTACGCCAACGGCGACGACGCCATCAACTACGGCGGCATCGGTGCGGTGATCGGTCACGAGGCCGGCCACGGCTTCGACGACCAGGGTAGCCAGTTCGACGGCGCCGGCAACAACACCAACTGGTGGACGGCGGAAGACCGCAAGCGCTTCGAGGAGCGCACCGCCCGGCTCGGCGCCCAGTTCGACGCTTACGCGCCGATCCCGTCGATGCCCGACAAACACGTCAACGGCAAGCTGACGATGGGCGAGAACATCGGCGACCTCGGCGGCCTCAATTTCGCCTACGACGCCCTGCAGGCGGCCAGCGCCGGCAAGTCCGATCCGATGATCGACGGCCTGACCCGCGACCAGCGCTTCTTCCTCAGCTGGGCCCGGGTGTGGCGCGGCAATATTCGCGACAAGGCGGCGCTGGTGTTGCTCAACAGCGATCCGCATGCCCCCGCGAAATTCCGCGCGATCGCCGCGCCCAGCAACATGCAGGCATTCGCCGCGGCCTTCCAGTGCAAGGCCGGCGATCCGATGGTGCGGTCCGACGACAAGCACGTACAGATCTGGTAAGCGCACGCTGCAACAAGACGACAAGGCCCGGCACTGCCGGGCCTTGTTTTTGCGCACGCGGTCCCGATCACCGGCGATTGCTAGACTTGGCGGATCGTCCCCCGGAATCCGCATGATGACCCGACGCCCGCTTCTTCCCAGGTTCAGCGTCCTCGCCCTCGCCGTACTCGTCGCCACGACACCGCTCGGCGCAGTGGCTGCCAAGAAGAAGGCGGCACCGAAGAAGAGCAAGGCCAAGGTCGAAGCCGCCAGCGCGGATTGCGCGGACTACTACGGCAACGTCAACAAATCGTGGCTGGCCACCAACCCGGCGCCCGCCGCCAATGCATCGACCAGCGCCCTCTCCCAGCTCAATGCGCGCGCGGTGCAGCAACAGCGCGACCTGCTGGATGCGGCGATGAGCGGCCCGCAGAACAACGTGCAGAAGCTGCTCGGCGATTTCTGGGCCAGCGGCCTCGATGAAGCCGCGGTGGAAACCGACGGTTCCAGGCCGATCGCGCCGCTGCTCGCGCGCATCGACGGCATCCGTCGTTCCGGCGACGTCGATCGCCATATCGGCTACTTCAGCCAGGGCGGCCTCGGTCTCGGCGATCCCGCGTTCTACACCCGCCTCGATCCCGATGTCGCCGCGATCATGGTGCGTTACCGCAAGTACGTCGAGAACATCCTCACCCTGACCGGCAGCAAGCCCGACAAGCTGGCCCAGGATCTCGACATGGTGGTCGGCCTGGAAACGCGACTGGCGCAACTGTCGCGCCCGTTCAAGACCAATGCCGATCCGCGCGCCGATTTCAATGCCGTGCAGGCGGCATCGCTGGGCGCCTACCGCAACCTGCAGCTCGGCGATTTCCTCAAGGCGCAGGGCGTCAGCGACGATCGCGTGTCGATGGTCGATCCCAACTATTTCGCCCAGCTCGACGCGCTGGTGAAGTCGGTGCCGGCCAACCAGTGGAAGGCCTATCTGCGCTTCCAGGTCGGCAACGCGATGGCGCCGTACCTCTCGCGCAGCTTCCGCGATGCCGAGCAGCAATTCCGCGGCGTGGTCTTCCGCAACGAAGCCGCTGCGGCGCCGCGCTGGCAGCAGGTGCTGGACGCAATCAATACCGCCGCCGGCCCGATGCTCGGGCACGAATACGCCGCGCGCTACCTGCCCGCCGCAAGCAAGCAGCGCGCCGAATCGATGGCACAGGAAGTGGGCCAGGCGCTGGATGCCGATATCCAGGCGTCGACATGGATGAGCGCCACCGCCAAGGCCGAAGCGCACGCCAAGATTTCCGCGATCAAGATCGAGATCGGCGCCCCGGCACGCGACCTCGACTACACCATCCAGCCGATGGGCCGCGGCAGTTTCGGCAGCAACATGCTGGTCGCGTCGGCATGGCGCCACGCCCAGGAAATGAAGCGCATCGGCAAGGGCAACACCGACCGCCGCTGGAACGTGCTGCCGCAATCGCCCGCGCTCGGTTACGACCCGGCGCAGAATCGCGTCATCATCACCGCGGCGATGCTGCAGTCACCCGTGTTCGACATGTCGCAGCCGAACGGCGCGCTCTATGGCAGCTTCGGCGCGCTTGCTGCGCGGGCGATGGCGCGCGCGGTCGATGCCAATGGCCAGAAGGTGGATGCCAAGGGTGCACTGCGTGGCTGGTGGACGCCGGCTGACGCCAATGCCTGGAATGATCGCCTTGCCCGCATGGGCAGCCAGGCCAACGGCTGGGCCTACCCCGACCTGACCGGCAAGATGGTGAACGGACAATTGGTGCGCGACCAGTCGCTGCTCGATCTCGCCGGGCTCGATGCCGCGTGGCGTGCCTTGGGCAAGGGTCAGGCGGTCTCCGCCGCCGATGCCACCGCGTTCTTCACCGGCTGGGCACGCTTGTGGCCGCAGCAGTCCGGTCCGCAGGCCGCTGCCATCGACCAGGCGAGCAGTCCATATGCGCCCGGCAAGTGGCGCGTCAACGGCACACTGGCATCGATGCCGGAGTTCGCGCAGGCATATCGCTGCAAGGCCGGGCAGCCGATGGCGTTGACGCCGGCGGCGATCGTCCAGCCCTGGAAGTGACCGCTACATCACGCGCCTGAGTTGCGGCGGCTTGCGTCCGCCGCGACCAAACGGCGGCTGGCCGCGCCAATAGCGCAGGATCAGCCAGCCGGTGAGCATGCCGCCGAGGTGCGCGAAGTGGGCGACGCCCGGCATGAATCCCGTCATCCCCGAGAACAGCGAAAGCGCACCGATCAGGAACACGCCGACCCGCGCCGGGATGAAGAACGGGATCGGGAAGATCATCAGCTTCTGGTTCGGGAACAGCATGCCGTAGGCGAGGATCAGGCCGAGCACGCCGCCCGATGCCCCAACCGTGGGGTAAGCGGGATTGCCTTCGTGCGTCATCCACGCACCGACCGCGAGCTGGCACAGTCCCGCGCCGATCACGCAGGCGAGATAGAAGAAGGTGAAACGGCGGGTGTGCCACGTGTATTCCAGCGGCGCACCGAACATCACCAGCGCCAGCATGTTGAAGAACAGGTGCATCCAGCCGCCGTGCATGAAGCCGTAAGTCAGCAGCTGCCATGGCATGAACCCCTCGCCCAGCGGCCACAGCGCGAAGGAATCGAACAGCGCCGGAGGAAGCAGCCATTGCCCGAGGAAGATCGCCACGTTGGCGATGGCGATGGCTTTGGTGGCGGGTGGAATGTTGTTGAACATGGCGGCTCCGTCGGCGTGCCCCGATATGATACGGATGTGCCCCGCCTGCCGACCGTCAACGCCAATCCGGATGCCATCGCCGATGCGTTGTGCAGTGGCGGCGCCTGCCTGATCGACGGGCTGTTCGCCGATCTCGCCGACGATCTCGCCGGCGAAGCGCAAGCCCTCCGGCAACACGAGGCATTGCGGTCCGCGCGCATCGGTCGCGGCGCATTCCGCCATGGCGATGCATCCGTGCGCGGCGACAGCACCTTGTGGCTGGATGATCCCGCCTGCATCGCCGGCCAACGCCTGCTGCAACGATTGGACGCACTCGCCGGCGGATTGCGCGAATCACTGCGCCTGCCGATTCGATCGGTGGAAGCACATTACGCACACTATCCCGTCGGTGCCAGCTACGCGCGCCATCGCGACCGTTTCCGCGACGCCGGATCACGGTTGGTGTCATGGGTCGGTTATCTCAATCGCGACTGGCAGGTCGCCGATGGCGGCCAGTTGCGCATCCATTTCGACGATGCCTCGCACGGCGATGTCCTGCCGGCGTTCGGGACGTCGATTTGCTTCCTCAGCGAACTCGAGCACGAAGTGCTGCCGGCCCGCCGCGACCGCTACAGCATTGCGGCGTGGTTCCGTCGCGATTAGCCCTTCGGTCCCCACAGGGCTTCGTCTTCCGTCGGCGCCGCACGAATACCACGCACGCGACCCGACTCCACCTTCACGCCTTCGGCCTTCAAGCGGCGACTCTGCTCGAGATAGCCCTTCGATCGTTCGGGAAACGCGATGCGTCCGTCGCTGCGCAACACGCGATGCCAGGGCAGCCCGGCATCGTCGTTCTCGGACAGGATTCGCGCGACCAGTCGCGCCCGTCCGGGCAACCCGGCCAGGCGCGCCACTTCGCCATAACCACGGACCTGACCCCGCGGAATCGCGCGAATCGCGGCGAGAATGGCGAAGCGGGCATCATCCATGGCCACAGGATACCCGCACACAACCCCGACACGGAGCCGCAACGGCGCCCTGCTAAGATGGGTTCGAGATGACCATGGCCACCCCAGACGAACCCCCGACGCGCCGAGTGCGCGTATCTTCCGGCCTGCGGAGCCCGCGACGATGCTGAATTTCGCCATCGTCGCCGTGCTGATCGTGTTCAACGCCTTCTTCGCGATGTCCGAAATCGCGGTGGTGACTTCCCGCAAGAGCCGCCTGAAGACGATGGCCGTGCACAACAGCGGCGCGGCCAAGGCACTCGAACTCGCCGAAGCGCCGGACTCGTTCCTGTCCGCGGTGCAATTGTGGATCTCGCTGTTGAGCCTGATGGTCGGCTACTTCGGCGGCGAAACCATCGGCCAGCAGATCGCGGTGCCGTTGCGCGACATCGCGCTGCTGGCACCCTACGCCGATCGCATCGGTTACATATTCGGCGTCATCGCCACTCTGTTCGTGTTCGGTTTGCTCGGCGAGCTGGTACCCAAGCGCATCGCCACCATCGCGCCGGAACGCATCGCATCGGTCGTGGCGTGGCCAATGGTGATCTGTTCGCGCATCGCGATGCCGCTGGTATGGCTGCTGTCGACCTGCACGCGCGCCATCGTCCGCCTGCTCGGGCTCGCCAACGCCGGTGAGCAATCCATCACCGAAGAGGAAATCCAGATCCTCGTCAGCGAAAGCCACGAACAGGGCGTGATCGACGAAGACGAACGCAACATGATGACGCGAGTGATGCGCCTCGGCGATCGCACCGCCGAAAGCCTGATGACGCCACGCACGCGCATCGTCTGGCTGGATGCCGAGGCCACTTCCAGCGAAAACCTGGCGGTGATGCGCGAGGAATCGTTCTCGCGCTACCCGGTCTATCGCGGCAGCGACGCCGACGTGCTCGGCACGCTCGAGGCGAAATCATTGCTCGACAACATTGGCGAAGCCGAGCCGGCGCTGTTCGACGACTTGCGCGAAACGGTGTTCGTCAGCGAATCGACCCACGCGATGAAGTTGCTGGAAATATTCCGCGAGGAACAGCAGTCGCTGGCACTTGTGGTCGACGAATACGGCGACGTCACCGGCATGGTCACCATCAGCGACGTCATGGGCGCGATCACCGGGCGCCTGCAATCGGCCGAACACGCCGACGACGAACCGCTGGTGGTCACGCGCGAAGACGGCTCGCTGCTGGTCGATGGCAGCCTGCCCGTGGACGAGTTGCGCGAACTGACCGACAGCGCACGCCTGCCGCACGAGGACGAACTCGACTACCACACCGCCGCCGGCATGCTGATTGCGCATTTCGGCCGCATCCCCCATGTCGGCGAACATTTCGACTGGAACGGCTGGCGTTTCGAAGTGATGGATCTCGATGGCCCGCGCATCGACAAATTGCTGGTGCAACGCGTGACGGAACCGGCGGATGCACAGGATGCCTGAGCGCGGCACGCGCGCGCTGCTGAACTCGCTGGCGAACGATACATCGCGCGACACCCTCACGCTGCGCGGCATCCTCGACGACTTCGACGAACGCGGCTTCGGCATCCTGCTCCTGATCGCCACCCTGCCCGCGTTCATCCCGATTCCGGTCGGCGGCGCCATCAGCGGGCCACTGGTGGTCTTCCTCGGCGCGCAGCTGCTGTTCGGGCGCCAGGATGTGTGGCTGCCGCGGCGCATCGCCGACTGGGGACCGAAACGCGATGCCTTCGCGCGTTTCGTCACGCGGATGTCGCCATGGCTGGGGCGGCTTGAACACCTGATCCGCCCGCGCATCGGCTGGCTGTTCGAACATCCGCTGACACTGGCGCTCAGCGGCATCCTGCTGGTCGTGACCGGCGCCCTGCTGGCGCTGCCGATTCCCGGGACCAACTACCTGTTCGGCGGCATCCTGCTGGCATTCGCGCTGGCACTGCTGGAACAGGATGGCGTGCTGCTGGTGATCGCGTGGATCGCCGCGGTCATTGTCGCGGTGTCCGTCGGCCTGCTGTCGGGCCATCTCCTCGCCTATGCCGGCGAATGGCTGCGATCACTTTCCTGATGCGATGCGCGCCATCCGTTGCGCATCGGCGAGCACGCCGCGCAACAGGCGCACCTCGCGCGTACTGAGATCGGCGCGCAGGAAGATCCGCCGCAACTTGCGCAGGGCCGATTCCGGCGCACGCCCCTTGTGGAAATCGATCGCCTCCAGCGTGTTGTCCAGTTGCGCGAAGAACCCTTCCAGTTCGGCGTGCGTGGTCGGCTGGTCGCGCGGATCGCCGTCTTCATCCCCCGACGCAGTGCGATTGCCTGCCAGCAGCGTCTCGCGCACGGTGTAGGCGAGCACCTGCAGCCCGAACACCAGCGCGACTTCGCCACCGGCCTTCGCCGCATCCACCAGGCGGGCCGCGCCCGCGCGTGGCGCCAGCTCCTCCAATGCGATGCGGCGGCTGCGCGCGGTACAGCCGAGCACCAGGCTGCAATCGGCCACGGCCTCGGCCAGGGTGGCGTGGACCGGCGCTTCCAGCACCAGTGCCTCGGCGCCGGCGGCCATCGCCACGGTATCGCGATCCGGCGCTTTTTCCGGCGCGACCAGCACCATCCGGGCCAGGCCCATGGTGCGCATCGCCCGCGCCGCAGAGCCGAGGTTGCCGGGATGCTGGGTGCCGACCAGCACGATGCGGATGCGCTGTGCGCCGCTCGCCACCGCGAGTGTTTCTGCTGATTCCATTGCCAAATGGTAAACTGCCCGACCGGCCACGGAGCCGGCCCGTTCTTTCCAATTCCAGCCGAGGCTTTCCCGCGATGCAAAAACCCGCGGTCACCATCATGGTCAAGGCGGCGCGCGCCGCCGGCAACATCCTGTTGCGCAACATCAATCGGCTGGAATCGATCAATGTGGTCGAGAAGGCACGCCAGGACTACGCCAGCGACGTCGATCGCGACGCCGAGGATGCGGCGATCCGCGAATTGCGCCGGGCCATGCCCGATGTCGGCGTGCTCGGCGAGGAATCCGGCCAGTCCGGCAACCCCCGCATCACCTGGGTGATCGATCCCCTCGACGGCACCAGCAACTACATCCGCGGCCTGCCCCACTACTGCGTCTCGATCGCGATGGTGGAAAACGGCGAGCCGGTCCACGGCGTGATCTACGACCCGATCCGCAATGAACTGTTCACCGCCAGCAAGGGCAGCGGCGCGCTCCTCAACGGCGTGCGCATCCGCGTCTCTGAACGCAGGGACCTGACGGGCGCGATGCTCGCCACCGGTTTTGCCCCGCGCGAACGCGAACGCCTGGGTGCGCAGCTGCGCTGCGCCGACCTGCTGCTGACCGAACACGGCGCCGAAGACCTGCGCCGCGCCGGTTCCGCCGCTCTCGATCTCGCCTATGTCGCCAGCGGGCGCGTCGACGGCTATTTCGAAGCCGGCGTGAAGCCGTGGGACATCGCCGCCGGCGTGTTGCTGGTGCGCGAGGCCGGTGGCCGCGTGATCGCCGCAGATGGCGGCCAGACCGGTCCGCTCGATTCCCGCGGACTCGCCTCGCGCATGGTGATCGCCGGCAACCTCAAGCTCAGCGACGCACTGCAGAAAGCCGTGGTGAGTTCGGGTTACGCTGCCAGCCTGCGCGGCTGAGCGTTCGCTTCATTGCACAAAACAAAACGCCCGGTCATGCCGGGCGTTTTTCGTTGGCCGGGATTTCATCCGGCGCGGACTCCACTCAGTTCACTTCAAGCTGCTTGCTGCGCAGCATGTTGCGGTATTGCGCGGTGCCCTTGACGGCGAGAAAGGCATCCTCGATCTTGTCGCGGTTCGCCGATTCCAGCTGGCGCGACAGGCATGCACGCACGAAGGCGCCGTTGTCGCCGTACTTGTCGATGCCCCAGCGGGTGCCGCTGGTGTGGCCCGGCCAGAACGCGTGCCAGGCATAACTGGTGTCGCCGTCGCGTTCGAGCGTCTTCAGCATCACCCCGACCACGCCTGAAGTGTTGCGCGCAGTCATGCGGTCGCGCGCATTGCCCGCTGCGGGCAAGGTCGCCTTCGCTTCGTCCAGCCATTCGCTGGCCGCGGCCTGCGCCTTGGCCCAGGTTGCGAATTCGACCAACGAGAAGTTGCGGGAATGCAGCACGTCGTTGCGGCGGATCCGCGCCATGATGCAACTCGACGCGACGTTGCGAGTGAGGTTGCGGGGAAGCTTGCGCATCGGGGGACTCCTCTTGCTTACGGGCGACGCGCGAGCTCTGTCGTATCCTTCGCCTTCGGCAGCAAGTCCTGGCGCAAGACCTTGAACGGCCCGATGCTGAGCATCGGCACCGCGACGATCACCGAGGAAACCACCACGATCACCGCACCAATCATGTGCGTCTCGGCCAGGCCTTCCATGGTGCGGCCGCCGTACATGTACAGCGCCATCGCCGACAGGAAGAACATCACCGCGGTGATCACCGTGCGCGACAGCGTCTGGTTGATCGAGCGATTCAGCACTTCGTTGGCATCGACGCGCAAGGTGCGGAAGTTTTCGCGGACGCGGTCGAACACCACGATGATGTCGTTGATCGCGAAGCCCATCACCGACAGCAGGCCCGCGAGGACGGTCAGGTCGAACTCGCGGCCGAGCAGAGACATGTAGGCGATGGTCAGGATCAGGTCGAAGAACGCCGTCAGGCTGGCGACCACCGCGAACTTCCATTCGAAGCGGAAGGCGATGTAGATCAGGAAGCCGACCAGCATGAAGATCGTGGCATAGAGGCCATTCTTCGCGAGGTCCTTGCCGACCTGCGGGCCGACGAACTCACCGGGCTGCACGGTGACCGGATTGGCGTCAGTGTTGACCGCCTGGCGCACCTGGTCGGAAATCTTGCGCGAGGCGTCGTCGGCGTTGTTGTGCTCACCCTGCGGCTGCAGGCGGATGATCACGTCGTTACCGGTGCCGGCGTTCTGCACCAGCGCGTCGTGGAAACCGGCCCTGGTGAGCTGGTCGCGGACGTTGTTGGTCTCGATCGGCTGGGCGAAATGCGCGCGGACGACGGTACCGCCGGTGAATTCCAGCGCGTAGTTGAAGCCCCTGAGGCCGATCACGGCGATCGAGCCGATCAGCAACAACAGCATCAGCACCAGGATCGGCCGGCTCGGCCGCATGAAGTCGATCTTGGTGTCGTTGGGAAGGATGTGAAGCGGAAAGAGTTTCATTGAATGATTTCCCGTGACCCGATCAGATGGCGATCGACTTGAGGTGCTTGCGGCGGCCGTAGATCAGCGTGGCCAGTGCGCGCGACACGGTGATCGCGGTGAACATCGAGGCAAAGATGCCGATGATCATCGTCAATGCGAAGCCCTTCAACGGACCGCTGCCGAAGGCGTACAGCGCCACGCCGACGATCAATCCGGTGAGGTTGGCGTCGAAGATGGTGTGGCTGGCCTTCTCGTAACCGGCCGCGATCGCCGCCTTGGGCGGCA
>JAEKKW010000076.1 GCA_019510195.1 Lysobacterales bacterium | reverse complement strand
AATACTGCTGGATGTCGCCCATCATTCGCAACGCGAATTCGGTACTGAAGATGCAGGTGTTCTGCGCCTGGTCTTCCTTGAGGATGTCGGCCTGCACGGTGCCGCGTACGGTCTTGAGCGTGTCCGCCTTGATGCGCGCATACGTTTCGACATCGACCAGCTGATCGCCGGTGACGCCCAACAAACCGAGGCCGAGTCCATCGTTGATCGACGGCAGGTCGCCGTGGTAGCGCGGGCGCTCACGGCCTGCGAAGAACGCATCGATCTTCTGTTGCGCTTCCGCCCAGCGCGTCGGGTCTTCCTTCAGGTATTTCTCGACCTGCTGGTCGATCGCGGTGTTCATGAACATCGCGAGGATCATCGGCGCCGGACCGTTGATCGTCATCGACACCGAGGTGGTCGGCGCGCACAGGTCGAAGCCGGAATACAGCTTCTTCATGTCGTCCAACGTCGGGATGTTGACGCCGGAATTACCGATCTTGCCGTAGATGTCGGGACGCGGCGCGGGATCCTCGCCGTACAGCGTCACGCTGTCGAAGGCGGTGGACAGGCGCGCGGCCGGCTGGCCGACGCTGAGGTAATGGAAGCGGCGGTTGGTGCGCTCCGGCGTGCCCTCGCCCGCGAACATGCGGATGGGGTCCTCGCCGGTGCGGCGATACGGATACACGCCGCCGGTATAGGGATAGGAGCCCGGCAGGTTTTCCTTGCCGAGGAAGGTCAGCAACTCGCCCCAGGACTTGTAGGTCGGCGCGGCGATCTTCGGCACCTTCTGGTGGCTCAGCGATTCGCGATAGTTCTCGACGCGGATGGTCTTGCCGCGCACCTGGTATTCGGTGGCGTCATCGGTGATCGACTTCAGGCGCGCCGGCCATTCGCGCAGCAGTTTCAGGTTCTCGTTGCTCAGCGATTGCACGGCATCGTTGTAGCGCTGGCGCAACGTCAGCAGCGAACGATCGGCATCGCCCGCACCCGGTTGCACGTCATCGCGGGCATACAACTCCAGCGTTTGCGGCAGCCTGGCATCGGCGAGTTCGCGCAATGCTTCCCAGCAACTCTGGGCGCGATCGGCGATGTCGGACTGCTTCTCGATCTGTGTGTTGATCGAACGGCCCTGCTCGGCGATCTCGGCGAGGTAACGCACGCGCGCGCCGGGAATCAGCACGGTGGCACGCGGTTCCTTCAACGCGGTGTCGATCGCCGGCGACCATTGCCCTTCCGGCAGCGACAACTTCCCGCGCAACAGGCGGCACAGGTTGGCGAACATCCAGCTGATGCCGGGATCGTTGAACTGCGAGGCGATGGTCGGATAGACCGGGACGTCCTCGTCCCTGGTCTGGAACGCGACGCGGTTGCGCTTCCACTGCTTGCGGATATCGCGCAGCGCGTCCTCGGCACCACGCTTGTCGTACTTGTTGAGCACGATCAGTTCGGCGTAATCGATCATGTCGATCTTTTCGAGCTGCGACGCCGCGCCGTAATCGCTGGTCATCACGTACATCGGGAAATCGACCAGATCGACGATCTCCGAATCCGACTGGCCGATGCCGGCGGTCTCGACGATCACCAGGTCGTAGGCCAGCGATTTCAGGAAGGCGATGCAATCCTTCAGCACCGCATTGGTCGCCACGTTCTGGCGACGCGTCGCCATCGAGCGCATGTAGACGCGATGGCTGCGCAGCGAATTCATGCGGATGCGATCGCCCAGCAGCGCACCACCGGTGCGACGGCGGGTCGGGTCGACCGAGATCACCGCGATGCGCATCTGCGGGAAATTCGCCAGGAACCGATTGAGCAGCTCGTCCGTCACCGACGACTTGCCGGCGCCACCGGTGCCGGTGATGCCGATCACCGGTGTCTTGCCGCCCGCCAGCTGCCACTGCTTGCGCAGGTGCGCGAGTTCCGATTCGCCGAGCTGTCCGTCCTCGATCGCCGACAGCACGCGACCGATGCCGATCTCGTCGTCGATGCCGGGTGCATCGTTGCCGGAACTGCGCGCCGTGGCCTGACGGCCATCATCGGCGCGCTTGACCACATCCTCGATCATCTCCACCAACCCCATCTTCATGCCGTCGTTGGGGTGGTAGATGCGCTCGACGCCGTAAGCTTCCAGCTCGCGGATTTCTTCCGGGGTGATGGTGCCGCCACCGCCGCCGAACACCTTGATGTGCGGCGCGCCACGCTCCTTCAGCATGTCGACCATGTATTTGAAGTACTCGACGTGCCCGCCCTGGTAGGACGACAGCGCGATGCCGTCGGCGTCTTCCTGCAACGCCGCGCGCACCACGTCCTCGACGCTGCGGTTGTGGCCGAGATGGATCACTTCCGCGCCCTGCGACTGGATCAGCCGGCGCATGATGTTGATCGCGGCGTCGTGGCCGTCGAACAGGCTGGCGGCGGTCACGAAGCGCAACGGCACCGCGCTCTCGCTGGCGGTGGTGGATTGGCTTTCGGTCAGCGTCTGGGCAGGCGTGCTCATGGCGGAATTCACGGCGGATTTCGGGAATCCGCAATTGTAGCGCGGGCACTCGCGGCGGCCGTTCCGCACACCAGGCCGACGCCCCATGTCAACCCCACATTCATCCGCTGCCCATTCGGCCAGGAATGCCTGCCCGTGCCGGAAGGACTAGAATATGCCGCCCTCGCCGACCGGCGTCGGCATCGTCCCCACCCCCGGACCCGCACCGGCCACGACCGCCGGGGCACATCGGAGTTCACGCATGATTTTCGAAACCCTCGACACCACCGGCCACGAGCAGATCGTTTTCTGCCACAACAAGGATGCCGGCCTCAAGGCGATCATCGCCATCCACAACACCGTGCTCGGCCCCGCGCTGGGCGGCACGCGCATGTGGCCGTACAAGAGTGAGGACGAGGCGTTGAACGACGTGCTGCGACTGTCGCGCGGCATGACCTACAAGAACGCCGTGGCCGGCCTCAACCTCGGCGGCGGCAAGGCCGTGATCATCGGCGACCCCGCCAAGGACAAGTCGGAAGCGCTGTTCCGCGCCTTCGGCCAGTTCGTCGAATCGCTGGGTGGTCGCTACATCACCGCCGAAGACGTCGGCATCGACGTCAACGACATGGAATTCGTGTTCCGCGAAACCGAGTACGTCACCGGCGTGCACCAGGTCCATGGCGGTTCGGGCGATCCCTCGCCGTTCACCGCCTACGGCACCCTGCAGGGCCTGATGGCGACGCTGCACAAGAAGTTCGGCGACGAGGAAGTCGGCAAGCATTCCTACGCCGTGCAGGGCCTCGGCCACGTCGGCATGGAGTTCGTGAAGCTGCTGAAGGAACGCGGCGCCAAGATCTTCGTCACCGACATCAACAAGCAGCTGGTCGACAAGGCCGTCAGCGAATACGGCGCCGAAGCGGTCGGCCTCGACGAGATCTACGACGTCAATGCCGACGTCTACTCGCCGTGCGCGCTGGGCGGCACCGTCAACGAGAAGACCCTGCCCCGCCTCAAGGCCAAGATCATCTGCGGCGCGGCCAACAACCAGCTCGCCACCAACGAGATCGGCGACGAGCTGCAGCGTCGCGGCATCCTCTACGCGCCCGACTACGCGGTGAACGCCGGCGGCGTGATGAACGTGTCGCTCGAGATCGACGGCTACAACCGCGAACGCGCGATGCGCATGATGCGCACCATCTACCACAACCTCGGCCGCATCTACGAGATCTCCGAGCGCGACGGCATCCCGACCTACCAGGCCGCCGACCGCCTCGCCGAAGAGCGCATCGGCGCGATCGGCAAGCTCAAGCTGCCGATGGGCCGTGGCAGCGCGCGCTTCAAGGGCCGGATCCGCCACTGATGCGCATTCCCAGCCTGGGCGAAGACATCGATGCACTGCGCGATGCGGTCCGCCGCTTCGCCGAGGCGGAAATCGCGACGCGCGCGGCGAAGATCGACGAGGACAACGCGTTCCCGCAGGACCTGTGGCCGAAGCTCGGCGAAATGGGCCTGCTGGGGATGACCGTGCCCGGCGAGTTCGGCGGCAGCGAGATGGGCTACCTCGCCCACATGGTGGCGATGGAGGAAATCAGCCGTGCCTCCGGCTCGGTCGGCCTCAGCTACGGCGCGCACTCCAATCTGTGCGTGAGCAACCTGTACGTCAACGGCAACCAGGCCCAGCGCGCGAAATACCTGCCGAAACTGTGCAGCGGCGAGTGGAAGGGCGCGCTGGCGATGAGCGAGCCCGGTGCCGGCTCCGATGTGGTCGGGTCGATGTCCTGCCGCGCGGAACTCCGCGATGGCCGGTGGATCGCCAACGGCAACAAGATGTGGATCACCAACGGTCACGAAGCCGACGTGCTGCTGGTCTACATGCGCACCGCGGGCAAGGACGCCGGCAGCAAGTGCATGACCGCCTTCATCGTCGAGAAGGGCATGAAGGGATTCAGCACTGCGCAGAAGCTCGACAAGCTCGGCATGCGCGGTTCCAACACCTGCGAGCTGGTGTTCGAGAACTGCGAGATCCCGCAGGAAAACGTCATCGGTGAAGTCAACCACGGCGTCAAGGTGCTGATGTCCGGCCTCAATACCGAACGCCTGGTGTTGAGTGGCGGTCCGCTCGGCCTGATGCAGGCCGCGCTCGACATCACCCTGCCCTATGTGCGCGAACGCAAGCAATTCGACGCCGCGATCGGCACCTTCCAGCTGATGCAGGCCAAGGTCGCCGACATGTACACGGCGCTGCAATCGAGCCGCGCCTTCGCCTATTCGGTCGCACGCGACTACGACGAAGGCCGCAAGAGCCGCGTCGATGCCGCGGCCTGCCTGATGCACGCGTCGGAAGCGGCGGTCGACGTGACCCTGGAAGCGATCCAGGCGCTCGGCGGCAACGGCTACATCAACGAGTTCCCGACCGGGCGCCTGCTGCGCGACGCCAAGCTCTACGCGATCGGCGCCGGCACCAATGAGATCCGGCGCATGCTGATCGGCCGCGAGCTGTTCAACGGGCAGGGTTGATCAGAACGCCCTCTCGTACCTCGCCATCCAGGTCCTCTCATTGCCCAGTGTGCTGCTGCGCTGGCTCAGGTCGAAGCGGAAATGCGTCCGCGCCGACGGGTCGAGATTGAAGCCCAATCCGAACAGGTGACCCTGGCGCGCCAGCCCAAGTCCGCTCACCGGCATCCACTGATCAACCCCGGTGAAGCTCGCCAGCAAGGTGTCGTTGCCTTGCAACAGCTGCTGGAACTCGCCACGCGCTTCCATTCCGACTTGCCAGCCGTTCGCCAGCCGCCAGTCGCGATTCATGCGCAAGCCCGCATAGCCTTGCCAGCGATCGTTGCGCCAGGCATTCGCCTGCAACCCGAAACCGGAGGCATCGAATTCGCGGAATCCCTCGTTGCGGATCGATGCGTATTGCGTCCCGACATACGGCGTGAGTCCGAAGCCCGAGAAGGCGAAGCGATAGCCGCCTTCGGCATTCGCGAACGCGTAACTGCCACGCTGCAATGCGCTCGCGCCTTCATTCTCGAGGCCGAGTTGCAGCATGCGGTCGGTGCGGCGATCGAAACGCCCGGCGCCGGCACTTCCCAACGCGAACCAACCGCCACGCCACAGCCCGGCGTACATCTGCGCTTCGGACTGGTGGCCCTGGGCACGATCGCCCAGTGCGCTCATCCAGCCGTTGAGCCGCGTCTGGCTCATCGCCAGGCCGACCACCGCGTCCTGCCCGATGCGCTGGTCATAACCCGACATCCGGCCATCGACATTCATGCCGAGGCTGTTCAACCCCGATTGCGCCAGCGTGCCGTCACGCTGCAGGTCCTGCGACCACGCGCCTTTCAGCAAGGCGTTGTCCGACAGGTTGGCGAAGCGACGATCCAGAGCATGGCGTCCGGCGTCCAGCGACTCCAGCGTCATCGTCGCCGAGGCCGCCTGCAATTGTCCGGACAACGACGACAGCGTGCGTTCCGCGACGCGTGCGTCCGGCGTTTGCTGGATCGCCGCGGCACCATCGATGAAACCGGTTGGAATCACCCCGCTGCCCTTCGCAAGCTGGCCATCGATCGCGGTCATCGCGCCTTCGACACGCGTTGCCGTGGCCAGGACCGGCGCCGTCGTCAGGCCCATGCTCGCGGCCGCTGCAGTCACGTTGATGCGATTGATGTTGAGGAAGGCGTTGTTGGGGTCGTAGCTCACCGTCGCATCGAGAAAGACATTGGGCGCGGCCTTGACGCTGGAAAACGTGCCGGCGAGTCCGCCATTGGCCTTCAGCAAGGTTTCCTTCGCTTGCGTGGTGTAGTTGCTGCGGGTGCCGAGCAGGCTCAACTGCCCGGCGATCGCCGCCGTGCCGTTGACTTGCAGCGGCGTGCCCAGCCAGATGCCGAGATTGCCGCTCGCGGTCTGGGTGTAATTGCCGGCGACGGTGGCGCCGCTGTCGCGCCCGTTGATGAAGAACCCGGAATTGCTGACGGTCTTGCCGAAGGTGCCGCTGG
Organism: Lysobacterales bacterium; assembly: GCA_019510195.1. Taxonomy (GTDB): domain Bacteria; phylum Pseudomonadota; class Gammaproteobacteria; order Xanthomonadales; family Xanthomonadaceae; genus Solilutibacter. The sequence continues at coordinate 4,761 of JAEKKW010000076.1, read as the reverse complement.
CATAGACGCGGGCCCCGGACGAAATCGACAATGCGGAACCGCCCAGTCCCTGGCGGATGTCGAGCGCACCGCCTTGCACCTGCGTCGCGCCGGTATAGGACTGCGCCTGGGTGAGCGACAGCGTGCCGTCGCCCTGCTTGATCAGCCCGCCCGCGCCGATGATCGAATTGCGCCAGATCGAATTGCCGGAGAACGACACGGTGACATCGCCCCAGGCGAAATTGCCGGGACCGTTCGCCGCCCTGGTGACATCGAGCAACCCCCAGCCGAAGACCGGATCGACGCCGGCCGCACCGAGATCCTTGGCCGTGCCGAGCAGGGTCTGGCGCACCAGGTCGTTGTTGAAATACGGGAACTGCGCCCAGACGACCGCGGCCGCGCCGCTCACCTGCGGCGCGGAGAACGAAGTGCCGCTGCCGTTGTAGAGGCCGTAAGCCGACGACGTGTTGTAATGATCGGCAACCACGACATCGCCCGGTGCAACCAGGCAGTAATTCATCGCCGCACCGCATTGCTGCGAATAGGACGTGAGCTGGGTCGGATGGGCGGGATCGAGCGCGCTGACCGTCAGCCAGCCTTTCGCCAGCACCGCATCGCCGCCGTCCATGCTCGGCAACATCGCGTTGTCGGAAGGATTCGGGCGCAAGCTTGCGGTGGCGCCATCGTTGCCGCTGGCAAACACGATCAGGCCACCACGATTGACCACGAAATCCTTCCACGCCGTCTGCAGCTCGACCGACAACGCCGGATCATTCCAGTACAGGCCGCCCCAGGAATTGTTGATGATCTTCGCGCCGGCATCAGCCAACTGGCCGTTCAGCGCCTTGAACAGATCGCCATAGCCCTGGCCTGCACCGATCGGGTTGCCGCCCTGGCCGGTGCCGTCATCCACCGGCGGGGCATCGTTGATGATGCGCGACGAAATGATGTTCGCGCCCTGTGCCACGCCGCCTTGCCAGGTGGAAGTGCCCACGACGTTGTTGTTCTGGTCGATGTAGTTGGCCGCCATCGGCTTGCCCGCGGCGAGCGACGCCACCATGGTGCCGTGGCCGACCACGTCGTCGACGCCGGTGTTGTTGGTCGCCGGATCGACGTTGATGAATTCCGGCAGCCTGACCCGGCCCGCGATCGCCGGATTGGTGTGGTCGACGCCGGTATCGAGGAACCCGATCGAGACGCCGCTGCCGATCTTGCCCGCACCAAGCGCGCCGGCATCGTTGATCAGCACATGCATCTGCGCGAGATTGGGATCTGAAAAGGTCGCCGGTGCCGGTTCGGCCGCGATCGTGGGTGGCGCGAGATTGGTCAACGACGAATCATTGGCGATGGTCGGCGTGAACGGTGGCACGGTGCTGCCGCCACCCGACGACTTCGTCCCTCCTCCCCCTCCGCATCCCGTCAGCGCCATGGACGAGACCGCCAGAACAACAGCAACAGACAGGGCATGACGCCGTGGAATCATCATTGCAACCTTCCCTCCGAAGGATGTCCCGGCGTACCCGGAACGTGATCGATGTTGCGGATTTGTAGCGCGACCGCATGCGCGATGGCAAGACGGGAATGCGAGGCAATTACTTAATGCGTCGCCAGCCGTCACCTGTCTGGGCGATAATCGCTGTCTGTCCCCCTCCAGACCCAACCCCATGTCTGACATCGTCGTCGTTGGCGCCAAGCGCACCGCCATCGGCTCCATGCTCGGCCAGTTCACCGGCGTCCCCACGCCGACCCTCGGCGCGACCGCGATTGCCGCGGCCGTCGAAGCCGCCGGCATCAAGCCCGATGCGATCGACGAAGTGATCATGGGTTGCGTGCTGCCGGCCGGTCTCGGCCAGGCACCCGCGCGCCAGGCTGCCCGCACCGCCGGAATCCCCGACAAGGCCGGCGCCACCACCATCAACAAGGTTTGCGGTTCGGGCATGAAAGCGGTGATGCTTGCCCATGACCTGATCAAGGCCGGCAGCGCCAGCGCAGTGATCGCCGGCGGCATGGAGTCGATGACCAACGCGCCGCACGTGCTCAACGGTTCGCGCACCGGCATCCGCTACGGCAGCGCCGAATTCCTCGACCACATGGCGTGGGACGGACTGACCAACCCGGAAGACGGCAAGGCCATGGGCGTGTTCGGCGACGCCACCTGCAAGGCACTGGACTGCAGCCGCGAGGAAGTCGATGCCTATTCGACCGAAAGCGTGCGCCGCGCCCAGGCCGCGATCGCTTCCGGTGCCTTCAAGGCCGAAATCGCCCCGCTCACGGTCAAGGGCCGCAAGGGCGATGTCGTGGTCGATGCCGACGAGGAACCCGGCAAGATCGATACCAGCAAGATCCCCGGCCTGCGCCCCGCGTTCAACAAGGACGGCACGCTGACCGCTGCATCCTCATCGAAGATTTCCGATGGCGCCGCCGCGCTGGTGGTGATGTCGGCCGATGCCGCCAAGGCCGCCGGTGCCAAGCCGCTCGCGCGCATCATCGCCCACGCCACGCATTCGCAGGCGCCCGCGGAATTCACCACCGCCCCGATCGAGGCGATCCGCAAGGTGATGGAGAAGGCCGGCTGGTCGGTCGCCGATATCGACCTGTTCGAAGTCAACGAGGCGTTCTCGGTCGTCGCGATGGCGCCGATGAAAACCCTCGGCATCCCCCACGACAAGCTCAACGTCAATGGCGGCGCCGTGGCCCTGGGCCATCCGATCGGCTGCAGTGGCGCTCGTCTGCTGGTGACGCTGATCCATGCCCTCCAGGCCCGCGGTGGCAAGCGTGGCATTGCCTCGTTGTGCATCGGTGGCGGTGAAGCCACGGCAATGGCTGTTGAATTGGCGTGAAGACGGGACTGAAGCCGCTCTAAACCCCGCGTAACGCAATCGGCAAAAAAACCGGCCAAGGTTCTTGACACGGCTCAGCATTGGGTCATCATGGGCCCAACGCGCTCCATTGCGCGTTACCCACCCAATCATGAGGATCCCGACATGACCATGAACAAGGCTCTCCTGGCACTGGCCATGGGTATCGCGCTTTCCGCCTGCTCCAACTCGCAGCAGGCGAGCGACGCCGCTGCCGACGCCAACAAGGCTGCCAGCGCTGCCCAGCAGTCCGCCGACCAGGCCGCTGCCACCTCCGGCGCCAATGCCTCCACCGCCCAGGCTGCCCAGAGCAGCGCCGATGCCGCCGCTGCCGCCGCCGACGCCGCCTCCAAGCAGGCCGCCGACGCCGCTGCCGCTCCGACCGCTGGTGCTGCCGACGCCCACGCCGACGCTGCTGCCGACGCCGCCAAGGCTGCCGACAAGGCCAAGGACGCTGCCAAGCAGGGTGCCGACGCCGCCAAGGAAGAAGTCAAGAAGTAATCGATCGTCGATCCTGATCACGATCGTGAAAAGCCGCCAGCTTGCTGGCGGCTTTTCGGCAACAGAGTTCCAACCGCTGTAACTCCACAACCGAAATATCCGAGGACATTCGAATGAACCTGAAGATCGCTGCTCTCTTCGCCGCCGCTACCCTGGCCCTGGCTGCCTGCAAGCCGGCCGACCAGGCTCCGGCCGCTGACGCCGCCAAGCCGGCCGACGCCGCTGCTGCTCCGGCCGCTGACGCCGCCAAGCCGGCCGACGCCGCTACTGCCCCGGCTGCTGCCGCTGACGCCGCTGCCGCCGCTGGCGATGCCGCCAAGGCTGCTGGTGACGCCGCTTCCAAGGCTGGCGACGCTGCCGTCGCTGGTGCCGACGCCGCCAAGGCCGCTGGTACCGACGCTGCCCACGCTGCTGCCGGTGCCGCCGGCGACGCTGCTGCCAAGGTCGGCGACGCCGCCAAGGCTGCTGGTGACGCTGCCAAGGCCGCTGGCGACAAGGCCAAGGCTGCTGCCGACGCCGTCAAGAAGTAATCCATCCTTCCCAGGATGTGATCCGAAAGGCCCGCGCAAGCGGGCCTTTCTTTATGGCTCGTCGCCCGCGCAAGCGGGCCTTTCTTTTGCCAACAGGTATCCTGTCGGCTTCGTTCGTGCACAACTCGCCATGCCCGTCATCAAGTCACAGATCGATCCGCGCTCACCCGAATTCATCGCGACCGCCGCGCACCACCAGGCACTGGCGGACGAATTGCACGCACGGCTGCAACGCGCGGCCGAAGGCGGTGGCGAAGCGGCCCGCAGCAAGCACACCGGGCGTGGCAAGCTGCTGGCGCGCGACCGCATCGATGCCCTGCTCGATCCCGGCTCGCCCTTCCTCGAACTCAACGCGCTCGCCGCCGAAGGCATGTACGACGATGCCGCGCCAGCCGCCGGTGTCGTCACCGGCATCGGTCGGGTGATGGGCCAGGAAGTGGTGATCGTCGCCAACGACGCCACCGTCAAGGGCGGCACCTACTTCCCGATGACGGTGAAGAAGCATCTGCGCGCACAGGAAGTGGCCCGCGAGAATCACCTTCCCTGCGTCTACCTGGTCGATTCCGGCGGCGCCTTCCTGCCGTTGCAGGACGAGGTCTTCCCCGACCGCGAACACTTCGGCCGCATCTTCTACAACCAGGCGCGGATGAGCGCGGAGAACATCCCGCAAGTCGCGGTGGTGATGGGCAGTTGCACCGCGGGTGGCGCCTACGTACCGGCGATGTGCGACGAATCGGTCATCGTGAAAAACCAGGGAACGATCTTCCTCGGTGGTCCGCCGCTGGTGAAGGCCGCGACCGGCGAAGTGGTCGATGCCGAAGCACTCGGCGGCGCCGACGGGCATTCCTCGGTCTCGGGCGTGGCCGATCATTTCGCCGAGGACGATCACCACG
>JAEKKW010000075.1 GCA_019510195.1 Lysobacterales bacterium | reverse complement strand
GCCGACCGCCGAGATCAGCACGGTGATCGCACAGAGCAGGGCGACCGCCGGCAACGACGTGATCGCGATGCCGGTGAAACTCGCCACCGCCATGCCGACGATCACGCCAAGCAGGAGCCCGCCGGCGAGGCCTTCGATGGTCTTGTTGGGGCTGATGCGCGGCGCCAGCTTGTGCCTGCCGAAGGCGCGCCCGGCGAAATAGGCGCCAGTATCGGCGGCCCACACCGTCATCAGCGCGACCAGCAGCCAGACATGACCCTTGGGGATCAGGCCATGATCGACCGTGCCCTGTGGCGTGCCGTGCAGCACCAGCAGCGCGCACCAGGCCGGGATCACCGCCAGCGTGCCGGCGAGCAGCTTCACCACGCGCGACCAGCTTTCGTGGTGCGAACCGAAATCGTACCTGGCCAGCCATGCCAGGCTCAGCACCCACCACGCCGCGCCGATCACGATCACCACTTCGAACAATGCGGAGGTGCCGCCCTGCGCGGTATGCGAACCCCAGGCGAGCGCCACCATCAGCAACAGGTGCAGGGCCACCAGCAGCAGGCGCGACAGGCTGTCCTCGACGCCGGCGAGCTTGAACCATTCCCACAGCCCACCGAGGAACAGCAGTGCCGCGGCCACAGCCATCCAGCTGGTGGGCAGGAACAGGACCGCCAACAGGGCGGCCGGGCCCATCACGAAGGCGGAAATCATGCGGGTTCGGGTCGCTGCCATGCGTTATGCCTGTTGCCGGGACGCCTGCGCCCCGGTGAGTCCGAAGCGGCGCTGGCGCCGGGAAAAATCGTCGAATGCGGCCTGCAGTGTCGCTGCATCCATGTCCGGCCACAACGTCGGGGTGAACCACAGCTCGGCGTAGGCGAGCTGCCACAGCAGGAAATTGCTGATGCGCAGGTCGCCGCCGGTGCGGATGCAGAGGTCGACGGCGGGGAGATCGGCCAGCGCGACATGCGCGCCGAACACCGTTTCGTCGATGGATGCCGGGTCGATGCGGCCTTCCCGTGCAGCCTGTGCCAGCGCGCGTGCGGCAGCGGCGATGTCCTGGCGGCCACCGTAATTGGCGGCGATCACCAGGGTGAGCCCGGTGTTGGCGGCGGTCAGCGCTTCCGTTACCTGCATGCGCTTCTGGATGTCGGGCGAGAATGCCTGTGCCTCGCCGATGAAACGGATGCACACGCCGCGGCGCGCCAGCTCGTCCACTTCACGATCGAGCACGGACAGGAACAGCCGCATCAACCCGCTGACTTCTTCCTGCGGGCGTCCCCAGTTCTCGCTGGAGAACGCGAACAGCGTCAGCGCGACGACACCATGCTCGATGCAGAATTCGATGGTGTCGCGCACCGCGCGGGCGCCGGCACGGTGGCCGACCAGGCGCGGGCGCCGGCGTTGCTCGGCCCAGCGCCCGTTGCCGTCCATGATGATGGCGACGTGGCGGGGGATGGACGCTTGGGGAATCGCGCTCATGACAGTTCAGGGCCGTCGTGAACGCAGACCAGGCAAGGAAGAGCAACCCGGGCACGAGGGAGCGTACAAACAGTACGTGACCGAGTACGAGTGCTTCCGATGACGCGGCATGAGCAAGCGCAGCCAGCCCTTAAACGGCCATCAGTTCCTGTTCCTTGAGTTTCACCACTTCATCGACGTCCTTGATCGCCTTGTCGGTCATCTTCTGGATCTCGTCGTCCTGGCGCGTGGCTTCGTCCTCGGTGATCTTCTTTTCCTTCAACAGATCCTTGGTGTGCTGGTTGGCGTCGCGGCGGATGTTGCGGATCGCCACCTTGGCGTCCTCGCCTTCGCCATGCACGACTTTCGACAGATCCTTGCGGCGCTCCTCGGTGAGCGCGGGGATGTTGATGCGGATGGTGGTGCCGGCGGTGTTCGGGGTCAGGCCGAGGTCGGAGTTGATGATCGCCTTCTCCACCGCCGCAACCATCGGCTTCTCCCACGGCGTGATGGTCAGCGAGCGGGCATCGGTCACGGCGACGCTGGCGACCTGCTCCAGTGGCATGTCGGAGCCGTAGTAGTTCACCTTGATGTGATTCACCAGCGCGCTGGTGGCACGGCCGGTGCGCAGCTTGGTCAGGGTGTGGCGCAGCGCATCGATGCTCTTGAGCATGCGTGCCTGTGCATCTTTCTTGATCTCGTTCAGCATCCCGGACTCCAGCAAAAACATGACCCGGGATTATAGGGGGGAACGCCGCCGGGCCGCCGGCCCGGCCACTCAGTGGTCGTGATGCGCCGTGCGATCGTGGCAGCCGTGGCCGCATTCCTGGCCGTGTTCCACCTGCAGCGTCGCGTGATTGATGCCGAAACGCTCATCGAGCGCATGGTTGAGGCGGTCGATGAAGGTGTCGTGGTCGCTGTCGTCCTGGCCCGGCGGGCGGGTGACATGCGCGGTCAGCGCGATCTCGTTGCTGCCCAGCGACCACAGGTGGAGATGGTGGACGGCGACGACGCCGGGCTGTCCACGGATGAACGGATATGGGCGGGCGCCGCGTCCATCGCCGCATCGAAACTGTCGCGCAGCAGCTTGAAGCTGCCGACCAGGACCACGATCGAGACCAGCAGCGCGGTCGCAGGATCCAGCCAGTTCCATCCGAACAACATCATGCCGGCGCCGGCGAGCACCGCCGCCAGCGAGACCGCGGCATCGGCGACCAGATGGAGGAAGGCGCCACGGCGATTGAGATCGTTTTCGTGGCCGCCATGCACGAATGCGGCCGCGACGAGGTTGACCACGATGCCGATGGCCGCGACCACCATCACCGGCGCCGGCGGAATGCCGGGCGGTGCGTTGAAGCGGCGAATCGCTTCCCAGCCGAGCGCGCCGGAGAACACCACCAGCAATATCGAGTTGGCCAACGGCGACAGCAGGGTGGCGCGACGCCAGCCGTAGGTGTGGCGGCCCCGTGGTGGTCGTTTGGCGAGCAATGCCGCGCCCCAGGCCAGGCCGAGACCGAGGACGTCACCGAAGTTGTGGACGGCGTCCGACAGCAACGCCAGCGAGTTGGTGCTGAAGCCATACCACGCTTCGACCAGCGTGTAGGCGAGATTGATCAACGTCACCCAGGCGAAGGCGCGGGTGGCGGAATGGGAATGGTCGTGGTGTCCGCTCATTGCGGAATTCTGGGCGATGCGGCGGCGCGGATACTATTTCAAGGAATCGCGCTCAGGCGCCGACGAAGGTTCCGATCGCTTCGCCGCGGAGGATGCGCAGCAGCGCACCGGGTTCGTCGATGTCGAACACGCGCATCGGCAACTTGCTGTCGCGGGCCAGCGCGAATGCGGCGGTATCCATCACCTGCAGGTTGCGAGCGATCACTTCGTCATAGCTGAGGCGCTCGAAGCGCACCGCATCGGCGTGCTTCTTGGGATCGCGGTCGTAGATGCCATCGACCTTGGTCGCCTTGAGCAGGAGATCGGCCTCGATCTCGACCGCGCGCAACGCGGCGCCGGAATCGGTGGTGAAGAACGGATTGCCGGTGCCGGCGGCGAAGATGGTGATGCGGCCTTTTTCCAGATGACGGACCGCGCGACGGCGAATGTAATCCTCGGCCACGGCGTTGATCTTGATCGCGCTCATCACCCGCGCCTTCAGTCCGACCTTTTCGATCGCGTCCTGCATCGCCAGCGCGTTGATCACCGTCGCCAGCATGCCCATGTGGTCGCCGGTGACGCGATCCATGCCGCCTTCCGCCAGCCCCGCGCCGCGGAAGATGTTGCCGCCACCGATCACCAATGCGACTTCGGCGCCGGCGTCGTGTGCTTCCTTGACCTCGTTGGCGAGCCGCACCAGCACCTTGGGATCGATGCCGTAATTCTCGTCCCCCATCAGCGCCTCGCCGGACAGTTTCAGCAGGACACGGCGATGGGCGAGGGCGGTCATGGGCGCTCCGGGGGGATGCAAGGCGGTTGCGGCATTCTACCCGAGCCGGAACGGATCCCGGCCAGTGAGGATCGCCGGATGCTTGATCAGCGCGGGCGAGTGGCGCCGATGTCGATGCGGGTCGCCGAACGCACCGTGACATTCAATTGGCGATCAGCTGCGCCGTCGAGGATCGTCCACGGCAAAGGCAGATTGTCCGGCGATATGGTCAACCGGTGCTTGCCAACCGCGACACGCGGGAAATTGAAGTTGCCTGACGCGTCGGTGCGGACGGAGTAGCGATCATCGAGGATGACGGTGACGTTCGCTGCCGGTTGTTCCGAAGCCGCGCGGATGCCGTCGGCGTTGTCATCGAGGAAGATGCTGCCTGCAATCGAGCCACTGGCATCGTTGGGTGCGCCGCCCAGCACGCCTTGCGACTGCCCCGCCTCGAATGCGTAGCGGATGCTGAGATAGACGGAGCGATTGCGCGGCAACGACACGAATGGCGCCTGCGTCGCCAGCGGATCGAGCACGAAGGGCGAGCGTTGCGAGCCGAGGCTCCGGTAATACGCGCCGGTCACCACCCAGCGATTTCCAAGCCGCCAGTTCAGGCCGAGATTGGCATCGAGCCCGCGCCTTGCATCGGGGCCGTCACCGCGGGTCCAGCGCATGTTGCCGTCGAGCGAGAGTCGTTCGCTGAGATCGTATCCGCCATAGAGTGACAGGGCGTGCGAGTGGCCCGAATGACCCAAACCGTCGTCTTGCCATTCGGTGGACAACGAAGCATTGAGCCGCGCGCCGCGTTCGATGGGAAACGACTGGTCGATCGCAGCTTGCCAATAGCGTGCGCGCGAGATATCGGTGCGGGCGTGGTCGATCTGCAGGCGTGTCTGGCCCCAGCGCGTGCGCTTGTCGATGAAGCCCTCGAGATTGAAGTCGTCACTGCTTCCGGAGTGCCGCAGCGCCAGGCTGCCGCCGTATCCAAGCGTGCTGTTGGCCTGGTATCGAACATAGGCATTGGCGTAGGTGCCGTCGAACCCGTGCCCGCTGATCGACTTGATCTGGTCGACGCCAACACTCCAGTTCCAGCGCGCAAAGCGATAGGCGAGACGGTAATAGCCACCTTCGGCATCGTTGCTGATGGGCCACTGGCCCCAGCTCAGGCCGGGATCGAGGTGGAACACGCCGTAGTTGTGGGTATAGCGGCCATTGACGGTGGCGCCATCGATCCAGGCGCCGACGGCGTCATCGCGGCCGTCCCGGCTCGTCAACACATTCATCTGCACGGATGACATTTTGTTTGCCCATGCAGCCGCGGCAAGGAATGCGCGGGTATTCCCCGTTGCCACGGCGGGGCCAATGCCGTCCGGCGACAGGATCGTGTCCTGGGATCCGAGGAACATCCCGCCTGCAGTCCACCCCGGCGCTGGCGACCATTGCGCGCCCAGCGATTCGACATCGCCACGGGTGGCGTCGAAACCGACCATGCGCGTGCCGGTGAGCAGTCCGCTGCGACCGGCGGACGCCTGCACCACCAGGCCGTTCGCATCGTTGCGCCAACTCGTGGAGGCGCCGGCGAGGGGAACGCTCGGCAATACGAATCGATACTGGTTGCGCTGCAATGGCAGCATCGGGGTATTCAGGACCCCGAGCCCGCTGTCGACGCGCCAGCCGCCGGCGACCGGGAGATCACGCTGCCACAGCGTCGCGGTGCCGCCCCAATGGCGTTGCCCGAAGCGATCGCTGTCGGTATGGAACATCGAGGCATCGATCGAAAAACTTCCGTAGTTGTCGCTTTCCCAGAAGCCGCCGGCGGACATGCCGCTTTCGTCATAGACCTTGTCGCCCAGCGCATTGCGGCTGGCATCAAGTTGCATGTGGAACGCGCGCGGACGACCACTGCCATTGGCGTCATCGTCGTTGTCCGCGGGCAAAGGCGCGAGGTTTTCGGAACTGATGATGCGGTCCTTGTAAGGAGCCGTCTGCGGCACGGGAGCATCCCCGGCGCTGGCATTGCCGGACAGGCACGCGGCGATGCTGGCGACCAGCGTCAGCGTTGGCCAGGGCTTGCGTTTCATCGTGCGATGCTGGTGTCCACGACAAGATGGCGCGAGTCGTAATCCAGCTGTCCTTTCAGCGTCAGCGGATACGTGATTGCGGGTGCTGCGATGGTGTCGTTGTCGCCTTGCGGAACCAGCGCGATGTCGCGGGTTTCGCCGCGCAGGATCGGCAGGTTGGACGGGACGAAGGTGAACTTGTGACCCGCCGCGTCGCGACCATCGATGAATCCTTCCAGTCGTCCATGTGCATAGCCGCTGTTCTGCACCCGCAGCACCGGAACGATGCGCCCCTGTTGCGAAACCGCCTTGCTTCCCGCGACTTGCAGTTGCGGATGGGCGTCGCCGATGGTGAGGTACACGATCACGCCGATCCGTCCGGAAACCGGCACCGGAACATTGCCCTTGACCGCCTGTGGATCGCCTTCGAGCATGATCGCGAACCGGCATTCGCCGCTCGGGGTGTTCGCGGGAACGGCGACTTCAAAACGGAAGCGACGCTTGCCTTTGCCGGCAAAAGCGACTTCGTTCGCTTCGATGCCCACCCATGGGCGGCAGCTGTCGGCAGCCAGCGTGCTGGAGAAAGCGACCGCACTGTCCGGGCCCAGCGTCCAGTCCGCGGTCTTGACGGAAAGGTGCGTGGCTTGCGGCGACGTGTTGTTGATCTCGATGACGTTGCGATAGACCGCCCCCGCTTTCGTCGTGTCTTCGAAACGCGGTGGTGACACCAGGATCGAGAAACCCTGCGCGTGCGCGAACAACGGGAGCACGCTCAGCAGGATCGGCAGCAGGCGTCGCAAGGCAGAAGGCATCATGGCGTATCCACGTCGATTTCGAAGTTGTATTGCAACTGCTCCGGCCGCGACAGCCGGCGCGCGTCGGCCTGGATCGTCAGCATGAGCGTGTCTTCGATCCGGCCGGAAACGGGGATCGGTCCGGCGTAGACCAACGTGCGCTCGCCGTCACGCAGGGTTCCGGGAAGGAGCGTGCCGCGCGAGGTCCATGTCGTTATCGTCGGGATCACTGCGCTTGCCGGCATTCGCATGTAGATGCGCCCCGGATGCCCGGCCCACTTCGCGACATCAAGGCGAACGATCACGGTCAGGTTGCCGGTGGCGATGTTGCGCTGCGCCGGCGCGGCCTGCATCGGGTGCCATTTCATCTCGACGTTGCTTGACAGCACCTGGCTGGCGCTGTCGTCGACGCGATAGGTACCGGCCCGTGCAGGCACCACGGTGGCGAACATCACGAGGGTGCCCGCCATCCATTGCAGCGGGATCCTCATGGCGATGTCAGCGTGTAGGTCACACGCCCGGTATAGGTCCCTGCAGCCGGAACCGATGCGTTGGCGTATTTGAAGGAATGACAGCTTTCCTGCCACTGGTTGACCGGAAAGTTCGCCAGCGTCTGGGTGCCGCCGTTGAACGTGCCGGCGGGGATGGGCTCAGCACCGGCGTCACCGTTGCCATAGCTGGTCCAGCTGATCTGCGGGAACGGAATCGTGTTGCCGGCGCCATCAGACAGCGGTGTCGACGATTGCACGCTGAGTACTGCGCTTCCGGAAGTGGCTTTGTATTGGAAAAAACCGCCGATGTAGGTGTCGCCGGCATTGCAGAACTGGTAGTTGTCGTAGTCGCTCGTGGCGCGCCCGTTCCCTGTCATCGCCTGCGCGGTCGAATTGCCGACCGCCGCCGCCGGGACAGCCACCGTCACTGCGTTGATGGTGCCGAGGGTGCTCAGGGTTCCGCCGTTGCGGAATCCCGCGCCATTGGTCCCGCCATCGCCGACGCGCAGATACAACGTCCTGGTGTTGGAGGTGCTGATGGTTGCGGTAAAGGCATGCGCACGCCCGACCACGCCCATCAACAATACTGCCGCCGCGACAAATCGCAGTAAGTGATGGTGCTGGCGTGTCGGAAATGTCATGGCCTCCCCTCCAATCCCCGGGCCGTGGATCGGTCCGGGGATATTCCGAATTACGGCATGGAGGCCGTGTAGGTCACGCGACCGTTGTTGGTGTTGACGCCACCATAGGTGCCGGGCGGGACGATCGCGGTGTTCTTGTAGGTATAGGTCCACTTGGCGTCCTGGTTCACCACCTTGGCGCCGACGTTCGGGGCAATCGCAACGTTGGTTGCCACGCCATCGGCCAGTGCGGGAGCTGCCAGCACTGTCGCCGAGACATTGGCGGCCACTGCGGTGTTGATCTGGCTGTACGAAATGGTGTCGGTGCCGCCGCTGTTCATCGCACCGATGGTGTTCGAAGACAGGCTGATGTTGCCGTTGTTGCCGAGCAGCTTGGCAGTCACGGTGCCGTTGGCCAGGTCGCCTGAGGCTGCGGTAGCCGCAACCGGGGTGCCATTGCCGACGTTGGCCGCGGGAACGGTGAAGTCGATCAGGTCGATCTGGCTGTTGGTCGCCATGTTGGTGCCGGTGCTGACCTGCAGGAACAGGATCTTCGGGATCGTGACCCGGAAATCGAGGCGGGCATTGGCCGTAATCGGAGTGCCGGCACCGGTGGTGAAAGTTGATTCGGCGTTGGCCAGCATCGGGGCGGTCGCCAGCAGGGCAACAGCGAGGAGGGAAAGCTTCTTCATCGGACGGATCCTTGCAGGAATGGAAAGGGGTCGGACTTTGGGAGTGGTATAGAGCAGGCGACGTGCCAGTTTGTGTCAGTCACGGTTCCGGGACTGCAAAAATGTGCAGCGCAGCGGGAAATCAAGGTTTATGAACCTGCTAACGCGATAGGCATCAAGATTTTGGCGGACGCGTGTTTCCAGTCATCGACTGGAAAATGCAATGGCCGCACGTTTTTGCGTGAACTCGTTTTCATGAACTGACGCGATGTCCAATGCGGATAGCACCATGTGCCGTGTTGCGGCAGTTTCGCAGCAAAAAAGCCCGCTGTTTCCAGCGGGCTTTTCAGTTTCGAAGAGCTGAATAATTCAGACTTGCATCGCCTTCGCGACTTCGGCTGCGTAGTCTTCTTTCACCTTCTCGATGCCTTCGCCCACGGCCAGGCGCTGGAAGCGCACGACATCTGCACCGGCGGCCTTGGCCGCGGCCTCGACGCTCTGGTCGGAGTTCAGCACGTATGGCTGGCCGTACAGCGTGACTTCGTTGACGATCTTGGCGACCTTGCCGCCGATGATCTTCTCGAGAATGTCGGCCGGCTTGGCCTTGTCCTTCTCGGACATCTTGGCCAGCTCGATTTCCTTTTCCTTCTCGACGAAGTCGGCCGGCACGTCGGCCGCCTTGTTGTACGGCGGGTTCATCGCCGCCACGTGCATGGCCACGCCACGCGCGAAGTCGGCGTCGCCGCCCTTCACTTCGGTCAGCACGCCGATCTTGCCGCCGTGGACATAGGCCGCGACGTTGTTGGCGCTGTCGATGCGGACGAGGCGACGGACCAGGATGTTCTCGCCAAGCTTGGCGATGGCAGCGGCGCGGGCTTCTTCCACGGTTTCGCCGGAAGGCAGCTTGGCGGCCTTCAGCGCCTCGACGTCGGTGGCGCCGGAAGCCAGCGCGGCCTGGGCGACGGCGTCGGTGAACGCGATGAAGTTGGCGTCCTTCGCCACGAAGTCGGTTTCGGAGTTCACTTCGACCAGCACGGCCTTGCCGCCGTCCTGCGCCATCGCGATGCGGCCTTCGGCAGCCACGCGGTCGGCTTTCTTGTCGGCCTTGGCGAGGCCCGACTTGCGCAGCCACTCGGCCGCGGCGTCGATGTCGCCGTTGTTTTCGGTCAGTGCCTTCTTGCACTCCATCATGCCGGCGCCGGTGCGCTCGCGCAGTTCCTTGACCAGGGAAGCGGTGATTTCAGCCATTGGTAAAACCTCGGGTGTTTGTTAATGCGTTGCCTCCCCTCGTTGCGAGGGGAGAAACGCGGTATTTGAAAGAAGAAACACGACGCCCTTGTGACGTCACGCGCGTTGCGACGCGTTGGACATCGAGGCCGGGGCCAGATACTCGTGGCGCCGGCCCGATTGCGGCGGAATTACACCGCGGCGTCGCGCTCGACGGCTTCGTTTTCGGCCACTTCGGCTTCGGCGGTTTCGCTCACTTCGGCTTCGGCGTGGGCCATGGCCTCGCCTTCGCCGGTGGCGGCCTTGGCGGTGCTGGCCTTGTTGCGGGCCGGGGCGCGGCCGCGGGCCGGCTTGGCGCCTTCGGCGAAGTCGTCCTCGCTCACGCTGGCGGCATTCGGCGCGGCGGCCTTGCCTTCCAGCACGGCATCGGCGGCGGCGCGGGCGTACAGCTGCACGGCGCGGATGGCGTCGTCGTTGCCGGGGATGGCGTAGTCGACCAGGGCCGGGTCGTAATTGGTGTCGACGACGGCGACCACCGGGATGCCGAGGGTCTTGGCTTCCTTGATGGCGATGTCTTCATGGCCGATGTCGATCACGAACAGGGCGTCGGGCAGGCGGTTCATGTCCTTGATGCCGCCCAGCGAGGCTTCCAGCTTGTCGCGTTCGCGGCGCAGGCTCATCACTTCGTGCTTGACCAGCTTCTGGAAGGTGCCGTCGGTTTCCGCGGCTTCCAGTTCCTTGAGGCGGGCGACCGACTTCTTCACGGTGGCGAAGTTGGTCAGGGTGCCGCCCAGCCAGCGCTGGGTCATGAACGGCATGCCGCAACGCTCGGCTTCTTCCTTCACGGCGTCGCGGGCGCTGCGCTTGGTGCCGATGAACAGCACGGTGCCGCGCTTCTGGGCGATCTTCGAGAGGAAGTTCATCGCGTCGATGAACAGCGGAACGGTCTTCTCGAGGTTGATGATGTGGATCTTGCCGCGGGCGCCGAAGATGTACGGGCCCATCTTGGGGTTCCAGTAGCGGGTCTGGTGGCCGAAATGGACGCCGGCTTCCAGCATCTGGCGCATGGTGATCTGGGGCATTGCTTGTACTCCTGATGGGGAATCCACCGCCGTGGGAATGATGGCGGGTTGACGGATTCCGGGGTTGGGCCTCCCTGCGGCCTCCGCGACAGATCCCTCGGCTGGAAGCCTCGGGACACCCCGGCGCGGGTGTGTGCTGCAGGTGTGTATTCGTCGATGACGCACGACGTGGGCGCTGAAACAGCTGGAAATGATAGCAGGTTCCCGGCCGGGGTGCTTTGTCCGGTATTGACGGATCGGCGATAATGGCGGCATGCATATCAAGAACGCCACCGAAATCGAGCAGATGCGCGAAGCCGGGCGCCTCGCGTCCGAGGTTCTCGACCTCATGGCCGAACACGTCCGCCCGGGCGTCAGCACCGAGGAACTCGACCGCATCGCCCGCGAGCACATCATCAACGTGCAGGGCGCGATCCCGGCCAACATCGGGTATCGCGGCTATCCCAAGACCCTGTGCACCTCGGTCAACAACGTGATCTGCCACGGCATCCCGAGCGAGGCCAAGATCCTCAAGGACGGCGATATCGTCAACATCGACGTCACCGTGATCAAGGACGGCTGGCACGGTGATACCAGCCGCATGTATGTCGTCGGTGAACCGTCGGTGATGGCCAGGCGCCTGGTCGACGTCACCTACCGGGCGATGTGGGCCGGCATCCGCGCGGTGAAGCCGGGTGCCACCCTTGGCGATGTCGGCCACGCCATCCAGCAGTTGGCGGAAGCCGAGCGTTTCAGCGTGGTGCGCGATTACTGCGGCCACGGCATCGGCAAGATCTACCACGACGAACCGCAGGTGAAGCACTACGGCAAGCCGGGGCAGGGGCTGGTGCTGGCGCCGGGCATGACCTTCACCATCGAACCGATGATCAACGAAGGCGGCTTCCACACCAAGCTGTTGCCCGATGGCTGGACCGTGGTCACCAAGGACCGCAAGTTGTCCGCGCAGTGGGAGCACATGATCGTGGTGACCGACACCGGCTATGACGTGCTGACGCTCTCGGCCGGCAGTCCGCCGCCGCCGGCGTGAGTGACGCCGGCGCGGATGCCGCGTGGTCGCCGGCTGCGCGCGAACGCGTGCAGGCGCTGGACGTGCAGCTGGCCGCGCGTTTCGATCGCGGGGATGATGCAAGCGCCCTGACTGCCTCACGTTCCGCCGGCATCGACGCGCTGGTGCGCGAGGCTTGGTCGCGTTGCATTCCCGATTCGATGGATGCCGCATTGTTCGCGGTCGGCGGGTATGGCCGTTCCAGCCTGTATCCGCAGTCCGACGTCGATCTGCTGGTGCTGACGGAGCAGGCTTCACGCCCTGATGTTGCCGAAGCGATCGCGCGCTGCATCGCGATGTTGTGGGATGCGCGCATTCCGGTCTCGCACAGCGTGCGTTCGCGCGATGAAACGGTGGTCGCCGCCCGCGACGACATCACCGTGCTGACGGCATTGATGGATGCACGCCAGCTGGCCGGCGCGGAGACGACAGCAGCGGAGCTGGCCGATGCCATCGCGCCCGGGCATTCGTGGCCCCCTGCGCGGTATTTCGAGGGCAAGCGCGAGGAGTTGCGCGCGCGCCATGCCCGCTTCGACGACACCGCCGACAATCTCGAACCCAACATCAAGGAAGGGCCGGGCGGGCTGCGCGACCTGCAGACGCTGCGCTGGATGGCGATGCGCGTGCTTGGCGCTTCCGGGCTGGATGCGCTGGAATCGCTCGGCCAGGTCGGGCATGGCGAGCGCGAGACGCTGGAGCATTGCGCGCAGGTGTTGCAGCGATTGCGGTTCGGATTGCACCTGGTCGCCGGCAAGCGCGAGGAACGCCTGCGCTTCGATCACCAGCGGGCGCTGGCGGCGCGGATGAACCGCATCGAACACGCCGACAACGCCATGGTCGAAGCGATGATGCAGGAGTTCTATCGCAGCGCCGCGCGCGTGCAGCGGATCGGCGATCGCCTGCTGCAACGTTTCGAGGAACAGCTGGAAGGCGAGGCGATCGCGGAGCCGATCGACGACGAATTCGAATTGCAGCGCGGTTATCTTGCCGCGCGCGATGCGGCCTGGCCGGCCGGCGATCCCGCACGCGTCTTCGACCTGTTCGCAACGTGGGAGCGCGAGCCGGATGTGCGCGGCCTGCATTCGCGCACGGCGCGTGCGTTGGCCGAAGCGCTGTCGTCCGTTCCTGCCTATACCGATGCTGCGCCGGCGTTGCGCGAACGCTTCATGCAGCTGCTGGCCGCGCCGGGCGCGGTGGCGACGCTGGAGCGGATGGCGCGCCTTGGCGTGCTGGCGCGCTGGATCCCGGCGTTCGCGCGGGTGACCGGACGCATGCAGTTTGACCTGTTCCATACCTATACGGTCGACCAGCACACGCTGGCGCTGCTGCGCAATTTCGCGCTGTTCGCCAGTGGCGCCGACATCCAGCGCTTCGGTCGCGCGCATGAAGTCTGGCCGTTGCTGCGCAAGCCGGAGTTGCTGTTGCTGGCGGGGCTGTTCCACGACATCGCCAAGGGCCGCGGCGGCGACCACTCCGTTCTCGGCGCGGAAGACGCGCGCGAGTTCTGCATTGCCCACGATCTGTCCGACGCCGATGCCGCGCTGGTGGCGTGGCTGGTGGAGCAGCACCTCACCATGTCGGTGACGGCGCAGAAGCAGGACATCAGCGACGCCGAAGTGGTGCAGAAATTCGCGCGACTGGTCGGTGATCGCGAGCGCCTCGATCATCTCTACCTGCTGACCTGCGCGGACATCGCGGCGACCTCGCCCAAATTGTGGAACGCATGGAAGGATCGCCTGCTCGGTGATCTTTACGTCGCCACGCGACTCGCCCTGCGTCGCGGCTCGGACGATCCGGTCGCGATCGATGCGCGTATCACCGAGACGCAGGCCAACGTCGGCCTGCTGCTGGATGGCATGGGCCGCGATGACGGTGGCATGCGCTGGCTGCCGGAGCGCAGTTTCCTCCATGCGCGCGCCGAACAGCTGGCGTGGATGGCGGCGCGGCTTTCGGGCATGCATGCCGGCGAAACGCGGATCGCAGCGCGTCATCCGGCAGCGGGCGACACGTCGCTGGAATTGCTGGTGCATACGCCGGACCGCCCTGGCCTGTTCGCGGCGATCGTCGCCACGCTGGATCGCATCGGTCTCGACGTGTTGCACGCGCGCCTGCTCGATGCGCCACAGGGGCACGTGCTCGATACCTTCGTGCTGAT
>JAEKKW010000013.1 GCA_019510195.1 Lysobacterales bacterium | reverse complement strand
TGGTCGCCGGCATGCACTGGATCGACGCCAAACTGACGCTGGTCGCGCTGTTGCTGGTCTATTTCATCGCCAGCGGACGATGGTTGAAAGGCGTGGACAAGGCGCGCGCACTGCCATCGGCGAAGACGCTGCGGGTCTTCAACGAATTGCCGGTGCTGCTGCTGGTCGTGATCGTCTGGCTGGTGCTGGCGCGGCCGTTCTGACGATCAAAAATCCGCCGGCTCGGTTTTCTGCGCGCGGCGATGCACGTCATGCAGCGCGAAACCCTTGCGACGATCGGGCAGATCGAAGAATTCCGGATGCCGCAACGTGCGTGAGGTGTCGGCGAGTCCCGCGTCCCAGTGCTCGCGCATCATCCGCGTGCCGAACGCATAGTCCTTGAACTGTTCTTCGCAGGGACTGGCCTGGTAGATCAGGTGGACGATGTTGAAGACGCGATCATCCAGCCATGGCGCGAATGCATCCTTCAGATCGTCCGGCACCTTGCGATCCGGCAGGTGTTCGACCAGCTTGGTCAGCGCGGCGCGCAATTCCTGCGTGCGCGCCATCATGTCGGTGCCGTGGCGGGTGCGGCTGGAATACTGGATGTCCTTGGCGCGTTCCAGCGCGTCCATCAGCGTTTTCGGGCGTTCGCCGCGCGCGCTCCACAGGTCGACCTGGAAGGCGAGCGTGTCCTGGCGCGGCCATTCGTCCAGCACGTGCTCCAGCGGCGTGTTCGAGACCAGCCCGCCGTCCCAGTAATCACGGCCATCGATGCGGACCGCGGGAAACGCCGGCGGCAACGCGCCGGAAGCCATGACGTGCTGCGGGCCGATGCGCTCGCGGAGGCTGTCGAAATAGCGGAAATTGCCCGATTCCACGTCGGTCGCGCCGACGGTCAACCGCATCCCGTCCTTTCCGTAGTTGATGCGATCGAAATCGACACGCCGTTCCAGCGAAGTCCGCAACGCCGAAGTGTCGTAGAAACTGGTCGCCTGCGGGCTGCCATCCGACAGCGCGAACGGCGGGACGATGCGCGGCGTGAAAAATCCCTGCTGGCCCTGCCACAACGCGGCGAATGCGCTGGCCGACGCTGCCCAGGCATCCAGCCCCGGCGTGGTCGGGACCGCTCCGATCATGGCGCGGATCCACAGCGCCGGCAGCGCGGCATTGCCCGCGGGCTGGCAGATGTCGTTCCAGAATCCCTGCAGGGCTTCGACGCGATGTTCGGGCGGATTGCCGGCAATCAGTGCGGCGTTGATCGCGCCGATCGAGATGCCGGCGATCCAGTTGGGCTCGATTCCGGATTCGTGCAGCGCCTGGTAGACACCGCACTGGTAGGCGCCCAGCGCGCCGCCGCCCTGCAGCACCAACGCGATGGTCGGGTAGCGCGCGACGCGTTGCAGCAGGATATCGCTCATCGGGGTTACAGCATCGTCCAGCCGTGGCTGACCACGATCGACTGGCCCGTCAGCGCATTGGTCTCGAACGCGGCGAGGAACAGCGCGAGGTTGGCGACGTCATCGACCGTGGTGAATTCGCCATCGACGGTGTCCTTCAGCATCACCTTCTTGACGACGTCTTCCTCGCTGATGCCGAGCTCCTTGGCCTGTTCGGGAATCTGCTTCTCGACCAGCGGCGTGCGCACGAAGCCCGGGCAGATCACGTTGGCGCGGATGCCGAATTCGGCACCTTCCTTCGCCACCGTGCGGGCAAGTCCCAGCAGGCCATGCTTGGCGGTCACGTAGGCCGACTTCAGTTTCGAGGCTTCGTGCGAGTGCACCGATCCCATGTAGATGATCGCGCCCGGGGCCTTGCGCTTCTCCATGTCGCGCATGCATTCGCGGGTGGTCAGGAAAGCGCCGTCGCAATGGATCGCGAGCATCTTCTTCCAGTCGTCGAGCTTGAAATCGGTGATGCGATTGATGATCTGGATGCCGGCGTTGGAGACCAGCACGTCGACCTGGCCGAACTGGGCGACGACCTTGGCGATGCCATCGATCACCTGCTGTTCGTTGGTGACGTCCATCGCGATCGCCATGGCCTGGCCGCCGGCGTCGCGCAGTTCCTTCGCCGTCGCTTCCGCGGCGTCGAGGTTGAGGTCGGCGATGGCGACGCGGCCACCGGCCTGCGCATAGACCTCGGCGATGCGCTTGCCGATGCCGCTGGCGGCGCCGGTGACGACGCAGACCTTTCCATCCAGGGTCGTTTTCATGAGTGCTCCGGTTGTGCAAAGCGACGAGGATGGCGTCGGCCGGCCCAGCGCCGCGTGAATGGCCCCATCGTACCTGTCAACCTTGGCGAAAGGTGTCTGCGAGCTGCGGTATCGTGTACGCCTCGATTCCCTGAGGCATCCCGATGGCCTGGTGGTTCCGCATCAAATTCTGGAAACGCGTGGTGCTTGGCTTCGTGCTGGGTGCCCTGGCGGGTTGGGTGTTCGGGAAGGACGCCGAAACCTGGTTCGGTCCGCTCGGCGATCTCTACGTCACCCTGATCAAGATGATCGCGGTGCCATTGGTGTTTTTCGCGGTGATCAACGCGGTGGCGTCGCTGGCCGGCCAGAAATCGATCGCGGCGCTCGCCGGCCGTACTTTCCTGTGGTTCGCCATCACCGCGGTGCTGGCGGTCTGCGTCGGGCTTGCCGCCGGCTACGTGTTCCAGCCGGGTGTCGGCGTCGGCGTGCTGCAGGTTGCTTCCGATTACAAGGAGAAGCAGATCCCCGGCGTGCTCGACATGCTGCTCAACATCGTGCCGTCCAATCCGTTCGCGGCGCTGGCCGGTGCCGCCACCGGCAAGGTCGGAGATGGCACGACAGTGTTGATGCCGCGCAACGGTACCGTGCTGCAGGTGATCTTCTTCGCCGGGCTGGTCGGCTTCGCGCTGGTCAAGCTCGGCGATCGCACCCTGCGCCTGCGCGAACTGGTGCGCGAGGCCAGCGACACCATGATCCAGGTGACGCGCTTCGTCCTCGAATTCACCCCGATCGGCACCTTCGGATTGATCGCCGCGCTGGTCGGCGGTTACGGCTTTGCCCAGCTCAAGCCGCTGCTCCAGTTCGTGGTTGCGCTGTACGCCGCCTGCGCCTTCCACATCGTGGTGGTCTATACCGCGCTGCTGCTGATCCATCGGCTCAATCCGTGGAAATTCTTCCGCGGCGCCTTCCCGGGCATGCAGGTCGGTTTCGTCGCTTCGTCCAGCTTCGCGGCGATGCCGGTGGCGTTGCGCTCGGTCCAGCACAACCTCGACCATCAAGATGGACGGCTGCGGCGCGATCTATCCGGCGCTGGCGGCTGTGTTCATCGCCCAGTACACCGGCATCCATCTCTCCACCACGCAATACGTGATGATCGCGATCGCGTCTGTGCTCGGCAGTTTCGGCACCGCCGGCGTGCCGGGAACTGCGGTGATCATGGCGACGGTGGTGCTGTCCGCCGCAGGCTTGCCGTTGCAGGTGATCGGCTATCTCTACGCAATCGACCGCGTGCTCGACATGATGCGCACGATGACGAATGTCACCGGGCAGATGCTGGTGCCGGTGCTGGTGGCGAAAGAAAGCGGACTGCTCGACCAGCAGATCTACGATGCCGCGGACAGCAACGTCGGCATCATTGAAGGCGACGCGGCCTGACCCCATCTATCCATAAGGAGGAACGTGCCATGCAGGACGATCTCAAGCAGAAGGCCATCGATACGCTCAATCGCGTCATGGAGATGGAGCTGGCCGGCGTGGTGCGTTACACCCATTACGGCCTGATGGTCTACGGCTACGGACGCATCCCGATCGTGTCGTGGATGAAATCGAACGCCGACGAATCGCTGGCGCATGCGAGCAAGGCCGGCGAATTGGTGACGCTGCTCGGCGGCCATCCTTCGTTGCGCATCGGGCCGCTGCTGGAAACCCACCAGCACGACATCGGCGACATCCTGCGCGAAAGCCTGGCGCACGAGAAAG
>JAEKKW010000074.1 GCA_019510195.1 Lysobacterales bacterium | reverse complement strand
AGCCACTGGCGGATGAAACCAATGATGCGCGAACGCTTCTGGAAGGTGTCGCGCGCTTCCTGGGTCACGATCAGGTCGACATAGCGCTGGCGATAGCGCTGCTCGACGTCGGCCATGCCATGATGCTTGTCGGGCAACGGACGCAGGCTCTTGGTGAGCAGGCGCAATGCATCCACCTTCACCGACAGTTCGCCGGTCTTGGTGCGCATCAATACGCCTTCGGCGCCGACGATGTCGCCCATGTCCCAGCCCTTGAACGCCTCGTAGGCATCGCCCACGGTGCCGGCGTGGATGAACAGCTGGATGCGGCCGGTCATGTCCTGGATCTGCGCGAAGCTGACCTTGCCCTGCACGCGCTTGAGCACGATGCGACCGGCCACTTTCACCCGGCGCTGCGCGGTTTCGATGGACTCGGCGGTGTGCGCGTCCTTGTCGGCGTATGCGTCCTGCAAGTCACCGACGAAACTGTCGATCCTGAAGTCATTCGGAAACGCGATGCCCTGCCCGCGCAACTCGTTGAGTTTTTCGCGACGTTCGGCGATCAGCTTGTTCTCGTCGACGGGTTGGATATCGCTGGTTTCGTTCATCGTTGAACTCGAAAAAATAATGACTGGTTGACTCAGGCCATGTCGGCGCGCTTGGAGCCCGCGTCCAGTCCCGACTTCAGGCTGGCCTCGACGAATTCGTCTAGATCGCCGTCGAGCACCTTCTGGGTGTCGCTGCGCTCGACGCCGGTGCGCAGATCCTTGATGCGCGACTGGTCGAGCACGTAGTTGCGGATCTGGCTGCCCCAGCCGATGTCGGACTTGGTCGCTTCCAGCGCATCCTTCTCGGCATTGCGCTTCTGCATTTCCAGCTCGTACAGCTTGGCGGCGAGCATCTTCATCGCGGTGTCGCGGTTCTGGTGCTGGCTGCGCCCGGTCTGGCAGGCGACTACGGTATTGGTCGGGATGTGGGTGATGCGCACCGCCGACTCGGTCTTGTTGACGTGCTGGCCACCGGCACCGGACGAACGGTACACGTCGGTGCGAAGGTCGGCGGGATTGATGTCGATTTCGAAGCTGTCGTCCACTTCCGGCGACACGAACACGCTGGTGAAACTGGTGTGGCGGCGGTTGTCGGAATCGAACGGCGACTTGCGCACCAGGCGATGCACGCCGATCTCGGTCTTGAGCCAGCCGTAGGCGTACTCGCCCTCGACGCGAATGGTCGCGGACTTGATGCCGGCGACATCGCCGCCGCTGACTTCCATCAGTTCGGTCTTCCAGCCGCGCGATTCGGCCCAGCGCAGGTACATGCGCAGCAGGATTTCCGCCCAGTCCTGCGCTTCGGTGCCGCCGGCGCCGGCCTGGATATCGACGAACGCATTGGTCGAATCCATCTTGCCGGAGAACATGCGCTGGAATTCCAGCTGCTCGACGCCCTTCTGGAAGCGATCGACGTCGGCAACCACGGCCAGCGCGGTGTCCTCGTCGTCTTCCATTTCGGCGAGATCGAGCAATTCGCCGGCGCCGCCGAGCCCGTCCTTCAAGTCGCGGATGCCGTTGACGGTCTTGTCGAGCATCGAACGTTCGCGACCGAGCGCCTGGGCGCGTTCGGAATCGTTCCAGATGTCGGGGTTTTCGAGCTCGCGCTCGACTTCCTCTAGACGCTCACGCTTGGCGTCGTAGTCAAAGATACCCCCGGAGCGCATCAAGCCGGCCACTGAGGTCGGCGATGCGGGCTCGGACTGGATTGAGCTCGATCATGGTGCGGAAATCGGTACGGAAACAGCTGCTCATGATAACAGCCGGGGCTTTCCCGGGTTGCCTTCGAGCCTTGATTTCAGCCTTCCTGCCCGAAGCGCTGGCGCAGGTTCGCCCGGTAGGTCCTGCTGCACGGCAGTCTCGTGCCATCTTTCATGTGCACCCGGGCATCGCCGGTGTCCAGCGGCTCGATCGATGCGATCTGGTCGAGATTGACGATGTAGCTGCGCTGGATGCGGGCGAAATGCGCAGGGTCGAGCTTGTCCTCGATCCCGCCGATGGTGCTGCGCAAGGGATAGTCGTGGCCGCGCACGCGCAGGTTGACGTAGTTTCCGGACGCCTGCAGCCATTCGATGTCGGCGGCGGCGATCAGGAATTCGCGGTTGAGCTTGCGTACCAGGAAACGTTCCGGGCGCTCCACCGGATCGAGCGGCGGCCCTTCGTCCGGTGCCGACAGCATGCTGGCCTCGCCCTGCATGCGCCGCAGCAGCAGCCGGTACAGCTCCACCAGCGCCACCATCATGAAAAAGCTGCGCACATCCTTGAGGTATTCGTAGGGAAACTCGACGAGCCAGTTGCCGAAGTCGTAATGCCGGCCCATCCAGAGATAGGCCAGCTCGCGCAAAACGACCATGCCCAGGACATGGGCCAGCGAGAACGCCACGCTGAAGGCGAGATAGCGCGGCAATTCCCGGCGCCAGGCGCCCCAATGCAGCGGATAGCGGCGGGTGAACCGCACCAGTAGCCAGGCCAATGCCAGCCACATCAGGCCGCTCGACCATTCCCACACCACCGGCTCCCAAGGTGCGGTATCGAGATGGGCGCGGCGGATGTCCAGCCACATGGTGGTGCTGTTGGCGACCGCGTTGAACAGGGTCACCGCGACCCAGTAGCCGATCTCGAACCAGCGCCTCCACGGCAGGAAGCGTTCATAGGCGGTGGGCGTGGGCGCATTCATCAGCGGATTTTACGTTGCCCGGCGTTCCGGCTGATCCCCGCACGACCGCGACTCGTCCCCAATGCCCGGCGAACGGTCACTTCGCGCTGGCCTGGCGATCTGCAACGCCGGAATCTCGTGGCCATCACTGCCACGGAACACCGTCATGCAACAACGCCGCCACGACATCGACGCGCTGCGCGTGATCGCCTTCGCCCTGCTGATCCTCTACCACTCCGCGATGGCCTACGTGGCCGGCTGGGACTTCCACATCAAGAGCAGCTACACCGCCGAGTGGCTGCAATGGCCGATGATCGCGCTGAACCGCTGGCGGATGCCACTGCTGTTCATGATCTCCGGGGTCGCCATCGGGCTGACCGGGATCGAAGGCAGGCGCTTGCGCTTCGCCACCACGCGCAGCTGGCGCCTGCTGCTGCCACTGGTGTTCGCCATGCTGGTGGTGGTACCGCCGCAGACGTACTTCCAGATCGTCCAGCAGTACGACTACACCGGCAGCTTCTCGCACTTCTACAGGCTCTACATCGGCCACGGGTTGTGCCGTGGTGGCCAGTGCATGCTCACGCCGACCTGGAACCATCTCTGGTATCTGGCTTATCTGTGGCCGTACACGATGCTGTTGCTGGCGATCATGCCGGTGCTGAAACGCCTGCGGACGCGACTGGATCAGCCAACGCATTCCGCCATCGCCGGCTGGCTGCTGGTGGTCGCTCCCGCGGCATGGATGATCTTCGTGCAGCTGTGGCTGATGCCGCGCTATCCCGAAACCCATGCACTGCTCGGCGACTGGACGGTACATGCGGAATCGCTGCCGCTGTTCCTGCTCGGTTACATGCTGGCAACCAGCCGCTGGTTCTGGGCATGGGTCGAGCGCCAGCGCTGGGCGACGCTCGCACTCGCGGTGCTGGCGATCTCGCTTGAACTCGGCTTGCGCTGGCTGGGTCGCCATCCCCCGGCAGGCCCGATTCCGCAATGGGCGATGCACGTGCCCTGGCCTGCAATCGAACACATCGGGCGCGCCAGCTACACCTGGTTGGCATTGCTGACGATCTTCGGCTGGGGCCGTGTGTGGCTGGATCGCCCGTTCCGCTGGTTGCCGTACTGCACCGAGGCGGTGTTCCCGTGGTACATGCTGCACCAGACCATCATCATCGCGCTGGCGTTCTGGTTGATTCCGTTGCATCTTGGCCCAGTCATCGAGCCCGCGCTGGTGATCGGCGGCACCATTGCCGGATGCCTGCTCGGCAACGAAATCATCCGTCGCGTGCCGTTGCTGCGGCCGCTGTTCGGGCTCAAGCGCCAGCCGAATCTGCGACGGCTTCGCGATGCAGCACCATCAACTGCACCGCTTCACCACCCTTCCAGTCATCTGGCGCCGGTCGATACAACACTCGCAAGCGTGCCGGAAGCGGATCCATCGTCCAGCCGTTGAACTGGATCGCGCGCCAGCGCCGGCCATCGCGGCCGAGCTCCAGCGACAGGTGCTTGCCGCCAACGCAGCGCGAGTTCAGCACATTGAAGACATCGTCGAACGCCGGTTCGGGATATGCCTGCCCCCAGCTGCCGCCATCGCGCAAGGCGACGGCCAAGCGATGGTCGATGCCATCGGCAGGCAGCGAGCCGTCGCTCCACAGCACGCGTTCGAGGATGTCGACGCTGAGTTGCTCCGCGACGATCGCGACGAAGGCTTCGCGGAACCGCGGCCACTTCGACTCGTCGAGGCTCAAGCCCGCCGCCATCGCGTGGCCGCCGAAACGATCGATCAACCCGGGATGCAGGGTATCGATGCGGGCGATCACGTCGCGCATGTGGACGCCGGGAATCGAGCGCGCCGAACCGCGCAGCGACGACGCGCCCGGTTCCGATCGCGCGAAGGCCAGCGTCGGACGATGGTGCTGTTCGACCAGTTTCGACGCGACGAGTCCGATCACACCGGGATGCCAGTCGGTATCGAACAGGCACAGCGCCGCGACGGCGCCGTCCACCTGCGGAACATGCGCCAGCGCTTCGGCGACCATGCCGTCCTGCACCTCGCGACGGGTCGCGTTGATTTCATGGAGGGTGGCGGCAAGCTCGCGCGCTTCCGCTGGGTCGTCGGTGGCGAGGCAACGGATGCCCAGCGCCATGTCGTCGAGGCGGCCAGCGGCATTGATGCGCGGCCCGATCGAGAACGCGATGTCCGTCGTGCCGAGGCGCGTCGCGTCGCGCCCGGACACTTCGATCAATGCGCGCAGGCCCGGGCAACCCTGGCCGTTGCGCAGGCGGCGCAAGCCCGCCGCGACCAGCGCGCGGTTGCAGGCATCGAGCGGAACGAGATCGGCGACAGTGCCGACCGCGACCAGATCGAGCAATGTCGACAGATCGACGCCGTTGGCGCGCAGATTGGGATCGACGATCGCAGTCGCGTCCGGCAGGGTTTCGCCGGGCAGGTGGTGATCGGTCACCAGCACGTCCCAGCCATGCGCCCTCGCCTCGGCGATGCCGGCGTGGCAGGCGATGCCGTGGTCGACCGTGACCACCAGGTCGGGCTGCAGCGCCGCCAGTTCGTCGACGAAGCCCGGCGTCAGGCCGTAGCCGTGGCGCATGCGATCGGGCACCGCGAACGATACGCGCTTCGCCCCGAGCATCCCCAGTCCGCGCAGCATCACCGCACATGCCGTTGCACCATCGCAGTCGAAGTCGCTGCTGATGACGATGTGGCGATCGCCGTCCAGCGCGTCATGCAACAGGGCGACCGCGCGATCGATATCGAGCAATGCCTCCGGCGACGGCAAGTCGGCGAGCCGCGGCCATGCCTGCGCGGTCATGCGGCTGCCACGCGCGGCATGCACGCGGCGCAGGACTTCGGGCACATCGGCCGAGATGACGGATTGTTCGCTCAACGCAATGTCTGCACGGAACGGTGCAGGAATCGCCAACGATGTTGACGCTCAAGCCGCCAGCGCAGGCCACCGACGAAATCCAGCACCAGGAGTCGGAGTTTCCCTTGCCGCAATGCCTCTGCAGCGGGCACCAGCCAGTCGCGGACGATCGCTTCAGGCGTGATGATGCGATGGAGATCGAAGGCGGTGTCGCGTTCGGGCAAGGTCCATGCCGATGGCAGTTCGTCGCCACCACCACTCGCCCGGGCGAGGATGCGCACCGAGGGATCGCGGCTCGCCAGCGTCCAGCCGTCGATGCGTTCCACCGACTGCGGCATCGCGCCACCGCCCCAGCACCACACGGCATTCACCGGAGGCAGTCCGCGCCGGGCGCGTTGCTGGTTGGCCGGATGATTGTGGAGCACGACCTGCACTTCCGATTCCAGCACGCGCCAGCGTCGATGCTGCGGCGTGATATCGATGTCGTCGCCGAGATCGGTGCCGAGCGCTTCGGCGGGATCGCGGAATTCCGGCAGCGGCGTGCCCGGTTCCAGCCGCAGGTACCAGCGATCCGGCGAGGTCGCTTCGAGCGCGAATCCGGCGTCGCCGAACATGGGCTTCAATGCCGCGACGAACGCCCGGGATTCTTCATCGGAAACCTGCAGCCCATCGCCCCAGCCGAGCAGGCGCGCGCCATTGATGTCGGGGCGCACATGGACCGGATCGACGCGCAGCCATGCGGCGTTGCCCGCATCGCCGCGTTCCTGCTGGCGCGCGAGTGCGGCCAGCGACCAGTGCACCGGGGTCATGCGAACGAATCGCCGCAGTTGCGCCCGACGATCATCGCCGCCAGTCTCGCTGCGATCGCCGCGACCGAGCATGCGCGCCAGCGCCGCATCGAGCTCGATCGCCTCGAAGCGATCGCGCGCCGGCAACAGCAGGCAGGCCGCGGCGGCCATGTCGATCAGTCGACGTAGCGGACGTCGACGATTTCGAACTCGTGGATGCCGCCCGGTGCTTCGATGGTGATGACGTCACCCGAATGCTTGCCGATCAGCGCACGCGCGATCGGCGAGGAAATCGCGATCAGGCTCTGCTTGATGTCCGCTTCGAGGTCGCCGACGATCTGGTAGGTGCGCTCGTCGTCGTTGTCGGTCGAGGCGAGATCGACGGTGGCGCCGAACACCACCTTGTCCCCCATGTTCAGCGTGGCGACGTCGATGATCTGTGCGTGCGAGAGTTCGCCTTCGAGGTGCATGATGCGGCCCTCGATGAAACCCTGCTGCTCGCGCGCGGCATGGTATTCGGCGTTCTCCTTGAGGTCGCCGTGGGCGCGCGCTTCCGCGATCGCCTGGATCACGGCGGGGCGCTTGACGGACTTCAGTTCTTCCAGTTCGGCGCGCAAACGTGCGGCGCCCTTGGCGGTCATGGGTGCTGGCATTGTGTTTATCTCAACCTTGTTGCAGTTCGCGGTGCAGTTCCTGCAGTGACCATACCGGTCCACTGTCGCGGAAGTCCAGTGAATGCAGCAGCGCCTTGGCCCCCGACACGGTCGTCGAATAGGTCACGCGGTGCTGCAGCGCTTCGCGGCGGATCGAGAACGAGTCGTTGATCGCCTGCTTGCCTTCGGTGGTATTGACGATGTAGGTGATCTCGCCGTTCTTGATCAGGTCGACCACGTGCGGGCGGCCTTCGGTCACCTTGTTCACCAGTGCGCACTCGATGCCCTGCTCCGCCAGCACCTTCTGGGTGCCGCGCGTCGCCACCAGCTCGAAGCCGCGCTTCACCAGTTCCTTCGCCACCGCGACCACGCGCTGCTTGTCGGGATCACGCACGGAGACGAAGGCCTTGCCCGGCTTCGGTGCACGGATGCTGGCTGCTTCCTCGGCACGCGCGAACGTGCCGCCGATGCTGCGACCGACGCCCATCACTTCGCCGGTGGAACGCATTTCCGGGTCGAGGATGGGATCGACGCCCTGGAACTTGGCGAACGGGAACACCGCTTCCTTCACCGAGAAATACCCGGGGATGATTTCCTCGGTCGTGCCCTGCTCCGCCAGCGACTTGCCGGCCATGCAGCGCGCAGCGATCTTGGCCAGCGGGCGGCCGGTCGCCTTCGACACGAACGGCACCGTGCGCGACGCGCGCGGATTCACTTCCAGCAGGTAGATGAGATGTTCGTCGCCGTGTTGCTGGATGGCGAACTGGGTGTTCATCAAACCGATCACGTTGAGCTTCTTCGCCAGTTCGACCACCTGTTCGCGCAGGCGATCCTGCACGTCGCGCGACAACGAATACGGCGGCAGCGAGCACGAGGAATCGCCGGAATGCACACCGGCTTCCTCGATGTGCTCCATCACCCCGCCGATCAGCACGTTGCCATCCTTGTCGGCGATGACGTCGATATCGACTTCCACCGCGTTGTCGAGGAAGCGGTCGAGCAGCACCGGGGAATCGTTGGACACCTTCACCGCTTCACGCATGTAGCGTTCGAGGTCGGCATCAGCGTGCACCACTTCCATCGCGCGGCCGCCGAGCACGTAGCTCGGGCGCACCACCAGCGGATAGCCGATTTCGCGCGCCAGCAGCAACGCCTGCTCGGCACTGCGTGCGGTGCGGTTCGGCGGCTGCAGCAGGCCGAGATCGTTGACCAGCTTCTGGAAACGTTCGCGGTCCTCGGCAAGGTCGATCGATTCCGGCGAGGTTCCGATGATCGGCGCGCCATTGGCTTCCAGCGCGCGCGCGAGCTTCAACGGCGTCTGCCCGCCGTACTGCACGATCACGCCCTTGGGCTTCTCGAGGTCGATGATCTCGAGCACGTCCTCCAGCGTCAGCGGTTCGAAGTACAGGCGATCCGAAGTGTCGTAGTCGGTCGACACGGTTTCCGGATTGCAGTTGACCATGATGGTCTCGTAACCGTCCTCGCGCAGCGCCAGCGCAGCGTGCACGCAGCAGTAGTCGAACTCGATGCCCTGGCCGATGCGGTTGGGGCCACCGCCAAGCACGATGATCTTCTCGCGATCGCTCGGATTGGCCTCGCACTCTTCCTCGTAGGTCGAGTACATGTAGGCGGTGGTGGTAGCGAATTCGGCGGCGCAGGAATCGACGCGCTTGTAGACCGGGCGGATGCCGAAGCCGCGGCGCAACGCGCGGATCGCGGCGTCGTCGGTCTTGCACAGTGCGGCGATGCGGGCATCGGAAAAGCCCATGCGCTTCCACTCGCGCATCAGGATCGGGTTCAGGCCACCGAGTCCGGTGCGGGCGATGTCGCCTTCGCTGGCGATGATCTCCTCGATCTGGTCGAGGAACCAGGGATCGACGCGCGACAGCGCGTGCACGTCTTCCACGCTCATGCCGGCGCGGAAGGCATCGGCAAGGTAGAACAGGCGTTCGGGTCCGGCTTCCTTCACCTCGCGCTTGAGGGTGACGAGATCGTCTTCGCTGGCGAGGTCGAGGCCGGTCGGATCAAAACCGTTCTTGCCGGTCTCGAGGCCACGCAAGGCCTTCTGCATCGATTCCTGGAAGGTGCGGCCGATCGCCATCACTTCACCCACCGACTTCATCTGGGTGGTCAGGCGCGAATCCGCGGCCGGGAACTTCTCGAAGGCAAAGCGCGGGATCTTGGTGACGACGTAATCGATCGCCGGCTCGAATGACGCCGGGGTCAGTCCGCCGGTGATGTCGTTGCGCAGCTCGTCGAGCGTGTAGCCGACAGCGAGCTTCGCCGCGATCTTGGCGATCGGAAAGCCGGTCGCCTTCGACGCCAGTGCCGACGAACGCGACACGCGCGGGTTCATCTCGATGACGACGACGCGGCCGTTCTCGGCATTGATGCCGAACTGCACGTTGGAACCGCCGGTATCGACGCCGATCTTGCGCAGCACCGCGATCGAGGCGTCGCGCAGGCGCTGGTATTCCTTGTCGGTGAGCGTCTGTGCTGGCGCCACGGTAATGCTGTCGCCAGTGTGGACGCCCATCGGATCGAGGTTCTCGATCGAGCAGACGATGATGCAGTTGTCCGCGGTGTCGCGGACCACTTCCATCTCGAATTCCTTCCAGCCCAGCACCGATTCCTCGACCAGGATCTCGTGCACGGGCGACAGTTCGAGGCCGCGTTTGGCGATGTCCTCGAACTCCTCCCTGTTGTAGGCGATGCCGCCGCCACTGCCGCCGAGCGTGAAACTCGGGCGGATGATGGTCGGATAGCCGACCTTGGCCTGGATCTCCAGCGCCTGCTCGAAGGTCCGCGCGACTTCGGCCTTCGGGCATTCCAGCCCGATTTCCTCCATCGCCACGCGGAACAGCTCGCGGTCCTCGGCCATGCGGATGGCATCGCGCGAAGCGCCGATCAGCTCGACGTTGTAGCGTTCCAGTACGCCGTTGTCGGCGAGATCGAGCGCGCAGTTGAGCGCGGTCTGGCCGCCCATCGTCGGCAGCAATGCGTCGGGCTTTTCCTTGGCGATGATCTTCTCGAGCGAGCTCCAGTTGATCGGCTCGATGTAGACGGCGTCGGCCATCTCCGGGTCGGTCATGATCGTCGCCGGATTCGAGTTGACCAGCACCACGCGATAGCCTTCCTCGCGCAGCGCCTTGCACGCCTGCGCGCCGGAATAGTCGAATTCGCAGGCCTGGCCGATCACGATCGGACCGGCGCCGATGATCATGATGGTCTTGATGTCAGTGCGTTTTGGCATGGTGATTCCGTTGGGCGTATCGACAAGCGAAAAATGGAACGAGCGACTCAGATATCCTGGAAACCGACCTTGCAGGTATCCATCGCGTCGGTGAGTGCCGGCATCATCAGCGTCATGCCTGCGCGGCGACCAACATTGCGGTTGTCTTTCTGGTTGTCGGCCACTGCACTGTCGAGCCCCAGGAGTCCCCGCAGCGGCGCGTATTGCGGATCATTGGCGATGGACAGCATGCCCATCAACGCGCGCGGCGATTCCTTGGCCAGCATTTCCTTGGTATCGAAAGTCTTGCCGTCCATCTGGCTTTGCGCACCGCCCATGATCGCCTTGGCGAACAACTTGCCGCCGTCCCCTTCGATCAAGGCCAGGTCTCCGGCGAAGCGCCTGGGTTCGTTCACCGCGTAGTCGTCCACGCGCTTTCGCACGACCCGGCGATAGCTCGCCTCGCCCAGGTTCTGCCGCAGGCAGGCCAGGCGCCCGGCATCCAGTTTGCTGCCCTTGCTGACCGGCCATGAAGGATTCTGTGCGGCGGCCATCATCATGAGTTTGCCAATCGGCATCGCCTGCACCACCGCATCTTCCATGCGCTGGCGCTGCTGCTCCGCCACGGCGGGATCCTGGGCGTGCCCGCTCGCGGCAGCAAGAAGCAACGGGAAGAGCGCGATACGAATCGATGTTTTCATGACGGCTGTGCTTCCATCAGGGTGATGAACCGGTCGAACAGATAGGACATTTCGTGCGGGCCCGGCGACGCTTCGGGATGGCCCTGGAAGCTGAAGGCCGGCGCATCGGTGAGCGCGATGCCCTGGTTGGTGCCGTCGAACAGCGAGCGATGGGTCACGCGGACATTCGCCGGCACCGTCGATTCGTCGATGCAGAAGCCGTGGTTCTGCGACGTGATGTAGACGCGGCCGTTGTCGAGATCGATCACCGGATGGTTGGCGCCGTGATGGCCATGCGCCATCTTCATGGTCTTCGCCCCGACCGCGAGGCCGAGCAGTTGGTGGCCGAGGCAGATGCCGTAGGTCGGGATCTTCTTCGCCACGAATTCGCGGATCGCCGCGATCGCGTAATCGCAGGGCTCGGGATCGCCGGGACCGTTGGACAGGAACACGCCATCCGGCTGCATCGCCAACACCTCGACGGCGGGCGTCTGCGCCGGCACCACCGTGATGTCGCAACCGCGATCGGCGAGCAGGCGCAGGATGTTGAGCTTGGCGCCGAAATCGTAGGCGACCACCTTGAAGCGCTTCGCCGGTTGCGCGAACGCACCGCTGTCGAGATCGAGGCTGCCCGCGGTCCACGCATGCGCCTTGCCGGTGGTGACGACCTTGGCCAGGTCCATGCCCTTGAGGCCGGGGAACTTGCGCGCGGCTTCGATCGCTTCCGCTTCGTCGATGCGACCGGCCATCAGCGCGCCGTTCTGCGCGCCCTTGTCGCGCAAGAGACGGGTGAGACGGCGGGTGTCGATGTCGCTGATCGCGACGATTCCCCGCGCCTGCAGCCATTCCGGCAGCGAGATCGTGCTGCGCCAGTTGCTGGGACGGCGCGGGACGTCGCGCACGATCAGGCCGGAGGCCCAGACCTTGGCGGATTCGTCGTCGTCCGCGGTCATGCCGGTATTGCCGATGTGCGGATAGGTCAGCGTCACCAGCTGGCTGGCATAGGACGGATCCGTCAGCACTTCCTGATAGCCGGTCATCGCGGTGTTGAACACCACTTCGCCAACGGAAAGTCCGGGCGCGCCAACGGAAACCCCGTGGAAGACGCTGCCGTCTTCGAGGGCCAGGATTGCAGGTTCGGTCACGGGCTTCGCCTTGTTTCGGGTTGCAGAAAGCCGCCGAAGCGCGGAAATCCGGTTCGGGGGCTGGTAGGTCGGGCGAGCGAGAATGATAGGTGAACAGGCCCCGGCTGTCCACGTTCGGACGCCCATTTAAACTCCCCGGATGTCGCTCGGCCCCGCCCAACTCCACACCCTTTTCGAGGCGGCGGCCTATTTCGTCGGGTTTCGCTGGTTCCTGCACGAGCGCCGACGCCTGAATGTCGATTCATTGGCCGATGGCGAGGCCCGTTACACGGTGATCGCCGGGGCGGTGCTGGGTGCGGCGGTCGGCGCCAAACTCGCCTACTGGAGCTACGACCCCGCCTACGCCTTCGCCGATTTTCCCGGCTGGCGCCATCTGCTGGAAGGCAAATCGATCATCGGCGCCCTGCTCGGCGGTTTGATCGGCGTGGAGACCGTCAAGCACATGGCCGGCATCCGCACCTCGACCGGCGACGCCTTCGTCCACCCGCTGGCGGTCGGCATGACGATCGGCCGCGCCGGCTGTTTCCTGTCCGGATTGAACGACCACACTTACGGCAATCCCACGCCGCTGCCCTGGGGCGTCGATTTCGGTGACGGGGTTCCGCGCCATCCCACCCAGCTCTACGAAATCGCGTTCCTGCTGGCCTGGGTCTTCGTGGTGATCGATCGCCTGCCGCCGTCGCGGCTGCAGCAACCCGGCGATCGCTTCCGCGTCTTCCTTGCCGGCTATCTTGCCTACCGCCTGCTGATCGAATTCATCCGCCCCACACCCTTCCACCTGCTGGGACTGGGCGGACTGCAGTGGTGGTGCATCGCCGGCCTTGCCTACTATGCTCGCGACATGATTCGAATTTTTGGCAGGCGCTGATGGCGAAAGTTCGTCCCTGGCTGTTTTACGACAGCGCCATCTCGGTGTGCGGCACCTGCCTGCGCCGCGTCGAAGCAACCATCCTGATCAAGGACGATCGCGTCTACATGGACAAGTGGTGTCCGCAGCATGGCGAGCAGCGCGTGCTGATCGCCGATGACGCCGACTATTACCGCCGTTGCCGCGAAGTCTTCATCAAGCCGCCGGAACTTCCGCGTCGTTTCAACACGCAACGCCGCTGGGGCTGTCCCTACGACTGCGGCCTGTGTCCGGAACACATGCAGCACAGCTGCCTGACGCTGGTCGAAGTCACCGACCACTGCAACCTGCGCTGTCCGATCTGCTATGCCGACTCCGGCCCGCACCGGCCCGGCTATCGGGACATGGCGACGATCGAGACGATGTTCGACGCCATCGTCGCCAACGAGGGTGAACCCGACGTCGTGCAGATTTCCGGCGGCGAGCCGACCTTGCATCCGCAGTTCTTCGACATCCTCGATGCGGCCAAGGCGCGACCGATCAAGCACCTGATGGTCAACACCAACGGCCTGCGCATCGCCAAGGAACCGGCATTCGTCGAACGGCTCGCGACTTACATGCCCGGCTTCGAGCTCTACCTGCAATTCGATTCCCTGCGCGACGAAGTGCACCAGGTGCTGCGTGGCGCCCGTCTGCGCGATATCCGGCTGCAGGCGCTGGAGGCGCTGAACCGCCACGGCATTTCGACGACGCTGGTGGTGACGGTCAAGAAAGGCCTGAACGACCATGAGCTCGGCGAGATCATCGATTTCGCACTGACGCAGCCCTGCGTGCGTGGCGTGACCTTCCAGCCGATCCAGAACGCCGGCCGTACCGAGAACTACGATCCGTCGCGCGATCGCCTGACCCTGAGCGAAGTCCGCCGCCGCATCCTCGAACAATGCGCGCTGTTCAAGCCGGAAGACCTGATTCCGGTGCCCTGCCATCCCGACAGCCTGGCGATGGCCTACGCACTCAAGGTCGACGGACGCTTGATGCCGCTGACCGGCATGGTGCCGCCGCAGGTGCTGATCGAAGGCGGCAGCAACAGCATCGTGCTGGAAAAGGATTCCGGCCTGCACGAAGCGATCTTCAAGCTGTTCGCGACAAACCATTCGCCGCAATCGCAGGCATGTTCGCTGTCCGACCTGCTGTGCTGCCTGCCGCAGGTGATGGCGCCGGAAGGCCTGGATTATCGCAACGTGTTCCGCGTGCTGATCATGGACTTCATCGATGCCGAGAGTTTCGACCTGCGCAGCGTGAAGAAAAGCTGCGTGCACATCGCCCAGCCGGATGGCACCATCGTTCCGTTCGATACCTACAACCTGTTCTATCGCGACGGTCGCCGCGAACGCCTGGAAGCGTTGCGCGAGATGGTCGACCGGGGAAATGCCGAATGAGCGCGCAAGACCAGCACGAATTGCCGCCCCCGCTGCCACCCGGCGATCCCTACCAGCCGCCGCTCAACAGCACACCGCCACTGGCCGACAATGGCCACGAAGGCTCCGTCGGCGCCGGCATCGCGATCTGCCTGGCATTGATGGTGTTCGGCGGCCCGATGCTCGGCATCGTGATGAGCGTCGTGATGGGGCTGCTGTCCGCGACGGGAATCAGTCTCTATGCCCTGGCATGGCTGCCGGCCTTGCTTGGTCCACTCATTCTTCCGGTGATTGCGGGGATCTGGTTCACCCGCAAGGGCCAGCGCAAGACCGCCAAGGGCATCTGGCTGGGATTCGCCATCGGCATCGGCCTGGTGCTGTTGCTGCTTGCGGCGTGTTTCGGCCTGCTCGCCGGCAGCAACTTCCACTGAGCGTCCGCGACGAACGGATCAGCCGAGGGTATCGCCCACCTGGTAGCGCCCTGCCGGCCTGCCCTGCAGCCACGCCGCGGCATGGATGGCGCCGCGCGCGAAGATGTCGCGGTCGGTGGCGCGATGGACCAGTTCGATGCGCTCACCTTGCCCGGTGAACTGCACCAGGTGCTCGCCGACGATATCGCCGGCGCGCAGGCTGGCGTAATGCGGGCGGGCGCCTGATGCTTCGGCCGTCGCACCCAGCGTGAGTGCGGTCCCCGAAGGCGCATCCTTCTTGTGGACGTGGTGCGATTCGACGATGTCGCAATCCCAGCCCGGCAGGCGTGCCGCGGCCGTTTCCACCAGTTGATGCAGCAGCGCCACGCCGAGGCTGAAGTTCGATGCCCACACCAGCGGGATGCGCGCGGATGCAGTCTCCAATGCGACGCGCTGCGGATCGCCCAGACCGGTCGTACCCGATACCAATGCAGCGCCACGTTTCAGGCATTCGCCGAGGATGCCGTCGAAGGCCTCCGGCAGGCTGAAATCGATCGCCACGTCGAACTCGGGAACGCCGCCCAATTCGCTGTCGGAGAAAAACGGAATGCCATCGACTACCCGGGCTTCCGGGGTCGAACGCGACACCACGCCGACGATCGTGAAGCGCGCATCTTCCGCGGCAATGCGGCGCACCGCACGGCCCATGCGGCCGTTGGCTCCGTGGATCAGCAGGCGGATCGGACTGGTCATGACACCATACGATCCCAGAATCCCTTGACGCCGTCCATGAAGGTGCTGTGCTTGGGCGAATGCTTGCGCGCGCCTTCACCAACGAAGGTCGCCTCGAATTTCTCCAGCAGCTCGCGCTGTTCGGTGGTCAGGTTCACCGGCGTCTCGACCACGGCGCGGCAGTAGAGATCGCCCTCGCTGCGGCTGCGCACCGACTTCACGCCCTTGCCACGCAGGCGGAACACCTTGCCGCTCTGGGTTTCTGCGGGAACGCGGATCTCGGCATCGCCCTTCAGGGTCGGCACGCGCACGCTGTCGCCCAGCGCGGCCTGGGTGATGCGGATCGGCACTTCGCAGTGCAGGTCGTCGCCATCGCGCTGGAAGATCGGATGTTCGCGGACATGGATCTCGACGTAGAGATCGCCCGGCGGCGCACCGGCGGGACCGGCTTCGCCCTCGCCCGACAGGCGGATGCGATCACCGTTGTCGACGCCGGCCGGCACTTTCACATCGAGTGTGCGTTCGCCATGCACGCGGCCATTGCCATGGCAGGCCAGGCACGGACTGACGATCACCTGGCCGCGGCCGTGGCATTCCGGGCAGGCCTGCTGCATCGAGAAGATGCCGCGCTGCATGCGGACCTGCCCATGTCCCTGGCAGGTCCCGCAGGTTTCGAGCTTGCCATCGGTCGAGCCGCTGCCGTGGCACTGCACGCACTCTTCGAGCATCGGCAAGGTGATGCGCTGGTCGACGCCACTCACCGCATCCTCGAGGTCGAGCTCCATCGCGTAACCGATATCGGCGCCGCGACGCGGTCCGCGCTGGGCGCCGCCCCCGAAGATGTTGCCGAAGATGTCGCCGAAGATGTCGCCGACATCATGGAATTGCGGGCCACCGCCGCCACCGCCGCCCATGCCGTGCTCGAACGCGGCGTGGCCGTGCTGGTCGTAGGCGCGCCGGCGCTGCGGATTGGACAGGACTTCGTAGGCTTCCTTGCAGTCCTTGAACGCGGCTTCGGACTGCTTGTCGCCCGGATTGCGGTCAGGGTGGTGTTTCATCGCGCAGCGGCGATAGGCTTTCTTCAGGGCTTCATCATCGGCGTTGCGTTCGACGCCGAGGACTTCGTAGTAATCGCGCTTGCTCATTCGTGCTGCTTCAGTTGATGTTCGATGCGACGGTCGGGGACGAACCACAGGATCGCCACCGCGATGTAGAGGATGCACGACACGATCGGCGCCACGAAGGACAGGCCGATGCCGGCGAGATAGAAGAACGGTGAAATCTTTTCCTTCCATGCCCCGTGTTCGCCGCCCAGCGCGCGCCCGAGCGTGCCCCCCTGGCCGCCATTGCAGGCGACCAGTGCGCGTCCGAGCGGAATCCACGACAGCGCCGCCATCAGCAGCACGACGCCGTACAGCGCGGTCGGTACCGGTGCCGGGAACGGATGCGATTCATTGACCCAGCTGGTGACGAACGGGAACAGCGACAGCCAGAACAGGAAGAACAGGTTGCTCCACATCACCCGCCCGTTCACCTTCTGCACGGCATGCAGCATGTGATGGTGGTTGTTCCAGTAGATGCCGACGTAGATGAAGCTCAGCACATAGCTCAGGAATCTCATGCACGCCCGATGATCAGCCCTTGTCGTGGTCCTCCTTGACCTCGGTGAACTCGGCATCGACCACGTCGTCGCCGCCACCGGCATGGCCGCCAGCCTGCGCGCCGCCCATGTCCGGGCCTGGCGCGTGCCCGGCGCTGGCCGCGGCGAACAACGACTGGGCGACGTCTTCCAGCGCCTTCGACTTGGCCTCGATCTGGCCCTTGTCGTCGCCCTTCATCGCCGACTCCACATCGGCGATCGCGGCTTCGGCGCGGCCGATCGCGTCACCCGGCACCATGCGCTGGATTTCTTCCTCGGACAGGCCGGAACCCGCCTTGATCTCCACCCGCTGTTCCTTGCCGGTCTTCTTGTCCTTGGCGCTGACATGGAGGATGCCGTTGGCGTCGATGTCGAAGCTGACCTCGACCTGCGGCATGCCGCGCGGCGCCGGTTCGATGCCGCTGAGGTCGAAGCGCGCCAGCGACTTGTTGTAGCGGGCCTGTTCGCGCTCGCCCTGCAGCACGTGCACGGTCACGGCCGACTGGTTGTCGTCGGCGGTCGAGAACGTCTGCGAGGCCTTGGTCGGGATCGTGGTGTTCTTCTCGATGATCTTGGTCATCACGCCGCCCAGCGTCTCGATGCCGAGGCTCAGCGGGGTGACGTCGAGCAGCAGCACGTCCTTGACGTCGCCGGCCAGCACGCCGCCCTGGATCGCGGCACCAATCGCGACCGCTTCATCCGGGTTGACGTCCTTGCGCGGCTCCTTGCCGAAGAACTCGGCCACCGCCTGCTGCACCTTGGGCATGCGGGTCTGGCCGCCGACCAGGATCACCTCGCCGATGTCGCTGGCCTTGAGGCCGGCGTCGTTCAACGCGGTGCGGCAGGGCTCGATGGTCTTCTTCACCAGATCATCGACCAGCGCCTCGAGCTTGGCGCGGGTGAGCTTGATGTTGAGATGCTTCGGACCCGAGGCATCGGCGGTGACATACGGCAGGTTGACGTCGGTCTGCTGCGCGGTCGACAGCTCGATCTTGGCGCGCTCGGCGGCATCCTTGAGGCGCTGCAGGGCCAGCGGATCCTTGCGCAGGTCGAGGTCAGCTTCGACATCGACGCCAACGGCATCCTCCATGTCAGCGCCAAGGACAAGAAGACCGGCAAGGAACAGCGGGTGGAGATCAAGGCGGGTTCCGGCCTGTCCGAGGAAGAAATCCAGCGCATGGT
>JAEKKW010000073.1 GCA_019510195.1 Lysobacterales bacterium | reverse complement strand
GGCCGATCTTGGCGAACTGGCCCTGCGCGACGACAGCTCGGAAGGGCGCAGTCTCGCCGGCCTGTTCATCGCGCGCGAGTGGCTGGCGAAACACGGATGAGGGTGGATGCCGGACTTCGCGACGGCGTTGCCGCGCTGGCGCAGCAGGCAGCACAACGCATCCTCGCCGTGTATGCAGACGTCTTCGATGTCACCCGCAAGGATGACGCCAGCCCGTTGACCGAAGCCGATCTCGCCTCGCATCGCTGCATCGTCGCCGGACTCGCGGCGCTCACGCCGGATATTCCGGTGTTGTCGGAAGAATCACCGGATGCACACAAGGCGCGACGTCGCGACTGGCAGCGCCTGTGGCTGGTCGATCCACTCGACGGCACCCGTGAATTCGTCAAGCGCAACGGCGAGTTCTGCATCTGCATCGCCCTGATCGAAGGCGATGCCGCGGTGTTCGGACTGGTCCAGCAGCCGGTCAGCGGTTTGCTCTGGTTTGGCGCGCCCGGTCATGGTGCATGGCGGCGCGAGGATGGCGTCGACGTGCCGCTGCATTACCGTCGCGGAGACGGTCCGTTGCGTGTCGCCGCGAGTCGATCGCACCGCGATGCGCGCACGCAGGCCCTGATCGATCGCATCGGCGACGTCGATACCGTGCCCTGCGGTTCCGCGCTCAAGTTCTGCAGGATCGCCGAAGGCGCCATCGATCTTTATCCGCGTTTCGGCCCGACCAGCGAATGGGATACCGCCGCCGGACAGGCCATCGTCGAGGGTGTCGGTGGCATGGTGGTGGATCCGCGAGGACGTCCGCTGCGATACAACCGCCGCGAGACCTTGCTCAACGGCGATTTCATGGCGATGGGCGATCCCGCGTTGCCTTGGCGCGAATGGCTGGAATGACGATGACGACGAACGACGCGCCACGTGGCGACATCAACGGACTGATCGCGATCATGGCGCGCCTGCGCGATCCGCAAGGCGGTTGCCCGTGGGATCTCGAACAGGATTTTTCGACGATCGCGCCGTACACCATCGAGGAAGCCTACGAAGTCGCCGATGCGATCCAGCGCGGCGACATGGCCGATCTCCGCGATGAACTCGGTGACCTGTTGCTGCAAGTGGCCTTCCATGCGCGGATGGCGGAAGAAGCGGGCGCGTTCAAGTTCGAGGATGTCGTCGTCGCGATTTGCGACAAGATGGTGCGTCGCCATCCCCACGTCTTCGCCGACGCCAGCTTCGAAAATGTCGAGGCACAGACGCGCGCCTGGGAGAAACAGAAGGCGGCAGAGCGCGCGGCGAAAGGCGAGGCCGATACTTCGGCGCTCGCCGGGATCGCGCGCGGATTGCCGGAGTGGCAACGGGCGGTGAAGCTG
Source organism: Lysobacterales bacterium (assembly GCA_019510195.1). Lineage (GTDB taxonomy): Bacteria > Pseudomonadota > Gammaproteobacteria > Xanthomonadales > Xanthomonadaceae > Solilutibacter. Next base: position 12,510 of record JAEKKW010000073.1, on the reverse strand, counting down.
CAATCGCGGGCGGCCCGGACCGGCTTCGACTGGCCCGACCATCGCCCGGTGTTCGCCAAGCTGCGCGAGGAACTCGACGAACTGGAAGCCGAGTTCGAGCGCGGCGATCGCGATGACGACCACTTGCAGGAAGAACTGGGCGATGTCCTTTTTGTCGCCGCCAATCTGGCTCGCCATGCCGGAATCGATCCCGGCACGGCCCTGCGCGGCGCCAATGCCAAGTTCGAACGGCGCTTCCGGGCGATGGAGGCATCGGCCGCGGAGCAGGGCCGGGACTTCGCGTCCCTCGGGCTGGAAAGCCAGGAACAGCTATGGGACAAGGTCAAGCGCGGCGAACCTGCACGAAGCTGAATGTGACACGGAGTCTTCACCCACCCTCCACAAACCCGGCGGCAGTCTTCTTCACAAAGCTGAAAAGACAGGGGTCTTCATGACACAGCAACAGGATGGAGGACTTGTCCTCATTGTCGAGGACAATCGCAACATTTCGGAGATGATCGGCGAATATCTCGAAGGCAAAGGCTTCGAGGTCGATTATGCCCAGGACGGTCTGGACGGTTACCGGCTGGCGTTGGAGAACGCCTATGACGTGGTCGTGCTCGACCTGATGCTGCCGCGAATGGATGGTGTCGAGGTCTGTCGCAAGCTGCGCGAGGAAGCGCGCAAGTCGACGCCGATCCTGATGCTGACCGCGCGCGACACCCTGGAAGAGAAGCTGACCGGGCTCTCCGCCGGCGCCGACGACTATCTGACCAAGCCGTTCGCCATCCAGGAACTGGAGGCGCGCCTGCGCGTGCTGATCCGCCGCGAGCGGCGCCAGGTGGGCTCCGAGGTGCTGAAGGTCGGCGACCTCGTGCTCGATCCCGCCAGCCTCCGCGCCACCCGCGGGGGCAGCGAACTGCTGCTGTCGCCGATCGGCCTGAAGCTGCTGACCATCCTGATGCGCGAATCGCCGCGCGTGGTTGGCCGCCACGAAATCGAACGCGAAATCTGGGGCAACAGCCTGCCGGATTCCGACACCCTGCGCAGCCATCTCTACAACCTGCGCAAGATCATCGACAAGCCGTTCGACAAACAGTTGCTGCATACCGTCCAGAGCGCGGGCTATCGCATCGCCGACATCGACCAGCCGCCGGCCTGAGGCATGGCGTCGACGCCGAAACGGCTGAAATCCCGCATCCGCGATGTCTTCCTGCTGCAGGGGATCATCGCCGCGGTGCTGGTGCTGGTCGGCACCTTCATCGGCAGCCAGTTGATGGCGGCGGGCCTGTTGCGCGATCGCATCCGCACCGAAAGCGACCGCATGTGGGACCTGGTCCAGCGCGATCCCGCCAAGCCGCTGCCGAGGGGGTTCGATTACCAGGCGTGGTTCGTTCCCGCCGGCAAGCAGCCCGATGCGGTGCCGCCGCAGTTGCGGGTGACATCGCCGGGTTTCCATCGCGATCCCGATGGCGAAAGCATGGCGTACGTGGGCGAACATGCGGAAGGACGGCTGTACCTGCGAGTGGAGCCGACTTTCGTCAATCGCATGGTGCGCTGGCTGACCGTGCTGGCCGCGACCCTGTCGCTGATCGCGATCGCCACGCTGTCGTGGCTGGGGCATCGGCGTTTCCAGAGGATGATGGCACCACTTGAACGCCTGTCGCACGCCGCGGAACGCTGGCGGCCGGAATCGACGACACCGCAGGGATTGATCGAGGCATCGGCACTCCACGACCCCCTGGATGAAGTCGAACGCTTGCGCCACGCCCTGATCGACATGACCTCGCGCATGGATGCCTTCGTCCGCCGCGAGCGCGATTTCACCCGCGATGCCAGTCATGAATTGCGTACGCCGCTGACGGTGATCCGGATGGCCGGCGACCTGCTGCAGGGCGAGGAGGGAATGAGTGCGCGCGGAACCCGCGCGGTGACGCGCATCAAGGAGCAGTCGCAGCATATCGAAGGGCTGGTTGATGCCTTCCTGCTGCTGGCGCGCGATCCGCGCTCGCCGATCGATGTCACCGAAACCTCGCTCGCCGAAGTGGTGGAGAACGAGGTCGAGCGCGCGCAGCATCGCCTCGAGGGCAAGCCGGTGACATTGCGCGCGCAGATCGGCGCCTATCCGGTGGTCGACGCGCCGCCGCGCCTGCCCGGCGTGGTGCTCGGGCACCTGCTGCAGAACGCCTGCGATTTCACAGAGCAGGGCGAGATCGTGGTGGTGGTCGAGGCCGAACACATCGAGATCCGCGACACCGGGGTCGGGATGGATGCCGCAACCCTGGCGCGGGTGTTCGAGCCGTTCTTCCGTGCCGATACCGCACGGACCGAATCCCGGGGGCTGGGGCTGAATGTTGTCCGGCGCCTGGTCGAACGCATGGGCTGGACTGTGACGCTGGACAGCAAACCGGGTGCGGGAACCACCGCGATCCTGCGTTTTGCCTGAATAATGCCGGGTCAACCGGCGTTTGTGCCGGGCGTTCACTTCCAGACGAATCTTTCCGAACACGATGCCGACTCCCAGCCCCGCGCGGCCGCGCAAATCATTCCCATGGATTCCCGTCGCGCTCGCGGCAGTCGTGCTGCTGGGCGGTGGCGCGTGGTGGCTCAAGCATCGCGGTGCCTCGGGACAAACCGGCTATCGCACCCAGGCGATCGATCGCGGCGACATCCGCGTGTCGATTTCCTCGACCGGCACGCTGTCGGCGATCTCCACAGTGACCGTGGGCAGCCAGGTCTCGGGCCAGCTCACCGAGGTGCTGGTCGATTTCAATTCCAAGGTGAAGAAGGGCCAGGTCATCGCCAGGATCGACCCCTCGACCTACGAGGCGCAGATCGAGCAGGGAAATGCGCAGATCGCCAGCGCGCAGGCGCAGTTGAAGCAGTCCGAGGCGACACTGGCCAACGCCACGCTGGTCTACCAGCGCAATGCACGGCTCGGCCAGCAGAAACTGGTGGCGCAATCCGACATCGATAGCGCGCGCGCGGCGATGCTGCAGGCGCAGGCGCAGGTCAACAGCGCGAGGGCGGCGATTCGCCAGCAGACGGCGTCGACGCAAACGACGCGGCTCAACCTCGGCCGCACCGTCATCCGCTCCCCGGTCGATGGCGTGGTGCTGACGCGCGCGATCGAACCCGGGCAGACGGTGGCGGCCAGCCTGCAGGCGCCGACGCTGTTCACCATCGCCGAGGATCTGTCGAAGATGAAGATCCAGCTGACGGTGGACGAATCCGACATCGGCCAGGTCAAGGCCGGGCAGAACGTCAACTTCACCGTCGATGCCTTCCCCAACCGCCAGTTCGCCGGCATGGTGTCGCAGGTGCAGATGGCCGCCACGACAACGAACAATGTTGTGACCTATCCGGTGCTGGTGACTGTCGACAACGCCGATGGCACGTTGCTGCCAGGCTTGACGGTGAACGCCGAAATCGAGGTGAGCCGCCAGCCCAACGTGTTGCGCGTTGCCAATGCGGCATTGCGTTACAAGCCCTCCGATGAGGACGCCAGCGCCCAGGCGCAAGGTGGCTCCGGGCAGGGGGCCTCCGGACAAGGCATGAGTCGTGGCGGCGCCGGCATGAACGACGACATCGCGAAGATCGCGACCGGCCTGCAACTGAAACCGGAGCAACAGGCGGCCTTCGATGCGGCGACGGCGGAAATGAAGAAGCGCGCGGCCGAGCGCATGCAACAGGCGCAACAGCAGGCGTCGCAGCAGGGCGGCGGCAGCAAGCTGTTCGGTGGTGGCCCCGGTGGCCCTCCGCGCAGCGGTTCCGGTGGCGGCAACGCCCAGCAGCAAGCGCAGATGCGTGCACGCATGCGTGATCGCTTCCAGCAACAGTTCGCCGCCTTCACCGCAACGCTTGATCCGGCCCAGAAGGCGAAATGGGATGCGGGCCTGAGCGAGCTGATGAGCGCGCGTCGTGCCGCGCTTTATCTGCTGGTCGATGGCAAGCCGCAGCGGGTGATGGTGCGCCTGGGCGCAACCGATGGCAGCAATACCGAAGTCAGCGGAAACGTGAAGGAAGGCGATCTCGCGATCACCGGGCAGCAATCGGCGGACAGCGCGGCGCAGGCCAAGAAATGAGTCCCGCAGGCGACACGCCGCCGGTCGTCGCAACGCACGACCTGCGCAAGGTCTATTCGCCCGGCACCGCGGCCGAAGTGATCGCATTGCGCGGGGTGAACCTGCGGATCGAGCGCGGCGAATTCGTCGCGATCATGGGGCCGTCGGGTTCCGGCAAGTCGACGCTGATGAACCTGATCGGCTGCCTCGACACGCCCAGCAGCGGGATCTATGCCTGCGATGGCGTCGATGTCTCGACGCTTGATGCCGAAGAACTCGCGGCACTGCGCCGCGACAAGATCGGCTTCGTGTTCCAGGGCTTCAACCTGCTGCCGCGGATGAGCGCGCTGGAAAATGTCGCGATGCCGATGGCCTACACCCGCGTGCCGCACCACGAGCGCCGCGAGCGTGCGCAGGCGGCGCTGGCCGCGGTGGGGCTGGGCGAACGCGCCGGGCATCGCCCCAATGAACTCTCCGGTGGCCAGCAGCAGCGCGTGGCGATCGCGCGCGCGCTGATCAACCATCCGCCGATCCTGCTCGCCGACGAACCGACCGGCGCGCTCGACAGCAAGACCGGCGAGGAAATCCTCGCGCTGTTCAACCGCCTCAGCGAGGAGCAGCACACCGTGGTGCTGATCACCCACGACGCGCACGTTGCCGCGCACGCCCATCGCGTCTACGTGATGCACGATGGCGAGTTGCACGAAGGCAGCCGCGAGGACCTGCACGCATGAGCTGGCTCGACATCATCCGCACCGCGCTCGCCGCGTTGCGTGGCAACTGGCTGCGCAGCGCGCTGACATCGCTTGGCGTGATCATCGGCATCGCCGCGGTGATCGTCATGGTGTCGATCGGGCAGGGCACCCAGAAGGAAATCGACAAGCTGGTGTCCGGCCTCGGTTCGCAGCGGCTCGACATCGGCAGCGCCGGTGGCCAGGGCGGCGGTGCACGACTCGCGCAAGGCAGCCGCTGGAGCCTCAACAGCGGCGACGTCGATGCCATCCGCAGCGAGGTTCCGGAAGTGCAGTACGTCAGCGGTTCGTTGCGCGGCGGCACCCAGGTCGTGAACGGCGAGAACAATGCATCGACGCAGTGGCAGGGCGTCGACAACGACTGGTTCGCGATCAACGACTGGACGCTGGCCAACGGCGACGGCTTCGATCCGCGCGATTACACCAGTGCCGCCAAGAAGGTGGTGATCGGCGAAACCGTGCGCAAGGAACTGTTCGGGGAGGGCAGCGGCGTCGGCCAGAGCATCCGCATCGGGCGCGTGCCGTTCACCGTGGCCGGGACACTCGCAGCCAAGGGCCAGGGCGGCTTCGGCCAGGACCAGGACGACATTGTTGTGGTGCCGCTGGAAACCGCGCGTCGCCGTCTCTCCACCTCCAACAACATGCCGCCGGGCGCGGTGCAGGGCATCAGCGTCGGCGTCGATTCGGCGAAGAATCTCGACAGTGCGCAGAATGCGATCGAAGGGTTGCTGCGCCAGCGCCACAAGATCCAGCCCGGCGCCGACGACGATTTCGCCGTGCGCAACATCAGCCAGATCGTGGCGACGCGCACGGCCACCACCAACCTGATGTCGAAACTGCTGGGCGCGGTCGCCGGCATCTGCCTGATCATCGGCGGCATCGGCATCATGAACATCATGCTGGTGTCGGTGACCGAACGCATCCGCGAGATCGGCCTGCGGATGTCGGTGGGTGCGGGCCCGACCGACGTGCGCCGCCAGTTCCTGGCCGAAGCGATGCTGATCTCGCTGATCGGCGGCGTCATCGGCATCGTGCTCGGTGCGGGTGGCGCGCTCCTCGTCAGCAAGTTCGGAGACCTGCCGGTCGATCTCAATGCGCAGGTCGTGCTGCTGGCAGCCGCGTTCTCGATGGCGACCGGCCTGTTCTTCGGCTACTACCCCGCGCGCAAGGCATCGATGCTGGACCCGATCGAGGCGCTGCGTTCGCAGTAAGGCCGGGCGCGCGTATGGCAGAATCGGCGCCATGGCTGATTCGATTGGACACCTCCCGCGCGGACCGCGCGGCATCTACCGCGCCACCTTGTGGTCGCTCAAGGGATTGCGCGCGGCATGGCTGCACGAATCCTCGTTCCGCCTCGAAGTCGTGCTGTTCGTGATCCTGGCGCCGCTCGGCTTCAATCTCGGCACATCCGGACTCGAGCGCGCGTTGCTGATCGGTTCGATGACGCTGGTGTTGGCGATGGAGCTGCTCAACTCCGCGGTCGAAGCGGTGATCGAGCGCTACGGCCCGGAATTCCACGAACTGGCGGGACGCGCCAAGGACATGGGATCGGCCGCCGTGTTCGTGCTGATGATGAACGTGCTGCTGACCTGGGGCCTGATCCTGCTGTCGCGACTGTCGGGCGAGCACTGATGGATCTGTCCTTTCTTGCCGATCCGTCGGCGTGGGTCACGCTGGTCACGTTGAGCGGGCTGGAAGTCGTGCTCGGCGTCGACAACCTTGTCTTCATCTCGATCGCGGTGGGACGCCTGCCGGAAGCGCGGCGTTCGGGCGCGCGCAGGATCGGCATCGCGGTCGCCTGCATCACCCGCATCCTGCTGCTGGTTTCGCTGGCCTACCTGGCGCGGATGAACGACAACCTGTTCACCATCGCCGGCCAGGGCATCTCCATCCGCGACCTTGTGCTGATCGTCGGCGGCGCCTTCCTGCTGGTGAAGGGAACGATGGAAATCCGCGAGCTGATCAGCGGTGGCGAAGACGAGGATCCGCGCACCACGCGCGCATCGTCGGCGTTCGGCATGGTCATCCTGCAGATCGCCATCATCGACATCGTGTTCTCGCTGGACTCGGTGATCACCGCGGTCGGCATGGCTGCCAACATGAAGGGTGCGATTCCGATCATGGTGACGGCGGTGCTGGTCGCGGTCGCGATGATGCTGCTCGCCGCCAACCCGATGGGCCGCTTCATCGATGCCAACCCGACGGTGAAGATGCTGGCGCTGGCCTTCATCCTCCTGATCGGCGTGGTGCTGATCCTCGACGGTCTCGGCGTCCACGTACCCAAGCCTTACATCTATTTTGCGATGGGCTTCTCGGTTCTGGTCGAATGGCTCAATCAATTGATGCGACGCAGTGCCCGGACGCATCGCGTCCCGGGCAGCGGAGACTGGTGAGCCATCCGGAATTCACCTGATATGAACGTTTGTTCACCGACGATTGCATGAATGCGCCGCATCCACATCGCGGCCACCTACTGGAGAAACTCCGATGACAACCATCCGCGTCGTGTTGCTGCTCGTACTGGTCTCGCTGTTGTCCGGTTGCGGCTACAACACCATCCAGCGCAAGGACGAAGGCGTGAAGGCGGCCTGGTCGCAGGTGATCAACCAGTACAAGCGTCGAGCCGACCTGGTGCCGAACCTGGTCAATACCGTGAAGGGCTATGCCACGCACGAGGAAAAGGTGTTGACCGAAGTCACCGAGGCCCGTTCCAAGGTGGGCGCGATCAACGTCAATGCCGACGATCCGCAATCGCTGGCGCAATTCCAGGAAGCGCAGAAGGGCTTGCAGAGCGCGATCGGTCGCCTGCTGGCGGTTTCCGAGAACTATCCGCAGTTGAAGGCGGACCAGGGCTTCCTGCAGTTGCAGGCGCAGCTGGAAGGCACCGAGAACCGCATCGCGGTGGAACGCAAGAACTACATCGACACGGTGCAGGACTACAACACCTATATCCGCCAGTTCCCGGTGAACCTGACCGCGAAGATGTTCGGCTACAAGGTCAAGCCGAACTTCACCGTCGAGAACGAGCAGCAGATCCAGAATGCGCCGACCGTCGATTTCGGTGGCGCGCCGGCGTCCTCGTCGCAGCCGGCGCCCGCGCACTGACCGCGAAGTCCCCGCAGGGTCGCGACGCATGAACTGGCGTCGATACGCAACAATCTTCCTGCTGCTCGCCTGCAGCCTGTTCGCGCAGGCGCAGCAGGGGCTGGTGACGATCCCCGCGCTTGATTCGCCGGTGGTCGATGTCACCGGCACGCTCTCGGCCGCCGACAAGCAGGCGTTGCAACAACAGGCGCTCGATTTGCAGCAGCGCAAGGGCAGCCAGCTGCAGATCCTGATGGTGGCGAGCACGTCGCCGGAAGACATCGCCGATTATTCGCAGCGCGTGTTCCAGCAATGGAAACTCGGTCGCGAGAAGATCAACGATGCCGTGCTGATCGTGGTGGCCAAGGATGATCATCGCGCGCGCATCCAGACCGGCTACGGACTCGAAGGCGCGATCCCCGATGCCATCGCCTGGCGCGTGATCCAGGAATACATGGTGCCGAAATTCCGCCAGAACGATTTCGCCGGCGGCATCAGGGACGCCAGCGCGCAGATCGTCAAACTCATCGATGGCGAGCCCTTGCCGCCGCCCGTGGCGCAGTCACAGCGTCCGCGCGATCACGGCGTCAACTGGGTCGGCGCGCTGTTCGCGGCCTATGTCGCCGCGATGGTCGCGCGTGCATTGCTGGGCTGGTTGCCGGCGGGCGTGCGCGGCATCGGTACCGCAGCGGTCGCCGGCGGTGTCGCCTGGTTGATCGGCGGCGCGGTGGCGCTGGCTGCGATCGGTGGCTTCCTCGGCTTGTTCGTCGGCCTGATGAGCGCATCGGTCAGCCGTTATGCCAACCAGGGTGGTTGGGGCGGCTGGGGTGGTGGCGGATTCGGCGGCGGCGGTTTTGGCGGTGGTGGTGGCTTCGGCGGCGGAGGTGGCTGGAGCGGTGGTGGCGGCTCTTCGGGAGGCGGTGGCGCCTCGGGGAGCTGGTGATGGTCGGTCCCGGACGCCTGTGGCGCCATCTCTTCGCGCGACCCGCGCGAACGCTGTTTCCGGCCGACAGCCTGCAACGGATCGCCGCGCTGATTCGTGCCAGCGAGGCGCGCCATCGTGGCGAAATTGTTTTTGCGCTGGAAGCGGACATGCCCTTGCACGAGTTGTGGCGCAACGTCTCCCCGCGCGATCGCGCAGTGCAGGCGTTCTCGAACCTGCGGGTGTGGAATACCGCCGCCAACAACGGCGTGCTGATCTACCTGCAGCTGGCTGACCGCCGCATCGAGATCGTTGCCGATCGCGGCTTCGGCGGCCTGGTGAGCGCCGAACAGTGGCGCGGCATCTGCCAGCTGATGGAAGAACGGCTCGCCGCCGGCGAACCCGAGGCCGCGGTCGCGGAAGGAATCGAGGCGATCACCGGGCTGCTGGAAACGCATTTCCCGCAACGCCCGGGCGAGGTGGATGAAGACGAGCTGCCGGACGCGCCGGTGATCCTCCGATAACCGCGCCGACTCGGGCAAAATAGACTTTTCACCCTTCAGTGCCGTCGCCGATGCCCCTGCTCCACGAAATCAATCCGGTTGCACTCAATCTTGGCCCGCTGCAGGTGCATTGGTACGGCCTGATGTACCTGCTCGCCTTCGCGTTGGCGTGGTGGCTGGGCCGTCGGCGCATCCGCGCGGGTTTCCTGCCCGGCGTCAGCGAAGCCGGGTTCAGCGACCTGATGTTCTACGGCATGCTCGGCGTGATCCTCGGCGGCCGCATCGGCTACATCCTGTTCTACGACTTCGGCACCTATCTGCAACATCCGTTGCAGGTGTTCGAGGTGTGGAAGGGCGGCATGAGCTTCCATGGCGGCCTGATCGGCGTGATGCTGGCGGCGTGGTACTGGGCACGCAAGCAGGGCATGCATTTCTTCGATGTCGCCGATTTCATCGTGCCGCTGGCGCCGCCGGGACTCGGCTTCGGGCGCATCGGCAATTTCATCAACGGCGAACTTTGGGGCAAGCTCACCAGCAACGGTTGGGGCGTGGTGTTCCCGCAATCCTTGCCGGCCCCATACAACACGATGAGCAGCAGCCAGTTGCATGTCGAACTCGGCGCCGGCGCGCTCAACCAGTATGCGCGCCATCCCTCGCAACTCTACGAAGCCCTGCTCGAAGGCCTGGTGATGTTCCTGGTGCTGTGGTTCTTCTCGAAGAAGCCGCGCCATCGCTTCGCCGTCTCCGGCATGTTCCTGCTGCTGTACGGCGTGTTCCGCTTCGTCATCGAGTTCGTGCGCATTCCCGACGAGCAATTGAAATACCTCGCATTCGGCTGGCTGACGATGGGCCAGTTGCTCAGCGTGCCGCTGATCCTCGCCGGCCTGTTCCTGTTGTGGAAGTCACGGAGCGCGCCGGTGTTGCGGGTGTCATGAAGCGCCTTGCCGGGGGCAAGCAATGAAGCAATATCTCGACCTGCTGCGCCATGTCCGCGAACACGGCAGCGACAAGGCCGATCGCACCGGCACCGGCACCCGCAGCGTGTTCGGCTGGCAGATGCGCTTCGATCAACGGCGTCAGCATCTGGGACGAATGGGCCGATGGCGATGGCGAACTCGGGCCGGTGTACGGCAAGCAGTGGCGCAGCTGGGCGACCGCCGATGGCGGCACCATCGACCAGATCGCCTGGCTGATCGACGAGATCAGGCGCAATCCCGATTCGCGACGATTGATCGTCAATGCCTGGAACGTCGGCGACCTGCCGAAGATGGCGCTGATGCCCTGCCACACCATGTTCCAGTTCTACGTGGCGAACGGGAAATTGAGTTGCCAGCTCTACCAGCGCAGCGGCGACATCTTCCTCGGCGTGCCGTTCAACATCGCCAGCTACGCATTGCTGACGCACATGATCGCGCAGGCCTGCGATTTGGATGTCGGGGATTTCGTCCACACGCTGGGCGACGCGCACCTCTATTCCAACCATTTCGACCAGGCCGACGAGCAGTTGTCGCGCACGCCACGTTCGTTGCCGAAGCTCGAACTGAACCCCGATGTTCGCGACATCTTCGGCTTCCGCTACGAGGACATCGCCATCCGCGGCTACGATCCGTTGCCGGCGATCAAGGCGCCGGTCGCGGTCTGATGATCGTTTCCCTCGTCGTCGCGCTCGATCGCAACCACGCCATCGGCAGGGACAATGCGTTGCCGTGGCGGCTCTCCGACGATCTCAAGCGCTTCAAGGCGCTGACGCTGGGCAAGCCGGTGTTGATGGGTCGCAAGACCGCGCAATCGCTCGGGCGCGCGCTGCCGGGCCGGCGCAACCTGGTGTTGACGCGATCGGGCAGTGCCCCGTTCGCGGGGATGGAAGCGTTCGCCACGCTGGAGTCCGCGCTGGAATCGGCGAAGGATTCCGAAGAGATATGCGTGATCGGCGGTGGCGAGATTTTCGCCATGGCCCTGCCGATCGCCACGCGCATGCACCTGACCTGGGTCGATGCCGCGATTGATGGCGCCGACGCGTTCTTTCCACGCTTCGACCTGGCGCAATGGCGGGTCGATGCGCGCGAGCATCATGATGCCGATTCCCGCAATGAATTCGCCTTCGAATTCGTGGACTATTCGCGGATCACCGCGGCCTAGTCGTCCGCCTGCGCGGCTTCCGCGGCCGGGACCACCCGGCCCCTGACCTGGCGAATCTGCAATTCCTCGGAATCGAGCTGCAGTGCGGTGAGCTTGCCGCCCCAGACCGCACCGGTATCGATGGCGTGGACGCCGAGCCCGATCATCAGGCCCAGCGTGCTCCAGTGTCCGCACACGATCGACAGTTCGCGCGGCACGCGCTCCGGCGATTCGTACCACGGGTACATGCCGGCGGATTGCGTGCCCGGCGTGCCTTTTTCCTCGAAGGCGACGCGCCCGCGCGGCGAGCAGTAACGCATGCGCGTGAACACGTTGATGATGGCGCGATGGCGCTCCGGGCCGGTCAGGCGCGGATTCCACATCGGACGGTTGCCGTACATCGTCTTGAGCAGTTTGCGGAAGCCATTGCCCTGCAGGCGCGTTTCCACTTCGCGGGCCAGCGCTTCGGCCTCGTCGATGCTCCAGCGCGGCAGCAGTCCGGCGTGCACCATTGCCCAGCCGAGATCGCGGTCGACGTGGAACAGTTTCTGCTGGCGCAGCCAGTCGAGCAGGGTGCGCGCGTCGTCTGCAAATACCACGCGCTGGAGGTCGGCGTTGACCCGACGTTGTTCCTCGGGACGGCGTTCGCCAATTGCGATCAGCGACAGGTCGTGGTTGCCGAGCACGATGCTGGCGTTGTCGCGCAGCGAATGCACCAGGCGCAATGTCTCCAGCGACTCGCCGCCGCGATTCACCAGATCGCCGCAGAACCACAGTTTGTCGCGCGCGGGATCGAAACGGATCCGTTCCAGCAGTCGTTGCGTCGCGTCGTAACAGCCTTGCAGGTCGCCTATCGCCCACACCGCCATGGCAGCTCTCCTTGGGCGTCAGTGCAAAGTGCGGGGAATGGCCAGGGTGAACGCCGGGATCTGTGCCGCGAATTCGGTGCCGTCGTCGGCGACGATGTCGTACGTGCCCTGCATCGTGCCGATGGTCGTGCCCAGCACCACGCCGGAAACATATTGGAAACCGTCGCCCGGACGCAGCCACGGCTGCTCGCCGACCACGCCGTCGCCGTGCACTTCCTC
>JAEKKW010000001.1 GCA_019510195.1 Lysobacterales bacterium | reverse complement strand
GCCATCATGGCTGAGGTCGTTGATGCGAAGCTCGAAGGGGGTACGGTCGATGCGGTTGCGGGACACGGGACTGCCGGATGGAACACGGCCGCCTATTGTCGCATCCACGGCCCCGTGGCGCGCGGACGCTATGCTTCCGGGCAGATACGAACGGAAATGGTCCGGGATGCGGAAGATGAAGGCACGAGTCCTGCTGGTCGAAGACGATCCGGTCAACGCGATGTTCCTGCAGGGCGCGGTCGAGTCCTTCCCGGTACAGGTCGATGTCGCCGCGGATTGCGCGAGCGCATTGCGCATGGCCCGCGCGCAGCACTATGACGCCTGGATGATCGATTCCAACCTCCCGGATGGCAGCGGCAGCGCGTTGTTGCGCCAGTTGCGCGGGGATGATCTTGTTGTTCATCGCGACTGCCCGGCGCTGGCCCATACCGCCGACGCCACCCCGGAAATCGCGGCACGCCTGGAAACCGACGGGTTCGCGATGGTGGTGCGCAAGCCCTCGCCGATCGCTGCCTGGCATCGCGCCCTGGCCACGCTCCTCGATGGATCGGCCACGCCGGACTGGGACGATGACGCCGCCCTGCGCGCGATGGGCGGACGCCGCGAACACGTCGAGACGATGCGCGGATTGTTCCGGGCCGAATTGCCGGCGCAGCGCGATTTCATCCTGGGATCCCTGGAACGCGGTGATGTCGATGCCGCCCGCGGCATGCTGCATCGGCTCAAGGCGAGTTGCGGTTTCGTCGGTGCAGTCGCGCTGGCGCAGGTCGCGCGTGCGCTGCACGAACACCCCGGCGATCATTCCGTGCGATCGCGCTTCTCCGCAGTGGTCGACTCCACGCTCAACGACGGTTGATCGCGGGACTCGGCCCGCGCCTCGAACCTTGTCAATTCGGACGCCATTTCCCAGGCGCGCAGGCCACGTCCGCCGAGATGGCGCATCAGCAATTCACGCATCGCCCGCCGCAACGCCGGCAGATCGTCCTCGTCGGGCTGGCCGTCGCCGGCCAATGCCAGCAGCACGCGTCCAGTGGGATGACGCTGGCGTTCGCGGCTGTCGCCAAGCTGGCCGACGCGACGCAGCCCGCCATCGGGATCGATGCGATAACGCGTCGCCGGATCGACCGCCTGTCCATCGGCGTCATGGGCCCAGTCGAAACCGACGCCCAGCGCATCCAGCAGGTCGCGCTCGTAACGCCGCAGCGTCCATGCCAGCGGCGCGCCGGCACCGATCAGTGCGCGGGTGCGCCCATAGGCGCGGAACAGTTCAGGCTGTGGATCCTGGCGCGGCGCGAGGCGCAGCGTGAGTTCGTTGAGGTAGAACGCGCTGAGCGCGACATCGCCCTGCATGCGCGGTGCGACATCGATGGCTTCGGCGCTCGTCAATCGCGCCAGTTCACCGCGCTGCATCGCGTCGAAACGGATCGATTGCAACGGCGCGAGTGCAGCACGCAATACCTGCTGTTTCGGGCCGCGCACGCCACGCGCGAGGAGTCCCAGTCGTCCGTATTCCGCGCTCAGCACCTCGACCAGGAGGCTGGTTTCCCGCCATGGCCGGACGTGCAGCACGAATGCGGGTTCGGCTATATAGCGCATGATCGCGCCACGGAATCGTCAGTCGCCGTAGCCGAGCGCGCGCAGTGCGGCTTCGTCGTTCGACCAGCCTTCGCGCACGCGCACCCAGGTTTCCAGGAACACCTTGCGATCGAAGGTGCGCTCCATCTGCTGGCGCGCCTTGGTGCCGATCTCGCGCAGGCGTGCCCCGCCCTTGCCGATCACGATCGCCTTCTGGCTGTCGCGCTCGACCCAGATCACCGCGCCGACACGGAACATCGCGCCATCTTCCTCGAAGCGCTCGATCTCGACCGCGGTCGCGTACGGCAGTTCGGCGCCGAGCTGGCGCATCAACTGTTCGCGGACGAATTCGGCGGCTAGGAAACGCATGCTGCGATCGGTGATCTCGTCCTCGGCATACAACGCCGGCTGTTCCGGCAGCAGGGCGAGCACGTCCTTCACCAGCGCCTCAAGTCCCTTGCGCTTGAGCGCCGACACCGGATGCACGCTGGCGAATTCGCGGCCATTGGCGACTTCGCCGAGGAACGGCAGCAATTCGGCCTTGTCACGGATGCGATCGACCTTGTTGACCACCAGCACCACCGGCACGCCGGCACCGCGCAGGGCGTCGTAAGCGAGCGTGTCCTCGTCGTCCCAGCGGCCAGCCTCGATCACCAGCAACGCGGCTTCGACGCCTTCCAGCGCGCCACGGGCAGCGCGGTTCAGCACCCGGCTCATCGCGCGGTTCTGCGGGCTGTGGATACCGGGGGTATCGACCAGCACGATCTGCCCCGCCGGGAAGCTGGCGATGCCGAGCATGCGATGGCGGGTGGTCTGCGGACGGTCGGCGGTGATGCTGACCTTGCTGCCGACCAGGGCATTGATCAGCGAGGACTTGCCGACATTGGGGCGGCCGATGACGGCCACGGTGCCGGCATGGAAGACGGGAGCATTCATGTGGGTATTTTGCGCCCTTCCAGCAAAGCCAGCACGATTTCGGCGGCCTGTTGCTCGGCGGCGCGGCGCGAGCGCCCTTGTCCGCGCGAATGCAACTCCGACGCATCCTCCAGCGTGCAGCTCACCGTGAACACCCGCTCGTGCTCCTCGCCATGTTCTTCCAGCAATGCGTACACGGGCAGTGGCCGTCGACGCGCCTGCAACCATTCCTGCAGCCGCGTCTTGGCGTCCCTGCCGACATCGCGCGGCGACGGCAAGGCGTCGATCATCGGCGCGAACCACGGCAGCGCCAGCGTGCGTGCCGCCTCGTAGCCGCCATCGAGGAAGACCGCGCCGACGATCGCTTCCAGCGCATCGGCGAGGATCGAATCGCGGCGGAATCCCCCGCTCTTGATCTCGCCGGCGCCGAGCGTGAGTTCGTTGCCGAGATCGAGCGAACGCGCCAGCGCAGCCAGCGCGGATTCCCGCACGAGCTCGGCGCGCGCCCGCGTCAACGCGCCCTCGTCGGCGCCGGGCCAGCATGCGTGCAGCGCGTCGGCCGCCAGCAGGTTGACCACCGCGTCGCCGAGGAATTCCAGGCGTTCGTTATGCGCGCGTCCCGGTGCACTGCGGTGGGTCAATGCCCGCGCCAGCAACGCCGGATCACGAAAGTTGTAGTCCAGCTTCAGCACTTACTCCTTGGGGGAGAGCGGCTGTTCGATGTGGAACGTACCCTTGAGCGAGAACGGCCCGGCCAGTTCCGATTCGCGTTCGTAATCGATCACGATGCTGTTGGTCTGGTTCTCGTAGTGCGCCAGCTTGGCCATGGCGAGGTCGACGTAGCCGATGTCGAACCGCTTCTCCAGCGATTTCTGGATGCTGGC
>JAEKKW010000072.1 GCA_019510195.1 Lysobacterales bacterium | reverse complement strand
ATGCGCTGACCATGCTGTTTCACTTCCGCCTTGCCGATCGGCAGCGTCGCAAGCCCCGATTGCACGGCGACGCCGGGACCGGTGCCGCGCGGATAACGCACGGCTGCAGGTCCGTTGAATTCAAAACCCGTACTCAGCATCTTGCAGGACTCGTCTTCGTCGGACGGCGCCATCACCACCATGTTGGGCACGCAACGCAGGTAGGAGAGATCGAGGTTGCCGGCGTGCGTCGCGCCATCGGGGCCGACCACGCCGCCGCGATCGATCGCGAACAGCACGTCGAGATTCTGGATCGCGACGTCATGCACCAGCTGGTCGTAACCGCGCTGCAGGAAGGTCGAGTAGATCGCGACGACCGGCTTGGCGCCTTCGCAGGCCATGCCTGCCGCCAGCGTCACCGCGTGTTGTTCGGCGATCGCCACGTCGAAATAGCGATCGGGATATTCCTTGCTGAAACGCACCAGGCCCGAGCCTTCGCGCATCGCCGGCGTGATCGCCAGCAGCTTGGGATCGGCCGCCGCCATGTCGCACAGCCAGTCGCCGAAGACATCGGTATAGGTCGGCTTCTTCGCCGCGCCCGGTTTCGACACCAGGCCCCGCTCGGGATCGAACGGCGATACCGCGTGATAGCCGATCTGGTCGGCCTCGGCGCGTTCGTAACCCTTGCCCTTGGTGGTGATCACGTGCAGCAGTTGCGGGCCCTTGAGAGTCTTGAGCATGGCCAGCGTATCGACCAGCGCGTTGACGTCATGGCCGTCGATCGGACCGGTGTAGTGGAACCCCATTTCCTCGAACAACGTGGACGGCACGAACATGCCTTTCCAGTGTTCTTCCCAGCGCTTGACGAAACGGGCCGGCGCCTTGTCCTTGTCGCCCAGCAGTTTCTTGCCGCCTTCGCGGATGGCGTTGAGCGTGCGGCTGCCGGTCATGCGGCCGAGCATCTTGGTCAGCCCGCCGACTGCTTCGCTGATCGACATGCGGTTGTCGTTGAGGATCACCAGGATGTCGGGATCCTGGTCCATGCCGCCGGCATGGTTGAGCGCTTCGTAGGCCATGCCCGCGGTCATCGCGCCATCGCCGATCACCGCGACCACCTTGCGATCGTTGCCGGCATTGCGATTGGCGATTGCCATGCCAAGCGCCGCCGAAATCGAAGTCGACGAATGGCCGACGCCGAAGGTGTCGTACACCGATTCCTCGCGCTTGGGGAATGGCGCGATGCCGTCCTTCTGCTTGACGGTGTGGATGGCGTCGCGACGACCAGTGAGGATCTTGTGCGGGTAGGCCTGGTGACCGACGTCCCAGACGATGCGGTCTTCCGGCGTGTCGTACAGATAGTGCAGCGCGGTGGTGAGTTCGACCACGCCGAGCCCGGCGCCGAAATGGCCGCCGGACTTGCCGGCCATTTCGATCAGGTAGGCGCGCAGTTCGTCGGCGATGGCGCGCAACTCGCTTGCATCGAACTTGCGGAGGTCGGCGGGGGAATCGATCCGCGACAGGCGCGGATAACGGTCGGCATCGATCATCCGGCCATTTTACGACTCAGCCGCGCAAGGCGCCGAGAATGCCCGGTGCCGGCACGCTCGCGCCATCCAGGGTCGCGGTCGCGAAGCCGGTGGCGAGGTTGGCATTGACGAAATCGGCGACGTCGGCCGCGGGCACGCTGGCTGCTTCGGCGATCTGCTCGATGGTGGCAGGGCCCTTCATCATCGCGGTGGCGATGCGGAAGTGCTTGGGATATTCGCGCTCGGTCTGCGGCCACTTGGTGAGCTGGAAATGGGCCTGATCGGGCAGGTCGGCGACGACGCGGCCATTGCCGGCCAGCAGGCCCGCCAGCCAGACCAGGCGCGCCAATGGCTGCGACTGGCCCGCCTGCCAATCGGCGTCACTGAGCGGGCGGAGTTCATGCTCGGCGACCGGTGCATCGAAATACGCGATCAGCGGCTTGAGGCCGGCCGGACCCTGGTATTCGCGACGACCGGCATGAATGCGCAATTCCGGACCTTCACCGCGCTGGAAGACGATGGCACCCTTCAGGGCGCCCGGCGCCAGCCAGTCGGCAAGCGTCGGTTGCCTGGCCGGTTCCGGCGCGACATTGACTGCCACCGGCTCCGGTTCGGGCATCGGATGCGGCGCGCTGGCCGCGACGGCGGGCGACGGCGGCAGATGGAAGTCGGGCGCCGGGGCTGGCGTGGCACCGCCAAGGGATTGCGGTTCCAGCGCGGCAACATCTTCCTTCGCGACCGGTTGCGGCGCTGCGGCCATGGGAGCGGGCACGGGTTCCGGCTCCTCGACCACGGGCTGCGCGCCACGCTGGTCGGCGAGCATGCCCAGCAGGCTGGCGAACTCGGTGGAATCGAGCGGGCGCGCCAGTCGCGAATCGGATTGCGTGCGCGTGGCCTGGGTGTAGCCGATCACGTGCTTGCCGGCGTTGTGCAGCTGCATGAAGCTCATCGGCCCGTACAGGCTGTCCATGTCGACGACAACGAATTCGGCATCGAGATGATCGGCGCTGGTCAGTTCGAAGCGGTTGCCGGACGCCTGGTTGGCGGCATGGAATGCCTCGGTCAACGCGGCCTGCGTCTGGCCATCCATGCCCGTCATGCCCAGTTTCAACTTCATCATCCCGCCCCGACATTCACGATCTGTAACCGGTGATTCTAGGGGCGTAACGCGCTCGACTACCAGTGTGCGGTTGCCGTTTTGTTAATGGCGTGGCGATTTTTTCGGCAACTGTGCCTTCAGGAATTCCATCTGGTCGGCAAGAATGTGACGGTTGCTGAGAATCAGGTGTTCGATCCAGCTGGGCCGATAGGGGATGGCCAGCAGCGGCATCGCCGCCTGTTGCGGCGTACGGTTGCCCTTGCGCGAATTGCAGCCGACGCAGGCGGTGACGACGTTCTCCCACACGTCCCTGCCGCCGCGCGACACCGGTTGCACGTGATCGCGGGTCAGCAGGCTGCGGCTGTAGGTGCTGCCGCAATACATGCACAGGTGCTGGTCGCGGGCAAACAATGCCGGATTGGTCAGCGCCGGCGTCGGCATGCCGGGGCGGCCACGCGCGTGGTTGCGGGCGGCGATGATCGGATGCAGCAGCAATTCGCTTTGTTCGCCCGTCAGGCGCGAGGTGCCGCCATGCAGGGTGATGCAGGGATCGCCCAGGGTCCAGGCGACGGCATCGCGCGCGTAAAGGCAGGCAGCGTCCTGCCAGCTGATCCAGTCGAGGGCCTGGCCATGCGAGTCGAGTGCGAGCAGGCGCACGGCAGTGGATTGGCGAATCCTGGCAGGCAGCGACAGCACGTCCGCGACCGGCTCCGTGTCGGAGGCGGCCAGTGACAGGCGATGATGCGAGTGCGCTGGCTCCATACGGAAATCCAGCTTATACCTGTTTGTTGACGTTTTGTGTACGGCGCCTGTTCAGTCCCCGAACAGTTCCGCGGGCATCGCCATCAGCGGGGCGGCGCCGGACTCGATCGCGGCCTTGTGCGACAGGGTGCGCGGCAGCATGCGCGCGAAGTAGAAGCGCGCGGTATCGAGCTTGGCCTGCTTGAACGCGGCGCCGTGCGCGGAGGCATTGACCGCGGCGACGCTGCGCGCCCACCAGTAGGCCAACACGACATAGCCCGAATAGAACAGATAGTCGGTGCTGGCGGCGCCGAGTTCTTCCGGATTCTGCGCCGCGCGCTGGAGGACACCGGCGGTCAGCTGCGCCCATTCGGCGGCTTTCGCTTTCAGCGGTGCGATGAATTCGGCGAGGGCGGCATCGCCTTCGTGCTGTTTCGCGAAGTCCTCGATCATCGCGACGAACAGCTTGAGGCCGGCACCTTGCGTCGAGGCAGTCTTTCGTCCCATCAGGTCGAGCGACTGGATGCCGGTGGTGCCTTCGTACAGCGTGGTGATGCGGGCATCGCGCGCCAGTTGTTCCATGCCGTGTTCGCGGATGTAGCCGTGGCCGCCGAAGCACTGGATCGCGTTGTAGGTGTTCTCGATGCTCCATTCGGTCAGGCAGGCCTTGGTGATCGGTGTCAGGAAACCGACCAGTGTTTCGGCACGCACGCGTTCGTCGGCATCCTTGGCGTGGTGCGAGGCGTCGAGTTGCGAATAGGCATGCAGCGCCAGCAGGCGCCCCCCCTCGACCAGCGACTTGATCGACAGCAGCATGCGCCGCACGTCGGGGTGGACGATGATCGGATCGGCCGGTTTTTCCGGGAATTTCGCCCCGGACAACGAACGCGTCTGCAGGCGCTCGCGCGCGTAGCGCAACGCGTTCTGGTAGGCACGTTCGCTCAATCCGAGTCCCTGCAGTCCGACGCCGAGGCGCGCGGAATTCATCATCACGAACATCGCCTGCAGGCCCTTGTTGGCTTCACCAACCAGCCAGCCTTGTGCGTCATCGAAGTTCATCACGCAGGTGACGGAACCATGGATGCCCATCTTGTGTTCGATCGAACCGCAGCGCAGCGCGTTGCGTTCGCCTGCCACGCCATCCTTGCCGACCTTGAATTTCGGCACGACGAACAGCGAGATGCCCTTGGGGCCGGGCGGGGCGTCGGGCAGGCGCGCGAGCACCAGATGCACGATGTTCGGAACAAGATCGTGCTCGCCGCAGGTGATGAAGATCTTGGTGCCGGTGATCGAATGGCTGCCATCGGCATTTGCTTCGGCGCGCGTCTTCAGCAGGCCGAGATCGGTGCCGGCATGCGGTTCGGTCAGGCACATGGTGCCGGTCCAGCGGCCTTCCACCAGCGGACGCAGGAAGGCTTCCTTCTGCCACTCCTCGCCGTAGCGGTTGAGCGCCTCGACCGCGCCATGCGACAGCATCGGGAAGTTGCCCCAGGCGAGGTTCGCGGCATCGACCATTTCGGTCAGCGCGGCGCCCAGCACTTCCGGCATGCCCTGGCCACCGTAGTTCGGGTCGTTGGTGAGGCCGGTCCAGCCGCCTTCGACGAACTGGTCGAAGGCCTGCTTGAAGCCGGGGGGCGCGACGACGTCGCCGGTCGCGGGATCGAACTTGCAGCCGACCTCGTCGCCGATGGCATTGATCGGCGCCAGCGCGGTCTCGGTGAAGCGCGCGGCTTCTTCCAGCACCGCATCGACGATGTCGGGCGTGACTTCGTCGTAACCGAGCGCGGTGAATTCGCGATCGACGCCAAGCACCTCGTGGAGGACGAAGCGCAGGTCGGCGAGGGGGGCTTTGTAGCTGCTCATGGGCGGGGATCCGACGAATTTCCCCAAGCATACCTCAGCGTATTGTCAACGTAATACGCCGGGAAGGCCGGGGACCGGATTGAGCTGGTTCTTGCCGTCGATGGTGTAGCTGCGCGACTTGCTGCCGTCCGGCGTGACCTGGACGTCGCCCTTCAACGTGTAGTTGATGCCCTGTCCCGATGCCAGGGAGTCAGCCACGACCAGTCGCCCCGTGCCGTCGGGAGAGTGGCTGACAGTGGCGAGGTCGGCGGATTCTCCCGGAATCGAAAGTGCAGGGGAGGCCTTGAGGTGTCCGGCCGGCTGGCCGTTCACTTCCAGCGCGAGATCGATCGCGTCGAAACGCATCGCCATGCTGCTGTAGTTCTGCAGGCGCAATTGCACCTGCCAGTTGCCGCGTGCGTCCACCGTCAACTGCTGGATGCTCGCGGCGGGTTCGGACACGCGCTTGCCGCCGGTGGATGAGCAGGCGGCGAGTACCAGGGCAAGGGCGACGATCGCGAGAAGTTTCGACGAGTGCATGACAGCTCCGTTGTTCATCATGGATAGACGTAGATTGCCAGCGCATTGCCGTTCTTGCGCGTGGTCGGAATCGAAACGCCGATGCCCGTCCCGATACCGACATGCCCGCCGCCATAGCTGCCGCCGTAACCGCCGACGGAGACGCCACCGCCACTGGTTTCATTGGCGATACCTTGCAGGATGATGCCGTTTGCACCGAGCTTCGCGGCCTCCTCTTTCAGGCGCGCCACGACCTTGTCGCTCTTCTGCTGCGAGGTGACCGCGAGCGATTGCGAGCTGATGGCATCGATCACCGCGATCTGTTCGTAGCGACCTCCCGGTGGCGCGGAATACAGCTTCACCTGGTCGGGCGAGATGGCCGGGCGTGCCGTGCCGGTCAACACATGCGAGGACGTCGCGCAACCGGCGAGGCCCAGGGCAAGGATCAGGATCATCCATTTCATCGCGTTCTCTCCCGTTGCCATTGCCGCAAAGCCTACGCCGGAATCGATGAATCCATAAAGAAAAAGGCCCGCATCGCTGCGGGCCTTCCGGATCATGGTGGCCAGGGAGGGAATCGAACCCCCGACACGGGGATTTTCAATCCCCTGCTCTACCAACTGAGCTACCTAGCCGTAGCCGACCATTGTAATGCCTGGGATGAACGAGGGCAAGATCGACAAGGTCACGCTTAGTCCGGCTACACACCGGTTCTGGCATCATCGAGGCATCCCGAAGGGAGGAGCAGGAAATGCGAATCGCCACACTTTCGATCGTCGCCGTCGCGATCCTTGCGGCGGCTTGCAGCACCACGCCGTCGGCTTCCGCTTCCGAGCGCCAGGCCAGGGAAGCCGCGGCCCTCGCGCGTTACCAAGCCGCGGCTGGCGCGCCGGTTTCCAGCATCAGCAACATCGGGTCACCGCGCTGGGACACGGTGGATGGCAGCCATATCGTCTATGTCGTGTCGCCGACCCGTCAATACCTGTTGACGCTGAGCGGGCCGTGCATGGATTGGGCGACCGGCGCCTATATCATCGGCGTCAGTTCCGACATGGGCCGGATCAATACCAACTTCGACAAGGTGTATGTCTCGCGCGGACCGGCTTGCAGCATCAAGCAGATCCAGCCACTGGACGCCGGCAAGTTCAAGGCCAGCGGCGCAACGGAGATGCGGTCGTCCTAGGCGGTTGCGTGGTCGATCCCCCGAAAAGTTGCGTGCCGGAAACCGCCGGGCACTGAGTTGCCTCAACCTTCCGGGACGTAACCGGCGGGCTTTTCGGCATCGCCGCCGAACAGGAATTTTTCCATTTCGGTTTCGAGTCGGGCGCGATCCGCGGGGTTGCGCGGCGACAACCGCAGTTCGTTGATCAGCATGGTCTGGTGCGCCAGCCACGCTGCCCACGCCGCCTTGCCGATGTGATTGAACACGCGCTGGCCGAGTTCGCCCGGCCATGGCGCGAAGTCGAGGCCTTCGGCTTCCTGGTGGCTGTAATCGCAGTGGACGGTGCGGCTCATGGCTTGGTCTCCAGCAATCGGCGAATCGGCGCAGGAATGCCGAGCGTGACGAGTTCCGAACGCGCGATCCAGCGGTGATGATCATTGTCGCCCACGCGCGCTTTCGATGTGGCGAGTCGTGCCCGCAACGGATGCAGGTGCAGGCGGAAATGAGTGAAGACGTGCTCGATCGATTCGAGTTCGGTCGAAGATGCGGTGCGGCCTTGCCTATCCAGCCATTGGTCGCGTGCATCGACGTCATCGAATTGCGGCAACGACCATAACGATGCCCAGACGCCGGTCGGTGGGCGACGTTGCATCAGCACGAGACCGGTTTTGTCCTCGAGCCAGACCACGTGCGTTTCGCGTTCTGGCCTGGCCTTGTTCGGGCGCGGCGTCGGCAGGGACGACGTGCGATTGGTTGAGGAGGCGATGCAATCCGCGTGCAATGGGCAGTGCGCGCAATCGGGATTCGAGCGCGTGCACAGCGTCGCGCCGAGATCCATCTGCGCCTGGGTGTAATCGGCCAGTCGTTTATGGGGAAGATGCGAGATCGCAAGCGCCCACATGCGTTTTTCGACGGCCGGCGTGCCGGGCCAGCCTTCGATGCCGTGGTAGCGAGCGAGCAGGCGCTTGACGTTGCCGTCGAGGATGGCGAACCGGTCGCCCCAGGCTTGCGCGAGGATCGCGCCGGCGGTGCTGCGGCCGATGCCCGGCAACGCAAGCAGTGCATCGAAATCGCGCGGCAGGTCGCCATCATGCAGTTCGACGCAACGCTGCGCGGCGGCGTGGAGGTTGCGGGCGCGGGCGTAGTAGCCCAGGCCAGACCACAACGCCAGCACCTGGTCGCGGGGCGCGGCGGCCAGCGCGGGAAGGTCGGGCAGGGCGTCGACGAAGCGCCGGAAATAGCCGGTGACGACGCTGACCTGCGTCTGCTGCAGCATGATCTCGGACAACCACACGCGATACGGCGTGCGCGGATGCTGCCACGGCAGGTCGTGGCGGCCGTGCGCGTCGAACCACTTCAGCAGCCGGGTGGCGAAACGGTCGCTCAAGTCGAGAGGGTCACTCTTGGAGTGAATCCGGCAGCAAGGCGTCGACGAAGGTTTCGGCGTCGAACACGCGCAGGTCTTCCGGACGTTCGCCGATGCCGGCGTAGCGGATCGGGATGCCGAATTCGCGCGCCAGCGCGAACACCACGCCGCCCTTGGCGGTGCCGTCGAGCTTGGTGACGACGAGTCCCGACACCGGCACCTTGGCGCTGAAGGCGCGCACCTGGGCGATGGCGTTCTGGCCGGTGGTGCCGTCGATCACCATCAGGATTTCGTGCGGAACCGCGCTCGACTGCTTGCCGAGCACGCGGACGATCTTCGCCAGCTCTTCCATCAATCCACCCTGCGTGTGCAGGCGGCCGGCGGTATCGGCGATCAATATCTCGGCGCCACGTGCCTGCGCGGCCTGGTAGGCATCGAAGGCGACGGCGGCGGCATCGGCGTTCTGGCCTTGCGCGACGACCTGCACGTCGTTGCGTTCACCCCAGGCCTGCAGCTGCGCGACCGCGGCGGCGCGGAAGGTATCGCCGGCGGCAAGCATCAGGCTGCGGTGTTCGTCGCGGAACTTGCGCGCGAGCTTGCCGATGGTGGTGGTCTTGCCGACGCCGTTGACGCCGACGGTGACGATCACGAACGGGCGTGCGCTGCCATCGATCAGCAACGGCTTCGAAACCGGTTCGAGGATCGCGACCAGTTCGCCGCGCAACGCCCGGAACATCGCGGTGGCATCGGCGAATTCGCGCTTGCGCATGCGGGCGCGGAGATCGTCGACCAGGGCAGTCGTCGCGGCGACGCCGACGTCGGCGGTGATCAGTGCGGTTTCGATTTCGTCGAGCAGGGCGTCGTCGAGCGCGGGATTGCGGCGGAACAGGCCGCCAAGGCTGCGGGCGATCCCACTGCCGGACAAGCGCTGGCGCCAGCCGGCCTTGCCGGGCGCGGCGGCCGGAACGGCGTTGTCGCCGCTTTCGACAGCTGGACGGCTGTTCCATCCATCATCGCGAGTGGTCGCCGCTGGTGCATCCAATGGCGCTGCGGAAGGCGGCGTGGCGGGCTGCTGCTGTGCGGGATCGGAAGGCGCCTGCGCGACGGCTTCGGGCTTGTTGCGGCGGAACCAGCTGACCATTCCGGATGCGATGACGGACAATGGCGGGCATGGTATCACCCGGCTCAAATCGTTCGGCAGGCACGGTGCGCATCGTCGGCGGTCGCTGGCGTGGCACCAAATTGCCGGTCCCGGACGTCTCCGGCCTGCGCCCGAGTTCCGATCGCGTGCGCGAGACGCTGTTCAACTGGTTGCAGCCGGTCTTGCCAGGTGCGCGCGTGCTTGATCTCTTTGCGGGGACCGGTGCATTGGGGCTGGAAGCGCTGTCGCGCGGTGCCGCGGCGGCGACCCTGGTGGAACGCGATCGCAGCGCCAGCGCGGGATTGCGTGCGAGCATCGATCGCCTCGGCGCTGCCGACACCGCCCGGCTGGTGCAGGCCGATGCGCTGGCGTGGCTGGCCGGGACGACGGGTGGCCCGTTCGACATCGTCTTCGTCGACCCGCCCTTCGCCGACGACCTATGGGCACGGGTGGTGGCCGGACTGGCGCTGCATGTCGCTGCGGATGCGTGGCTGTACGTCGAATCCGCGCACGGCATTCATGTCGATCCGGGGATGGCTTGGCAGTTGCATCGCGAGGGCGCGACCCGCGAGGTCGATTACCGGTTGTATCGGCGCGTCTCCGCATGATTTTCGCATCCCGCTGATACACTGGTCCCCCATACAGGCGCGCTCCCGGCGCTTCCGGTTCGGCATGGCCAGTCCCAATCCGCGCATCGCGATCTACCCCGGCACGTTCGATCCCATCACCAATGGTCATGTCGACCTGGTGCATCGCGCCGCGCCGCTGTTCGAACGACTCATCGTCGGCGTGGCGGTGAGCCCGGGCAAGGGGCCGGGTTTGCCCCATGAGCAGCGCATCGAATTGGCGCGCGAGAGCCTGAAGGAGCTCGCCAACGTCGAGGTGCGCGGCTTCGACACGCTGCTGGCGCATTTCGTCGATGAAGTCGGCGCCGGGGTGCTGCTGCGCGGACTGCGCGCGGTCTCCGATTTCGAATACGAATTCCAGCTGGCGAGCATGAATCGCCATTTGATCCCCGGTGTCGAGACCCTGTTCCTGACGCCGGCCGAGAAGTACAGCTTCATATCCTCGACGCTGGTGCGCGAGATCTCGCGCCTTGGCGGTGATGTCCGCAAGTTCGTGCCGCCGGTGGTCGACGCGGCGCTGCAGGAAGCATTCCGGCGCAGCAGCGGTGCGAAGGCGTGAGATGGCGCTGAAGATCCTCGATACCTGTATCAACTGCGACGTCTGCGAGCCGGCGTGCCCGAACCAGGCGATCACCCAGGGCGCGGAGATCTACATCATCCATCCCGATCTCTGCACCGAGTGCGTCGGTCATTTCGACGAGCCGCAATGCGTGGTGGTGTGTCCGGTGGAATGCATCGAAAACGATCCGGAACACGTGGAATCCAACGATCAACTGCTCGCCAAGCTGGCGGGCCTGCAGGAGAAAGCCGCATGAAGATGTCCTGGCGTTCGTTGTTGCTCGCCGGTTTGCTGCTGTCGTTTGGTGGCGTGGATGCCGCTTCGGCGCGCACCGCGGCGAAAACGACGCATGCGCATCCCCCGGGTGCGGCGATCGCGTCCGCGCACAAGCTCGCGACCGACGCCGGCTTCGAGATCATCGCCAAGGGCGGCAATGCCTTCGATGCGGCGGTGGCGGTGTCGGCGGCACTGAGCGTGGTCGAGCCGGTCAGTTCCGGCCTCGGCGGTGGCGGCATGTTCCTGCTGCACGATGCCAGGACCGGCAAGGATGTCTTCGTCGATGCGCGTGAAATGTCGCCGGCATCGGCGACGCCCGACAAGTTCCTTGACGCCAAGGGGAATCTCGATCCGGAGAAATCGCAGAACGGCCCGTGGTCGGCCGGCATTCCGGGCTTGCCCGCGGCGCTGGCGCACGTCTCGCAGAAATACGGGCATCTACCGCTGAAGGTGTCGTTGCAGCCGGCGATCCGCCTCGCCCGCGAAGGCTTCCCGATGTATGCGCGACTGGTGCGCGCCTACGCCGAGCGCCGCGATGTGATGACGCGCTATCCCGGCACCCGCGCGACATTCGAACCGAATGGCGTGCCGTTGAAGGAAGGCGAACTGCTGAAGCAGCCCGATCTGGCGCGCACGCTGCAACTGCTGGGCGACAAGGGCTTCGACGGTTTCTACAAGGGCGATGTCGCGCAGAAGATCCTCAAGGCGATCGACGACAACGGCGGCCACTGGACTGCCGGGGAACTCGCCGCCTATCGCGTCAAGGAGCGCGCGCCGATCGCGTTCGACTGGCACGGCTGGCATATCGTCACTGCGCCGCCGCCGTCGTCGGGCGGGATCGTCGTCGCCGAAATCCTGCAGATCCTGCAGCCCTATGACCTGCGCAAGATGGACGAAGCCCAGCGCGTCCACATGGTGGTCGAGGCGATGCGCCGTGCCTAGGATTGATGGCGGGGCTGCGCACGACCATCAATCCCGACAAGGCGACGCCGAGCGACCTGTTCCCGAACGCGCCGACGCCGTTGCGCGAGCACGACGAGACCACGCATTTCTCGATCATCGACGGCCAGGGCAATCGCGTCGCGACCACCCAGACGGTCAACCTGCTCTATGGTTCCGGCCTGATTCCGGTCGGCGCCGGTTTCCTGCTCAATGACGAGATGGACGATTTCGCGCTCAAGCCCGGTACGCCCAATGCCTTCGGCGTGATGGGCTACGAGGCCAACGCGCCCAAGCCCGGCAAGCGCATGCTGAGTTCGATGACGCCGACCTTCATGGAGTCGAAGGACAAGGTCGCCGTGCTGGGCACGCCGGGCGGCAGCCGCATCATCACCATGGTGTTGCTTGGCATCCTCGGCTACGACGATGGCTTGAACGCGCAACAGGTCGCCGCGCTGCCGCGCTACCACCACCAGTGGTTGCCGGACGTGATCGAAACCGAAAAGGGCTCGTTGTCGGCCGAGACCGTGCGAAAACTGCGCGCCATGGGCCACACGGTGATCGTGCCGGGCGAGGTGAAGGGCCAGCGTTCCAGCGATGCCTGGGGCAACATGCAGACCGTCGAATGGAACAAGGCGACCAACGCGATGGATGGCGGCAGTGATCCGCGCAATCCGGTCGGCAAGGCCGAGGTGCGGTTCGACAAGGCCAAAGTGCACTAGGAGTAGGCTGGGCGCATGAAACTGTGGTCGATCCTCGGCAATTCCCAGAAGCTCGATGGCGGCGCGATGTTCGGCAATGCGCCGCGCGCGATGTGGCAGCAATGGATCGCGCCGGACGAACTGAACCGCATCCCGCTGGCCTGCCGCGCGCTGCTGGCGTCGCCGCTCAACGGCAAGACGGTGCTGTTCGAAACCGGCATCGGCGCCTTCTTCGAGCCGAAATTGCGCGAGCGTTACGGCATCCAGGAGGATCGCCACGTGCTGCTCGATTCATTGCAGCAGGCCGGTTTCAGCCATGAAGACATCGACGTGGTGGTGCTGTCGCATCTCCATTTCGATCATGCCGGCGGCTTGCTCTCCGAATGGAAAGAGGGCGCGTCGCCATCGCTGCTGTTCCCGAATGCGACGTATCTGGTCAGTCGCGGTTGCTGGGAGCGCGCGAAGTCACCGCATCCGCGCGATCGCGCCAGTTTCATCGCCGAATTGCCGGGATTGCTCGAAGCGAGTGGCCGACTGGAGATCGTCGACGGCACGCACTCGCGCGCGCTCGGCGCGACCGTGCAGTTCCATTACAGCCAGGGCCACACGCCGGGATTGATGCTGGCGGAAATCCTCGGCCCGGAACGCGTCGGCAATGCATCGCACGGCGGCCTGATGTTCTGCGCCGACCTGATCCCCGGACGGCCGTGGGTGCACGTGCCGATCACCATGGGTTACGACCGTTGCGCCGAAGTGCTGATCGACGAAAAGCAGGAACTGCTGGACGATCTGTACGCCCGCAACGTCCACCTCTATTTCACCCATGACCCTGGGTGCGCGCTGGCGCAGATCACCCGCGATGCCAAGGGTCGTTTCGCGACCGCGCACGAAGTCGCGGAATTGCAGGCGCGACCGCTGATCGCGTAGGCAGCGCTAGACCACGCGCGTGCCGAAGATGCGGTCGCCGGCATCGCCGAGGCCGGGCAGGATGTAGCCGTGTTCGTTCAGGCGCTCGTCGATCGCGGCGGTATAGACCTGCATGTCGGGATGCGCGGCTTCCAGCGCCTTCAATCCTTCCGGAGCCGCGACCAGGAAGATGCCCTTGATGCGTTTCGCGCCGGCGCGCTTGAGCATGTCGATGGTCGCGATCAGGGTGCCGCCGGTGGCGAGCATCGGATCGAGGATCAATGCATCGCGTTCGTCGAGGCGTCCGGTCAGGCGTTCGAAGTAGGGCACCGGCTGCAGGGTTTCCTCGTCGCGCTGCAGGCCGACCACGCTGACTTTCGCGGCCGGAATCAGCGCCAGCACGCCGGGCAACATGCCGAGGCCCGCGCGCAGGATCGGCACCAGGGTGATCTTGGCGCCGGCAATGCGCCGCACCTGCACGTCGCCGGCCCAGCCGGGTTGCGTCGCCGCTTCGGTTTCAAGATCGGCGGTGGCTTCGTAGGCGAGCAGGGTGCCGAGTTCGGTCACCAGCTCGCGAAAACCCTTGGTGCTGAGCGCGGCATCGCGCAACAGGCCGATCTTGTGCTGCACCAGCGGATGGCGGACTTCGACGATTTTCATGATGCAGGGGCCGTGGTTTCGACACCACGAGTCTGCATGAAAACGAAGAAGCCGGCGTATGCCGGCTTCTCGTGTTGGCGAATCAGGCCGCCTTGTCCTGCGCCTGGCGCGGACCTTCCAGCAATGAACGCTTGACCATCGCCACGATCAGGTCGAGTTCGTCTTCCTGCATCGCGAAACGCGGGGTGAAGCGCAACGAGTTGGCGCCACCGTGGATCACGCCGATGCCACGTTCGCGCAGCCATTCCTCGGTCGAACCGGTGCCGTAGCCCTTGAAGCCAGCGGCGAGTTCGCACGAGAACAGCAGGCCAGTGCCCTGGACCTTGGTGATGAGTCCGGTGTCCTGCTTCACCGCTTCGAGCTTGGCCAGCGCCTGCTTGCCGCGTTCGCGGATATTGGCGCGCAGTTCCGCGGTGAGGCTGTTCAACACCACGCAGGCGACATCGAGCGCGCGCGGATTCGCGGTCATGGTGTTGCCGTACAAGCCGCGCTTGTAGGCTTGCGTGGCGCGTTCGCCGGCGGCGAGCACCGACAGCGGGAACTGTCCGGCATTGAGCGCCTTGGAATAGGTTTCCATGTCGGGCGCGTCGGCGTCTTCGAAGCCGGGGTAATCGACGATCGAGAGGTAGCCGGTGGCGCGCAGGCCAGCCTGGATCGAATCGATCAGCATCAGGCTGCCGTGGTCGCGCGTCAGCGTGCGCACCGCGTCGTAGAACGCGCGTGGCAGCGCACGGCCGGGATCGCCTTCGCCCATCACCGGTTCCAGATAGACCGCTTCGATGAACCAGCCATTCTTTTCGGCGTCGGCGAAGGCCTGCTTCAGCGCGGTGACGTCATATGGTTCGATGGTGATGACGCTGTGCTCGCCGCGATAGCTGGCGAGGTATTGCACATAGGTCTTGCGCGAGGAATCGGAATACAGCGCCGGCTTGTCGGTGCGGCCGTGGAAGCTGCCCTTGACCACGACTCGGCGGATGTCCTTGCCGGCGTGGCGCGCGCCGGGATCGGTCATGGTCTTGGCGTTGGCGTCGACGATGCGCGAAGCCAGCGACACCGATTCCGAGCCGGAATTGAGGCACATGAACTTGTCGTAGGGGCAGCCGCCGCGCGCCTGTCCGATCTCCTTGCGCATCGCCCGGTCGAAACGCAGCTGGGCGATGTTCGGCGTCATGATGTTGGCGAGCGCCTGCGGCCTGGCCATCGCGTCGAGCACGTCCTGCGGCGCGTGGCCGAGGCCGAGCATGCCGTAGCCGCCGCTATCGTTCAGCACCGCGCCCTTGAGGGTGACGATCCACGGGCCGCGTGCGGCCAGCGCGACATACGGATTCACCGCGTCGGCGGCATAGAAGTTGAGGAAGCCGGACTGCACGCGCGCGATCTGGGCGTTTTCGTCGAGGTCAAGCAGTTCGGGGAAATCGGCCTTGATGTCGAGATAGGCGGATGCCGCGGCGGCAATGGCCTCGCCGAGATCGGGATGGCGCGTGGCGAAATCGAGGATGGTGGCGTCGTCGAGGCCGGTGGTGCGCTGGCCGCCATGCGAGCGGAGCAGGGCAAGGGTGTCGATCAGGCTCATGGTCGTGGTCTCCCGTCTGGCACCGCATCCATGTCCGGGTCTGGCCATGGGCGGCAATCTTCCATTATCGCGGGAATCGTGCCGATCGACAGGTGCATTTCGACCAAATGACACAGTAATATGGTCGAAATGACGATAAGATTCGACGATATGAGCATTTCCCAGCCCGATGAGCTGTTGCTGTCCGTGCTGCGCGAGAACGCGCGGGCATCCACCGCCGAGATCGCGCGCCGGCTCGGGCTGTCGCGCACGACGGTGCAGAACCGCATCGCGCGGCTGGAGCAGACGGGCGTGATCGGCGGCTACACGGTACGGGTCGATGACGCATACGAGCGCAGCCGCATCCGCGCCCACATCATGATCACGGTGCGGCCGAAGCAGATGGCGGCGGTGGTGAAGGCGCTGCAGGCGATGCACGAAGTGCGCGTGCTGTATTCGATCAGCGGCGGCTACGACCTGATTGCGCAGGCGACGACGGCGACGGTCGGCGAGATGGACGTGCTCACCGATCGCATCGGCGCGATCGATGGCGTCGAGCGCACGACGTCGTCGATCATCCTTTCGACCAAGTTCGAACGCTGAGCCGTCTAAAATAGCCGCGTGAAAACCTCCGATTTCCGTTACGACCTGCCGCCCGAACTGATCGCCCAGCAGCCGCTGGTCGAACGTTCCGCCAGCCGCCTGCTGGTGGTGCCGCCGGGCGACGCGGCGTTCGCCGATCGCGGCATCCGCGATTTGCCGGACCTGCTCCGCGCCGGCGATTTGCTGGTGTTCAACGACACCCGCGTGATTCCCGCGCGACTGTTCGGCCACAAGGCCACCGGTGGGCGCGTCGAGATCCTGATCGAGCGTCTGCTTGGCGATGACGTGGTGAAGGTCCAGGTCGGCGCAAGCAAGACGCCGAAACCGGGTTCTCTGATCGAGCTCGACGGCGGCGGCAATGCCGAAGTGATCGATCGCGACGATCGCGGATTCTTCATTCTGCGATTCCACGTCGAAGGCGAACTGGCCGACTGGCTGCAACGCGTCGGCCAGCTGCCGCTGCCGCCCTACATCGAGCGCACGCCCGATGCCGCCGACGCCGAGCGCTACCAGACGGTGTTCGCCGAACGCGCGGGCGCGGTCGCGGCGCCGACCGCCGGCCTGCATTTCGACGAAGCCCTGCTCCAGGCCCTGCGCGATCGCGGGGTTGATGATGCGCGCGTGACCTTGCACGTCGGCGCGGGCACCTTCCAGCCGGTGCGGGTCGACAATCTCGACGACCATCGCATGCATTCGGAATGGATCGACGTGCCGCAGGCACTGGTGGACAAGGTTCGCGCCACGCGCGCGGCGGGTGGTCGCGTGATTGCGGTCGGCACCACGGTGTTGCGTGCGCTGGAATCGGCGATGACACCCGATGGCCTGCAGCCGTTCTCGGGCGAGACCGACATCTTCATTTATCCCGGCATTGCGGTGCGCAGCGTCGACGGCCTGGTCACCAATTTCCACCTGCCGGAAAGCACGCTGCTGATGCTGGTCAGCGCCTTCGCCGGGCGCGAACGCATCCTGGCCGCATACGAACACGCGGTATGCGAACGCTATCGATTCTTCAGCTATGGCGACGCGATGCTGTTGTGGCCGCAGAGCGACCTCAGTCGGAAATGATCTCGAGCAGGGCGCCGGTGCGATCGCGCGTCAGCCACGCACGCCAGGCATCAGCGCCAACAGCCGGATAGCGGGCGGCCGCGAATCGTGCCCAGGCGTCGCGATAGCCCAGCCACAGGCGCTGCGTGGTGCGCACGCCATCCGGGGTCACCGTGCCGTACGGCCCCTCGCTGTTTGCCAATCGCGCCAGCACCTTCTTGTAGGTCGCGTTCAACGCGCGATCGGCGCCGGCGAAATCCTGGGCTCGCGTGGCCGGGAATTTTCCGCGTTCGAAGTGTTCGACATCCGTCAGCAAGGCCTTGTCGAGGTTTTCGTAGGCAGCTTCAGCCAGGGCGCCGCGCGCGGTACCACTCATGTCGGTTTCCTCGCGTGACACGCTTTCGAAATAGGCTTTCGCGACCTTGCGCATGTCCGCGAGGGCACTGCGTTGCGCCGGCGTCCACGATGACTGCAATGACGTCCAGCGTGTTTCGCGCTTGGCGCGCGCGGCATCGCCTTCGTGTGCGGCGCAGAAGCCCATCATCATGCCGCTGGTGATGTCGTCGCAGATGTCCATCGGCTTGCGATCCTTGCCACTGGCGATCGCGTCGAGATGCTCCAGGCGACCGCTCACTTCGGCGGGCGCACCGTCGAATTCGCAGGCGAAGCGCTTGGCAAGGGGAATGTTGCGCGCCACGCCTTCGCCATTGGCGTAGAGCATCATCAGCACGCCACTGTCGCGTTCGCGATAGGCGCACTGGCGCGCAGCGGCGAAATCGCGGTTGTCGTACAACGCCTGTGCATCGCAGTGCTGCGCGGCGCTGCCGATGTCGCGCGCCGGAACCGCTACATCCGTCCATTTTTTGCATTCGGCTTCGTGTGGCCATTGCGGATCGTCGGGCGGCGCCGCCAGTAGCGGGTTCGACAGCAGCAGGCCGATGGTGGCGATCACGAAATTGCGCACGGGGTTGCCCCTGGTCATGGTGAAATCGATGGATGGCAATGGCATCGCCCATAATAGACAGGATGTCCCGGATGAATTTCGAACTCCTCGCCAGCGATGGCGCCGCCCGTCGTGGCCGCCTGACCTTCCCGCGCGGCACGGTGGAGACGCCGGCCTTCATGCCGGTCGGCACGTATGGCTCGGTCAAGGGCGTGCTGCCACAGCAGGTGCGCGAGCTCGGCGCGGAGATCATCCTCGGCAACACCTTCCACCTCTACCTGCGTCCCGGCCTCGACGTCATCGGCGCGCATGGCGGGCTGCACGGCTTCACACGCTGGAACGGCCCGATCCTCACCGATTCCGGCGGCTTCCAGGTGTTCTCGCT
>JAEKKW010000071.1 GCA_019510195.1 Lysobacterales bacterium | reverse complement strand
GGCGAGGCCATGGGTAGCCACGCGGCGGCCATTGAGCAGCACCAGCGTGGCGTCGGAGCCTTGGCCGCGCAGGTTGGCGCCGGAGACGCCGTTGTTGCCGCGCGTGCCCGGAGGCGCGATGCCGCTGTTGGCGGCGAGGCTGTCGGAACTGTTGCTGGCGATGTTCAGTTGCTGCAGCAGTTGTTCCGCCGAGGTGATGCCCTGTGCCTGGATCTCGCTCTTCTGGATGATGGTGACCGGCATCGCCGCTTCGACATCGGTGCGCTTGATGCGCGAACCGGTGACCGTCACCGCCCCGAGATCCTTCTTGTCTGTCTTCGATGCGGTCGCCGGGTCGGCCTGTTGCGCCATCACCGGCAGGGAAACCAGAGCGGCAGCGAGTGCGAGCGTGAGGCGGCGGACGGCGGGCAGGGTGTGATTTGGCATGGATCCCTCGGGGCAGTGTGGCGCGGTGGTTCGCGTTGGCACGATTTGCCGATGCGCTGACATCGCGTCATGCGGCGGTCACGTACGATTCACAATCTAGACGATTTTTGACCGCCGCGTGGTGTTGCGTTGCCGCACGGGTGGCGTCCCGGCGACGTTACCTTCAATGACCGCCACCAACCGGTATGGGTGCGTGGTTTCGATCTGCATGCGCTGGAGGAGAGCCAGATTCCGTTGACGCACTCGCCGCGGGATTGGTTCACGCTTTCGTCTCCCAACAAAAAGCCCCGCGATGCGGGGCTCTCGTTTGTTGCGGATCGGGCTCAGACCGCCAGCGGTTCGCTGAAGGCTTCCGGTTCGTGGTCCTTGAACTCGCCGACCGGGATGCAGCTGCAGAACACGTTCTTGTCGCCGTAGACGTTGTCGACGCGCGCAACCGGCGGCCAGTACTTCTGCTGCTTCAGCGACGCCAGCGGGAACACCGCGAGCTCGCGGCTGTAAGCGTGCTTCCAGTCGTTCGCAGCGGCCTGCATTGCGGTATGCGGCGCGTGCTTGAGCGGATTGTCCTCGCGGTCGAGCTTGCCGTTCTCGATCATGCGGATCTCGTCGCGGATCTGGATCATCGCGTCGATGAAGCGATCGAGTTCGTACTGGCTCTCCGACTCGGTCGGTTCCACCATCAGTGTGCCGGCGACCGGGAAGCTCAGGGTCGGGGCGTGGAAGCCGAAATCGATCAGGCGCTTCGCCACGTCTTCGGCGCTGATGCCGGTTTCGTCCTTGATGGGCCGCAGGTCGAGGATGCACTCGTGCGCGACAAGACCATTGCGCCCGGTGTAGAGCGTCTTGTAGTGCGGGGCGAGGCGTTTGGCGATGTAGTTGGCGTTGAGCAGGGCGACCTGCGTGGCCTTCTTCAAGCCTTCATTGCCCATCATCGCGATGTACATCCAGCTGATCGGCAGGATCGACGCCGAGCCGTAGCTCGCCGCGCTCACCATGCCGCCCTTGCCGATGCCATCGGTGGTGATCGCATCGTCCTGCGCCGCCTTGGGCAGGAACGGTGCGAGATGCGACTTCACCGCGCACGGGCCGACGCCCGGGCCGCCGCCGCCGTGCGGAATGCAGAAGGTCTTGTGCAGGTTGAGGTGCGAGACGTCCGAACCCCACTTGCCGGGCTTGGCCACGCCCACCAGCGCGTTCATGTTGGCGCCGTCGGTGTACACCTGGCCGCCGTTGGCGTGGATGATCTCGCAGATCTCGACGATCGCTTCCTCGAACACGCCGTGGGTCGACGGGTAGGTGACCATCAGCGCGGCGAGGCGATCCTTGTATTTCTCGGCGTTCCTGCGGATGTCCTCGACGTCGACGTTGCCGTTGGCGTCGCACTTGGTCACGACCACGTTCATGCCGCACAGCTGCGCCGAGGCCGGATTGGTGCCGTGCGCCGATTCCGGGATCAGGCAGATGTCGCGATGCGCTTCGCCACGCGCTGCGTGATACGCACGAATCGCCAGCAGGCCGGCGTATTCGCCCTGCGCGCCGGAGTTCGGCTGCAGGCTCACCGCGTCGTAGCCGGTGCACTCCACCAGCATCGCTTCGAGGCCATCGATCAGCGCCTTGTAGCCCTGCGCCTGGTCGGCGGGGGCGAGCGGATGGATGTTGGCGAACTCCGGCCACGTCACCGGGATCATCTCGGCGGTGGCGTTGAGCTTCATCGTGCAGGAACCGAGCGGGATCATCGTGCGATCCATCGCCAGGTCCTTGTCGGCCAGCGAACGCATGTAGCGCAGCAGTTCGTGTTCGCTGTGGTGGGTGTTGAACACCGGGTGGGTCAGGAATTTCGAGGCGCGCTGCAGTTCCGCCGGGATCAGCGAGGGCGCACTGGCGTCGAGCGCCTCGATGTCGGGAAGCCTGGCGCCGTCGTCGGCGAAGATCTTCCACAGCAGTTCGATGTCGGCGCGGGTGGTGGTTTCATCCAGCGAGATGCAGATGTAGTCGTTCCATGCCTTGCGCAAGTTGACGCCGTTGGCCTGCGCTCGCGCGATCAGCGCATCGGTCTTGCCATCGGTCTTGAAGCTGATGGTGTCGAAGGCGCTGTCGTGGTGGGTTTTCTGGTAACCGAGCTGCAGCAGGCCGGCCTTGAGGATCGCGGCGAAACGGGCAACGCGGCCGGCGATGCGCTTCAGCCCATCGGGACCGTGGTAGACGGCGTACATCGACGCCATCACTGCCAGCAAGACCTGCGCGGTGCAGATGTTCGACGTCGCCTTCTCGCGGCGGATGTGTTGTTCGCGGGTCTGCAGCGTGAGGCGATAGGCGGCATTGCCTTCGGTATCGACCGACACGCCGATCAGGCGGCCCGGCATGTTGCGCTTGTAGGCATCGCGGCAGGCCATCCACGCGGCGTGCGGACCACCGAAACCGAACGGCACGCCGAAGCGCTGCGAGTTGCCGATCACGATGTCCGCGCCCATTTCGCCCGGCGTCTTCAGCAAGGTCAGCGCGAGCAGGTCAGTGGCGAAGATCGCCAGCGCATTGTTGGCGTGGATCTTCGCGACTTCCCCGCTCCAGTCCATCAGCCAGCCGCTCGAGGCCGGGTACTGGATCAGCACGCCGAAGTAGTCGCCCTTGGCGATCGCGGCGTCCCATTCCTCGGCGCTGTTGGCGAGTTCGACGGTGATGCCCAGCGGTTCGGCACGGGTGCGCAGCACTTCGATGGACTGCGGATGGCTGTCGCCGCTGACGAGGAAGGTGTTGGACTTCGACTTGGCGGAACGCTTGGCCAGCGTCATCGCTTCGGCGGCGGCGGTGGCTTCATCGAGCAACGATGCGTTGGCGATTTCCATCCCGGTGAGATCGGCCACCATCTGCTGGAAGTTGATCAGCGCTTCCATGCGGCCCTGCGAGATTTCCGCCTGGTACGGCGTGTAGGCGGTGTACCACGCCGGGTTCTCGAGGATGTTGCGCAGGATGACGTTCGGCGTGTGGGTGCCGTAATAGCCCTGACCGATGAAGCTGCGGAACACCTGGTTCTGGTCGGCGAGGGCGCGGATCTTCGCCAGCGCCTCGACTTCGGTCAGCGCGCCGGGCAGCGCGAGCGGTGCCTGGCTGCGGATTTTCGCGGGAACGATGGCGTCGGTCAGCGCATCCAGGGAGGCATGGCCAAGCGTCTTCAGCATCGACGCGATTTCGTCCTCGCCGGGGCCGATGTGGCGGGCGATGAAAGCGTCGTGGTCTTCCAGCTGGCGCAGGGTGGGGGAGTTCGACATGGCAACGGTCTCGGCAGGATGTGATGAGGCGAATGCGCGGCTCGAAAGCCCCGCTTGTTCCGGCCCATCGGCTTGCAGGCCGACGGGCGTTCGCAGGCGCGCAGCTTGCGCTGCTCGAAATCCCTGCTCACCCTCTCTGTCCTTTTGCCTGAGAGTTTGGGACGGCGAACCGTCTTGCCCCTTCGGCGCCGGCGCGTGGCCGATCTCTCCAGAGTTGTGTTGCCGCGATGGTACGGAGCCTGAGCGATTGCGGGCGCTTGCGCCTTCGGCAGCAGGACGATCCTGAGAGGATTGCCTGCTTCTCCCACCGGTCATGGCGATTATACGATGCGGCCGGCGGCGATCGCCGGTTACCATGGCTGAATGGAACCGCAAACCGCCGAAACCTCGCCGCCCGCCCCGCAGGAGACGCCGCCGCTCCGTTCGAACTGGCTCGACTGGTTGCTGGGCGCGCTTCGCCACGAACCCACCCATGCGCTGACGCTGTTCTACATCGGCACCTCGGCCTTGGGCCTGTGGGCCAGTTACTGGTTCTTCCGCAGCTTCGGCATCCCGGTGATGGACTACATGGATCCGAGCGACTACATCACCGCCGGCCTGCGCGATCCGATGTATTTCCTGATGATCATCGCCGCACTGGCGCTCACCTTCCTGTTGAACTTCAAGGAATACGCACGCAGGAAGGGCCCGGTGTATTACCAGCAGGTCCGCAACACGCACTGGTGGGGCCGCGTGCTGATGCCGTTCCCGTATCGCCCGGCGCGCGGCAACTGGGTGAGTCGCTTGCTGGGTTGGGGCGGATTTTCCATGCCGACGGCCATCACCTTCGGCGTGGTGTGGGCGACGATGTGGATGACTTTCGGCTATGTCCAGAACAAGGCCGAAGGCATCCGCGCCGGTGGCGGCCATGTCGTGCGCATCACGCTCGCGCATACGCATGATCCGCAACCGGGCACGGCACGCCTGCTCGGGACCATCGGCGATTTCGTCTTCCTCTACTGGCCCGAACAGAAGCGCGCCGAGGCGATCGCGGTGGAGGAGGTCGGGCGCATCGAATCGCTGGCCACTGGAGACAACGCAGCGAAGACACCGGCCGCGCCCGCAACGCCGACACCGGCGCATTGATCGTGGCCCGTTCGAGCGCACTCTCGGCATCGCGACTGGCGCCGGTGCTGGGCGCGCTGGCGATGCTCGGGCCGTTCTCGATCGACACGATTTTCCCGGCGTTCCCGCACATCGGCGTGCAGTTCGGCGCCGACAAGCTGGCGATGCAGCAGACCATCAGCGCCTATCTGCTCGCCTATGCATTGATGAGCGTCGCACATGGCCCGCTGTCGGATGCCTTGGGACGTCGTCGCGTGATCCTCGCCGGATTGGCGGTGTTCGGCATCGCATCCGCCGGTTGCGCGCTGGCCACCAGTCTGCCGGTACTGCTGGCGTTTCGCGTGCTGCAGGGGTTGTCCGCGGGCGTCGGCCTGATCGTCGGGCGCGCGGTGATCCGCGACGTGCTGCATGGCGACGATGCCCAGCGCCTGATGAGCCATGTCTCGATGATCTTCGGCATCGCCCCGGCGATCGCGCCGCTGGTCGGTGCGTGGCTGCTCGGCTGGTCGCGCTGGCCGGCGATCTTCTGGTTCCTGGTGATCCTGTCGCTGGCGATGATCATCGCGGTGGCCGGCTTGCTGCCGGAAACCCATCCGCAGGAAGCGCGGCAACCGCTGCGCGTCGCGCCGATGGCGCGCGGCTACTGGGCGATGCTGAGCGATGCGCGCTTCACGCGCCTGGCGCTGGCCGGCAGCCTCAATTTCGCCGCATTGTTCCTCTACATCGCGTCGGCACCGGCGCTGGTGCTCGACCATCTCCATCTCGGCCAGAACGGTTTCGGCTGGTTCTTCATCCCGATGATCGGCGGGATGATGCTCGGCGCCTTCGTGTCGGGACGGCTGGCCGGGCGCGTCGGCGGCATCATGCAGATCCGCGTCGGTTTCGCCTGCTGCATCGTCGCGGCGGCGATCAATGCCATCTACCACTACGTTGTTGCGCAGCCCGCGGTATTGCCGACGGTGTTGCCGGTTGCGCTCAATTCCTTCGGCATCGCGCTGGTGTTTCCGATCCTGACGCTGGCCATCCTCGACATGTTCCCGGCCACGCGCGGCGCGGCATCGTCGATGCAGGCGTTCATCGGCCTGTTGGCGAACGCCATGATGGCGGGATTGGTCTCGCCGTGGTTGAGCGCAAACCTGTTCCAGCTTGCGCTCGCTGCCGGCATCCTCAGCGTGCTGGCGTGGGCGTTCTGGCGCTGGGAATACCAGCGTGGCAAGCGCCCGCCGCGCACGCCGCGCGATGCCGATGAATCGATTGCGCTGGAACCGACGAATCCTTAGCGCTGGCGCCGCATCCACCCGTACACCGGCAATCCTGTCGCCAGCAGCGCCGCGCCCCACAGCATCGCTTCGCGACCGATTCCGGTGAGCGCATAGATCGCGAATGCGAAGCCGATTGCCGCGACGATGCGTCCACGGCGATCGCCACGGCGCAGCCACGCGCCGGCACCGGCGAGGTAGGGCAGCAGCGTTGCCGCGGTCGACAACAGGATCGAGAAGGTGAACAGCTGCACCAGCGAGCGCGTGTAGTTGGCGACGATCAGCAGTGTTGCCAGCAGTCCGCTGGCCATCAGCCCGAAACGCGGCGTGCCATTGGCGTCGAGGCGCGCGAATGCGGCCGGCAGCAAGCCGTCCTGCGCCGCCGCCATCGGCACCTGCGCAGACAACAGTACCCAGCCATTGAGGGCGCCAAGACAGGCGACCGCCATCAATGCCGCGATGGCGACGCCGGCACCACGTCCCCACAACTGGCGTGCGGCATCGGCCATCGGCGCGGTCGATTTGGCGAGCGTCTCCGGTGCGACGATGCCGGTCACGGCGGTGCAAGCGAGCACCGTCACCACGCCGGCCAGCAATGCGCCGGACACGGTGGCGCGCGGAATGGTGCGTTCGGGATTATCGGTGTGCCCGGCCGGAACCGTTGCCGATTCGAAACCGAGCATCGCCCACAGCGTGAG
The DNA here is from genome assembly GCA_019510195.1 of Lysobacterales bacterium. GTDB lineage: Bacteria > Pseudomonadota > Gammaproteobacteria > Xanthomonadales > Xanthomonadaceae > Solilutibacter. The sequence goes on along the minus strand of JAEKKW010000071.1, from coordinate 9,085 downwards.
CGCGGCGGTGGCATTGATTGCCGATGGGAATGATGTTGCGGCGGGATGCGTCAGCGCGAGGTTGTGGCGATCGACGAACCAGATCGCGACCAGCGCGAACAGCAGCAACGGGATGATCTTGAGCACGGTCAGCACGACCTGCGTGCGTCCGGCTTCGCGCACGCCGGCGAGGTTGATGCCGAGGCAGACCCACAGCGCGGCCAAGGCGCAGGCAGCGGAATGCACCGGCGTCGCGGCGATCGCGGGAAACAACGCGCCGATGCTGCCGGCGAACGCCACGGCGATCGCGGCGATTGCGCTCCAGATCGAGACCCAGTAGCTCCACGCGATCAGGAATCCGGCGGCATCGCCGAATCCGGCGCGCGCGAAGGCATAGGGACCACCGGTGTGCGGCCATTTCCTCGCCAGTCGCGCGAAGGTCGCGGCCAGCGCCAGCGTCCCGACCAGGGTGATCGCCCAGCCGATCAGTGCGGTGGCGCCGTAAGGCGCCAGCGATGCCGGCAGCAGGAACACGCCGCTGCCGATCATGTTGCCGACCACCAGCGCGGTGGCCGACCAGATGCCGAGCGCGCGACGGCTCATCCGCGGTAGGCCTCGCGCAGCAGTTCGTGGAAATGGTGGACGCCGGATTCGCGTAACGGGTTCAGTCGTCCCGCGACATACGATCCCGACGCCAGGCCGCGCTGCACGTCGACGCAGATGCCGATGTCTTCGTGCTGCACCTCGTCGCTGAAATCGATGTCGGCCTGGCGGCGCGCATCGTCGCTGATGCCGGGTGCGTACCAGGTGTCGAACTCGACGCGGCAGCGATCCGGCCCCAGCGGCAGCACGCGGTTCACCTGCAGGCGTCCGGGCAGGATGTTGAGCATGGTCGCCGGCCACAGCCAGTAGTACAGCGCATCGCCATTGCCGTAGAGCGAATCGCTGCTCTCCAATGGACTCCATTGCAGCGAATGCCAGCGTGACAGTTCGGTGCGGTAGCTGCGGTAGTCGAGCAGGCGATTCAACTCGGGATGCACGTGCGGAACGTGGTAGCCCTCGAGGTAATTGTCGACGTAGACCTTCCAGTTGCAATCGATGTCGTAGCCGACCCGATGATGGTGGCCGTAATGTTCCAGTCCGCGATCGCCGCCGATGCGCGCGTCGATGCCGGCGACGAAGGCGTCGAAATCCGGCGCCGCGGCTTCATCCACCGCGACGAACACCAAGCCCTGCCAGACGCGCACGGCAAGGCGTGGCAAGCGGATTTCGCTGGCGTCGAAACCTTGCGCATCCTTCATTTCCGGGGCGGAACGCAGCTGGCCTTCCAGCGTGTAGGTCCAGCCGTGGTAGCGGCAGCGCAGCGCTTTCGCGCCGGTGCCGTCGCATTGCGCGAGCGGTCCCGCGCGATGGCGGCAGACGTTGTGGAAGGCGCGAATCCCGCCGTCTTCGCCGCGGACCGCGATCACCGGCAGAGCGCCGATGCGACCGATCACATGGTCGCCGCTGCCGGTGAGCTGGCTGAGATGGGCGATGAATTGCCAGCTGCGCGCAAAGACCTGTCGCAAATCGCCTTCGAGGCTCTCCGCGCCAACGTAGTAACGCGCGGGCAGGGCAATGGCGGTGGCGAGCGGCTGCGGGGCGAAATCGGGCGAAGTCATGGTCGAAGTATGCGCGAAGCGTGCCGCGATTCACGCCAGGATGCGATCACCATTGACCAATCCGCGCCGCTGCAACCACGCCCACGCATCCTCGGCATCCTGTTCGACATAGGCGCGCGCGCTGCCGAGACGGAAGGTGTAGCCCCAGGCGTCCATGTCGGCGAACAGGCGCTCGCGACCATAGCCGGGGAGGGCATCGGCCAGCAACGATTGCAGCACGCACACCGCGTTTTCCTCATCGATGGAATCGGTGGCGTCGGTGTGGACATCGCCGCGCCGTTCCGGCGGCAGCACGATCAAGTGGCCGGCTTCGTGCAGCAATGAATGCACCGGGGTGTCGGCGCGCGCATGGACGGTGTGTCCGATGATGCCGGCTTCGGTTTCGCCCCAGAAACTGCCCGGGATCGCATTGCCGTCGGCAACGCGAACCAGTTCAAGCCGGTAGCGGGCGAGCAGGGCCGTGCATGCAGCCCAACCGATGTCATTGATGGTCGGCAACGCCGACACGGGTTCAGGCATCGACGCCCGCGCGCGAATCCGGCAGTTCCACCGAGATGTCGAGCACGTCGTAATCGCCGTGCTTTTCCTTCGACACCTTGATCGAATCTTCCGGCACGTGCACGTACTTGCGGATCAGCTCGATCAGCTCCTGGCGCAGGCGCGGCAGGTAGTCGGGCGCGCCGGCTTCGCTGCGTTGCTCGGCAATGATCAACTGCAGCCGGTTCTTGGCGGTGCTCGCGGATTGCTGGCGCGGCTTCAGGAAATCGAAGATGCCCATGCTCAGCTCCCGAAGATCTTGCTGAAGAAGCCCTTCTTCTCGGCGGTGAGGAAGCGCATCGGGCGGTCCTCGCCAAGCAGGCGGGCAATCGCGTCGTCGTAGGCGGCGGCGGCATCGGATTCGGCTTCCAGGATCACCGGTTCGCCCTTGTTCGACGCGCTCAGCACGTCGCCGGATTCCGGGATCACGCCGATGGCCTTGAGGCCGAGCACTTCCTCGACATCCTTGACGCTCAGCATCTCGCCCTTCTCGACGCGCCCCGGGTTGTAGCGGGTCAGCAGCAGCGCTTCCTGCACGCGGCCGCCTTCCTCGGCCTTCTTGGTCTTGGAGGCGAGCAGCCCGAGGATGCGGTCGGAGTCGCGCACCGACGACACTTCCGGATTCACCACGACAATCGCGCGGTCGGCGAAGTACATCGCCAGGAACGCGCCCTTCTCGATGCCCGCCGGTGAATCGCAGACGATGTAGTCGAAGCCTTCGCCGTCGAGTTCCTTCAGCACCTTCTCGACGCCTTCCTTTGTCAGCGCGTCCTTGTCGCGGGTCTGCGACGCGGCCAGCACGAACAGGTTCTCGAAGCGCTTGTCCTTGATCAGCGCCTGCTTCAGCCCGGCTTCGCCCTGGACGACGTTGACGAAGTCGTAGACCACGCGGCGTTCGCAGCCCATGATCAGGTCGAGGTTGCGCAGGCCGACGTCGAAGTCGATCACCGCCACTTTCTTGCCACGCCTCGCGAGTCCGGTTGCGATGCTGGCGCTGGTGGTGGTCTTGCCTACGCCACCTTTGCCTGAAGTGACGACGATGATCTCGGCCAAGGGCTGTTCCTCCTAAAATGAATTGCGCTCAATCGAGCGCTGCGATCCTGAGTGTTTCATGATCCAGCCATACCTGCACCGGCTTGCCGATCAGGTGGGCGGGGGCTTCGTCGGCCACGATGTAGTGTCCGGCGACGGCCACGAGTTCGGCGTGGAACTCCTGGCAGAAGATACGCGCCTGGGTATTGCCCTGGGCGCCGGCCAGCGCGCGTCCGCGCAGCGAGCCATAGATGTGGACCGAGCCGTCGGCCATCACCTCGGCGCCGGCGCCGACGGTGCCGACCACGGTGAGGTCGCGCTGTTCGGCGTAGACCTGCTGGCCGGAACGCACCGGTGCGGTCAGCACCAGGCCGGGGTCGGCGGCGATCGCAGCAGCGGCGGGCGCAGGCGTGGCGGCCGCGCGCGATTCCGGGGCGGCAGCGGCAACGGGCGCCGGCGCCGGCGCGGCATCGCCACCAGTGCGTTCGTACTGGGCGCGGAACTTGGCAAGGGTGGGCAGGTCCAGCGCCTCGGCCAGCTTGTCGTTCTCGCTGGTGCCGTAGGCCAGCGCCACCGGGATCACCCCGGCCTCGCGCAGGGCGGCGAGCAGGGCGCGGGCGTCATCGACCGACGGCAGGGTGGTCAGGCCGCCGAAATCGACGATCACCGCGGCGCGGCGGAACAGGGCCGGCGCGCGCTGCACGCGTTCACGCATCTCGTCGCCCAGGCGCGGGACGTCGAACCTGCGGATGCGCAGGTTGGCGATGCCGACCTGGCCGATCTTGAGATCACCCGCCTGTTCGTAATTCGGGGCCGCGCTCATGCGTGCGTCCCGGTATTGCGCGAGGCGGGCAGGGGCGTGCGCGGGCGGCCGACCCACGGCGCATCCGGCAGCTGCGTGCCATAGGTCCGGTGGATCCATTCGTAGCTGCAGAGGTCGCGGATCAGCATGGACGCCATGGTGCCATCGTCCTGGCGGCGTTGGCCGATTTCCTGGAAACCCAGTGCGCCATGGAACAGCAGGACCGGATCGGTGCCGTCGCGCATGAAGACCTCGCAGGCCAGCTGCGGATAGCGCTGTTCGGCATAGCTCTGGATGTCGGCGTAGAAGGCGCGGCCGACGCCGCCGCCGCGGCGCTGGCTGGCAACGACCACCCGGTCGATATAGAGCACGCGGCCGCTGGCGTTTTCGCGGAACCAGTGGAAATTGCCGCTGTCGTGCTCGGCATCGTGGCCGAAGGCGACCAGGAAGCCGGCCAGCTGGCCATTGCGCTCGGCGACCCGGAAATACTCGGCATCGCGATGGAAACGCGCGAGCCGGGTGGCGTCGAGGGGGAGGATGCCGGGACCCGCCGCGTTGTTCATGGCCAACACTTGTTCAAGCTCGTGCTCTTGCACGTCGCGGATCAACAGCGACATTCCCAACGCTCCGGAAGACAGAAACAACATGGGCGCCGTGGCGCCCCGCGGCATTATCGCACGCCCCGGCCGGAGTGCTTGAATGGCCCGCCCGCCATGACTTCCGGGCTGCGCGGCGATGGCGCGGGCCTTCTAAGATGCAGGCATGCTGCAACGCCTCAACCACATCCGCCTGCTCCGTTTCGTCGGCATGTTCACCTGGGCCATGGTGGGCAGCTGGCTGCTCAACATCTGGCTTGACCCGGAATACCTCCAGCAGCGCGGTGACGACGCCATGGTCGCGCTGGTGCTGCCGTGGCTGGTGTGCTTCCTCGCCTTCGGTGCAGGCTATTGGTGGCTGACCCGCGAGGCCGGCGTGCGCCAGCCGCGCCTGGGTGACCACGCCCTTTGCCCTGCCTGCTGCCGATTCCGGTTGGCCTGGGGTGGATGCTGCTCGGCAAGCTCGCCTTCATTCCCTTCTTCATCGGCGTGCTCAACATGCCGCCGATCCTTGCCATCGTGCAGGCACTGCTCTACCTCGGCTTCTCCAGCCTGGTGTTCACGACCGCCTATGTCGCCAAGGAGCAGGCCAATGCGCGCGAGGAGCAGCGCCTCATCAACGCCGAATTGCGCGGCACCCGCGCGCTGCTGGCGGAAAGCGCCCGCGTCAACGAACGCACCCGCATCGCCCGCGACCTCCACGACCTGCTCGGCCACCATCTCACCGCGCTCAGCATGAACCTCGAAGTGGCCGGCCATCTCGCCGACGGCCCGGCCCGGCAGCACGTCCGCCAGGCCCACCAGCTGGCGCGCCTGCTGCTCACCGACGTCCGCGAGGCCGTCAGCCATCTGCGCGAGGGTGGGGCGATCGAGCTGGAGCCGGCGCTGCGGCCGCTCACCGAGCACGTACCGGGGATGGCGGTCGAGCTCGACATGGAGCCGGGCCTGCGCACCGACGATCCCGAATGCGCGCATGTGCTGTTGAGATCCACCCAGGAAATCATCACCAATGCCGTGCGCCATTCCGGTGGCGACCGCCTGCACCTGCATGTCCACCGCAGCATCGCCGGCATCCGCATCGATGCCGAGGACAACGGCCACGGCAGCGATGCCGTGGTCGCCGGCAACGGACTCAACGGCATGCGGGAGCGGGTGATCGCGCATGGCGGCACAATGCAGGTGGAGACTGCCCCCGGACGGGGATTCCGCCTGCAGCTCGATCTTCCCCTGAAACGCCTGCCGCCCTCCACCGTGAGAGACACCGCATGATCCGCATCCTTCTCGTCGACGACCAGACCCTGGTCCGCCAGGGCATCCGCTCGCTGCTGTCGCTCCCGGAGGCCGACGGGCTTGAGGTGGTCGCCGAGGCCAGCGATGGCCAGCAGGCGGTGGCGATGGTCCCCGAAATCAACCCGGACGTGATCCTGATGGACATGCGGATGCCGGTGATGTCCGGCCTCGAGGCCCTGCAGACCCTGTCGCGGCTGGGCCAGCTGCCGCCGACCATCATCCTCACCACCTTCGACGACGACCAGCTGGTGCTGGCCGGGATCAAGGCCGGCGCGCGTGGCTACCTGCTCAAGGACGTCTCCCTGGAACAGCTGGTCGGGGCGATCCGCACGGTTGCCGGTGGCGGCTCGCTGGTACAGCCGGCAGTCACCCAGAAGCTGCTGTCCGGCCTCGAGCACATGCAGACCGAATTCGCCAGCCTCGATCGCCCCGATCCATTGACCGAACGTGAAACCGAGATCCTGCGGTTGATGGCCGGCGGCTATTCCAACAAGGAAATCGCCAACACCCTGGGCGTGGCCGAGGGGACGATCAAGAACCACGTCTCCAACATCCTCAGCAAGCTTGGCGTCCGCGACCGCACCCGTGCGGTATTGAAGGCGCTGGAGGCCAAACTGGTCTGAAGGCGGCCAAAGATTCCCCTCGGGGCGGTCGGTTTGCTACGATTGGCGGCTCGTATCGGCCCGACGGACGCGCTCCGGAGACCTCCTGAATGAAGCTGCTTAAAGAGTTGTTGATTTCCGTGGCCATTGTGGCCGTGTTCTTCCTGCTGGTCGGCATCGTGCTGCCCTCGCATCGCCACCTGTCGGAGACCATCGACACCAACCGTCGTCCGACGCTGGTGTATGACACCGTCAACAGCTTCGGGCGCTGGAAGGACTGGAACTCGGTGACCGCGCACGACCCGCGCGCGCAGCTCAAGATCAGCGGTCCGGCGTCCGGCGTCGGTGCCCAGATCGATTACACCGGTGGCAATGGCGTCGGCAAGGGCAGCTGGAAGATCACTGGCGGGCAGAGCAACCAGTCCGTCGATTTCGCCATCAACAACGACGACATGGGCAGCAACAAGAAGGCGACGATCTCGATCAAGCCCGACAAGAGCGAGAAGAACACCACGCTCATCCAGACCTACGACGTCGATTACGGCTTCAACCTGCTGGGCCGCTACGCCGGACTCTATGCCTCGAGCTATGCCGGCGAGGACATGAAGATCAACCTGCGCCGCCTGACCGGCCTGCTGGCCGAAGTGCCGAACCTGGCCTATGACCAGATGACGCCGCCGCTCACCAACACCAAGTTCGTCGAACTGGCGGCCAGCGATGTCATCACCATCAACTCCGGTACGGTGATCAACGATTTCGCGCACGTCTACGACAGCGTGAAGAACAACTACCAGTGGCTGAAGCGCGTGATGGACGCCAACGGTCTCGAACCGGCCGGTCCGTTCTACCTGGTCACCGAAGACGTCAACATCGCCAACTACGGCTACAACCTGGTGCAGCCGGTGAAGAAGAAGGGTTCCACCGCCACCACCGGCCTGACCAATGTCGCCCTGCAGGGCACGGTCAAGTTCGCCACCATTCCGGCGCGCAAGGCGGTGATGACCTCGGTGTCCGCAACCGACTACAACGCGATGAGCCTGACACGCGATGCGCTGCGCGCATGGGCGCTCGTGCACGGTTACCAGATCGCCGACAAGTCGTTCGAGGTCTACAAGGACGGCGTGGACAAGTCGTTCACTGCCGGCGCCGCCAGCTTCGACGTCTACTGGCCGGTCAAGTAATCGCGGTTGCCCGACAGTCACGAACGCCGCGCCAGTCGCGGCGTTCGCGTTTCTGAAGGCGTGATCCGGAGGAGATGAGCGATGGCAGTGCGATACACGCGCGGATTCGATATCGATGCGGCGGGCAGGCACCTGCGCAAGGTGGACAAGCCCCTGGCGGCGTGGATGCGCCGGATAGGGCCGCTGCCCGAGCCGACCGACTGGCGGAAAACGTTCGATCCGGTCAATGCACTGGCGCGCGCCATCCTCTACCAGCAATTGCACGGCAAGGCCGCGGCGACGATTACCGGGCGTGTTGAAGTGGCTGCGGGCAGCCGACGCCTCAATGCCGATTCGCTCGGCCGGGTCAGCGATGCCGACCTGCGTGCCTGCGGCGTGTCCGGCAACAAGCTGCTGGCACTGCGCGATCTCTGCGAACGCGAACTCGGCTGCGAAATTCCCGGCGTGCGCAAGATGGCGACGATGGAGGAGGACGCCATCATCAAGGCGCTGGTGCCGGTGCGTGGCATCGGGCGCTGGACGGTGGAAATGATGCTGATGTTCAAGCTCGGCCGGCCCGACGTCCTGCCGATCGACGATTTCGGCATCCGCAAGGGCCACCAGATCCTCGATGGCCTCGACGAGATGCCTTCGCCGAAGGAAACGCTGGCGCGCGGGGAAGCATGGGGCCCGTATCGCACTTGGGCCAGCATTTACCTGTGGAAGATCTCGGATTTCGGCAAGGAACCGATTCCGCGCTCGCAGGGAAAATAAGACGGATTCAACCGATCCAGCGCCAGTGCCACGGCTCGTAGACGATGCCGTGCGGGTTGTCGCGCGGATAGCTCAGGCGGAAACCGAAATCGCCGGCGTGGTCGGATAACCAGCGGAACGCGGCGGTGTGTTCGAACGATTCTTCCGCGGGCGGTTCACCGTCGCTGCCGATGTCGAGCGCGTCGCCGGAGTGGTGTTCGGAAAAGCCGGGCGCGGCATTGACCGCGAGGATCTCGTCCACGCCCAATCCGCGCGCGCGTTTGCGGGCGAAGATGCCCATCTGGTAGGCGTGGCTGCGATAGCCGGAAATGGCGTCGAGCACGATACCGTCGGCTGACGCGGCCGCGCGCATGCGATTCCAGGCGCGACCGGCACCATCGCCGAGCCACAACGGACGCCGATAGCGATCGAATCCCGCCAGAGCGAGCCGCGACGGTTCGGGTATCTGCATCAGCCCGGTGCGTTGCGCGTAATCGTCGGCATCCAGCCCGAGCGCGTGCAGGCGGCGTTCCAGCCCGTGCATCGGCAGTGCGTGGACGGGCACGTGCGGCATGCCGGCATCGCGGGCCAGTGCGCGCCATGCCAGCGCACCGCGTGATGGTTTCAGTGGCGGCAAAGTATGGATCCGCTGTTGCGCATCGATGGTGGCGAG
>JAEKKW010000052.1 GCA_019510195.1 Lysobacterales bacterium | reverse complement strand
CTTTTCCCGCTTGACCCACCATTCCCGCGCTACTGCGCCGAAGGTATTGGCCGCGCGTTCCGACGAGATAGCTTTCACCGCCTTGCGCTGTTCGCCCGGATCAATGCCGTTGGCAAGAAGCCTACGGGCGGCGTCACGGCGTTCACGGGCCTCCGCGAGAGGTACGTCCGGATAAATGCCCAGTGACAGCAGATTTTCTTTCCCGGTGACGGGCCGGCGGTACTTCCACCGCCACCAGCGTGCTCCGGTCGGGTTCACCAGCAAAAACAGGCCCCGCCATCGGCGAGCTTGTATGGCTTCTCCTGCGGCTTGGCCTTGCGAATTGCCGTGTCTGAAAGCATGGGGGTAACACCTCTGGGGGTAATACCCCCCATGAAGAAGTCGGGTTACCCCGAAAATTACCCCCACCTACCCCCGGATTGCAATAGATCGGGCTGGACTCCACTGGACGCCAGAAACGAGAAACCCCGGGTTTTCCGGGGCTTTCTGGATGACATTGGATGCCATTGGACTGCTGATTGGTCGGGGTAGCCGGATTTGAACCGACGACCACTTGTCCCCCAGACAAGTGCGCTACCAGGCTGCGCTATACCCCGGAAAGGGCGTTCATTATAGACGCGATCGCGGATCAGCGCTTCAGCAGCGCGGCGATCTGCTCCAACTCGAGGCGCAGGCCGCGCAGCGAGTCCTGGGCCGGTGACAGCGCGGAGGCGGACGCAACCAAGGCGACGGACTTGCCGTCGCCTTCGAGGCGCAGGCGCGCGCCGCTGATGGTGTAGCCCTGTTCGTACAGCAGGCCGCGGATCTGGCGCACCATCATCACGTCGGAGCGCTGGTAGTAACGGCGATTGCCGCGACGCTTCACCGGTTTCAGCGACGGAAATTCGGTTTCCCAGTAGCGCAGCACGTGCGGTTTGACGTCGCACAACTCGCTGACCTCGCCGATGGTGAAGTAGCGCTTCGCGGGGATCGGCGGGAGTTCCTTGTTGCTGCCGGGATCAAGCATGTCCTTCCACCCGCTCCTTGAGTTTCTGGCCCGGCTTGAACGTGACCACGGTACGCGCGGTGATCGGAATCTCGACGCCGGTTTTCGGATTGCGCCCCGGGCGTTCGTTCTTGCGGCGCAGGTCGAAGTTGCCGAAACCGGACATCTTCACCTGACGGCCATCGGACAGCGCTTCGGACAATGACAGGAAGAACGCATCGACGAATTCCTTCGACTCGCGCTTGTTCAACCCGACCTCTTCATGCAATCGGTCGGCGAGTTCAGCTTTCGTCAATGCCATTGTTGCTCCCCTTATCCGCGCACTACGGCTCCGTGCCTGGATGTCGCAGTATCGATCACCCTTGTGATGACAGCATTGACATCCTGGTCGGTCAGGGTGCGTGATTCGTCCTGCAGAATCAAGCCCATGGCGAAACTTTTTTCACCGGTTCCGACACCGGTCCCGGTATAGACATCGAACAGGATCAGGTCGCGCAGCCATTCACCCGCAGCTGCACGCACGCTGTGCGCCAGCGTCTCCCATTCAAGCTCGAGCGGCACGACCAGCGCCAGGTCACGACGCACCGACGGGAAACGTGACAGCGTCCGCGACTTCGGAACATCGCGCTGTGCCAGCGGGGGGAGGTCGACCTCGAAAGCGCAGGTGTGCGCGGGAAGATCGAGCGCGTCGCACAGCGAAGGATGCAGTTCGGCGATCCAGCCGATCCGCCTCTCGCTGCGCAGGACTTCGGCGCAGCGTCCCGGATGCGCCCAGGCCAGGCGAGCGGATCGATATTGCAGCGCAACGCCGGTCAATGCCGCCAGCGAATCGAGATCGCCCTTGAGGTCGAAGACGTCGGCTGCACGCTTGCCCTTGGCGTCGCCCCATTGTTCGTCGGCGGCGCTGCCACAGGCGATCGCGGCGATGCGCAATGTATGCAGCGGGGCATCGCCGGTTGCATGGAAGACATTGCCGAGTTCGAACAGGCGCACGCGTGATTGCTGGCGCGCAGCATTCCGCGCCAGCGCTTCGGCAAGACCCGGCAGCAGCGACGTGCGCATCACCGCCAGTTCCGCACTGAGCGGATTGGCCAGCGCGATGGCGCCCTCCTCCATCTGCCAGGCCTGCAACTGGCGGGCATCGACGAAGGCGAAGGTGAGCGCTTCCAGATAACCGCGAGCAACCAGCTGGCGACGCAATGCACCATCGGACACGCGCGTTTCCGAGGGGGCGCGCACGGCGGCACCGCCGGCCGGCAACGTGGTCGGGATGGCGTCGTAGCCGTGGATGCGTGCGACTTCCTCGATCAGGTCCTCCTCGATCGCGATATCGAAGCGCGATGTCGGCGCGGTCGCGGTCCAGCCATCGGCCGTCGCGTCCACCGTGAAGCCGAGCGCGCGCAGGATGCGTTCGACGTCGCCGTCGGCGATCGTCACGCCGAGCACGCGCGCCAGGCGTTCGCGCCGCAACGCGACCGGCTGCGGCTTCGGCAGATCGGCATCGCGGGTGACTTCACTGACCGGGCCCGCCACGCCGCCGGCGACTTCAAGGATCAGCGCCGTCGCGCGCTCGATCGCCTGTCGCGGCAGTTCGGGATCGACGCCGCGCTCGAAGCGATGCGAGGCGTCGGTATGCATGCCGAGCTTGCGCGAACGACCGATGATCGCTGCCGGGGCGAAATGCGCTGCCTCGAGGAACACATTGCGGGTGTCGTCACCGACGCGGGTGTCGAAACCGCCCATCACGCCGGCCAGCGCCACCGCACGATCGTTGTCGGTGATGACGAGGAAGCCGTCGTCCACCGTCACTTCGCGACCATCAAGCAATTTCAGGCCTTCGCCCTTGCGGGCGTGGCGGACGCCGATCGGTCCCTGCAGGCGATCGCGATCGAAGGCGTGCATCGGCTGGCCGAGTTCCAGCATCACGTACTGGGTGACATCGACGAGGAAACTGACCGGGCGGATATCGCTGCGACGCAGGCGTTCGCCCATCCACAGCGGCGTCGCGGCCTTGGCGTCTACGCCTTCGATCACGCGACCGGCATAGCGCGGCGCATCGGCACCGGCATCGAGGGTGATCGCCAGCGTGGCGTTCGATTGCGCGGGCACCGCGGCGATCGATTGCCCGGCCATTGCCGTACCGGTGGCGGCGGCGACATCGCGGGCGATCCCGCGCAGGCAGAAGCAGTCGGCGCGATTTGGCGTGAGTCCGAGTTCGATCACCGTGTCGGGCAGGCCGAGGTATTCGCCGATGGCCATGCCCACCGACGCATCGGCCGGCAATTCCAGCAGGCCCGAGGCATCGGCGTCGATGCCGAGTTCCCTGGCCGAGCACAGCATGCCGTTCGATTCGACACCGCGCAGTTTCGCCGGCTTGATGGTGAGCTCGCCGAGCTTCGCGCCAACCAGCGCCAGCGGCGCCTTCAGGCCGGGACGCGCATTCGGTGCACCGCAGACGATCTGCAGCACGCCATGCGATCCGGCATCGACCGTGCACACCTGCAGGCGATCGGCCTCGGGATGGCGCACGCACTCGCGGATCTGCGCGACCACGACATGGTCGAGGCCCTGCCCCAGCAGTTCGCTGCCCTCGACCTCGAGGCCGATCGCGGTGAGCGTGGCTTCCAGTTGTTCGTGCGCATGCGTGGTCGGGACCAGTTCGCGCAGCCAGCGTTCGGAAAACTTCATGCGAATTGCCTCAGGAACCGCACGTCGTTCTCGAAGAACGCACGCAGGTCGTTGACGCCGTAACGGAGCATGGCCAGGCGCTCGACGCCCATGCCGAAGGCAAAGCCGGTGTAACGCTCGGGGTCGATGCCGACATTGCGCAGCACTTCAGGGTGGACCATGCCGCAGCCCAGGACTTCCAGCCAGCGCGAACCGCCGTCGCCGGTGTCCCACTTGATGACGACATCGGCGCCCGGCTCGACGAACGGGAAATAGGTCGGCTTGAACAGCATCTCGAAGTCGCGCTCGAAGAAACCGCGCAGGAACTCGGCGATGGTGCCCTTGAGATCGGCAAACGTCGCGTGTTCGTCCACCAGCAGCCCTTCGACCTGATGGAACATCGGTGAATGCGTCTGGTCGCTGTCGCTGCGATAGACCTTGCCGGCGGCGATCATCCGCAGCGGCGGCTTGATGTCGTGCATGTAGCGCACCTGCACGCCCGAGGTATGCGTGCGCAGCAGGCGGCCGTCGCCGAAGTAGAACGTGTCGTGCATCGCCCGCGCCGGATGGTGCGGCGGGAAATTCAACGCCTCGAAGTTGTGCCAGTCATCCTCGATCTCGGGACCGTCGACGAGTTCGTAGCCGAGGCGCGCGAAGATGTCGACGATGCGTTCCAGCGCACGATTGAGCGGATGGATGCCGCCGATCGCGCCATCGCGGCCGGGCAACGTCATGTCCAGCGTCTCGCCGGCGAGGCGCGCATCGAGCGCGGCGCTGTCCAGCGACTGCTTGCGTGCCGCCAGCGCGTCGGTGACGACGGTGCGCACGCGGTTCACCACCTCGCCCTGCAGTTTGCGTTCGTCGGGCGACAGCGTGCCCAGCGCCTTCAGGCGCCCGGTGATGCTGCCGTTCTTGCCCAGCAAGGCGACGCGCAGCTGTTCCAGCGCATCGGGAGACGCGGCGGCGGCGATGTCGGTCAGCGCCCGGGCCTGCAGGTTGTCGAGTTCGCTCATGTGCAAAGAATAATCGGGAATAGAAACGACAATGGGGAAGGACTCTCGCCCTTCCCCATCATTTTCACGATCCGTCGCGGCAGGATCGTGGCCTTACTTCTTCGCCTTGGCCGGCTTGGCCGGTTCCATGACGAAAGACTTGGGCAGGCCTTCCGGCTGCTTCGCTTCCATGCCCAACGCCTTGGCTGCGGTCTGCGCCAGTACGCCGAACGCGTGCATGTCATGCACGGCGATGTCGGCCAGGACCTTGCGGTCGAGGGTGACGCCGGCCTTGAGCAGGCCGTTCATGAAGCGGCTGTAGGACAGACCATGCATGCGGGACGCGGCATTGATGCGCGCGATCCACAGGCTGCGGAACTGGCGCTTCTTCAGCTTGCGACCGATGTACGCGTACTGCTGGGCCTTGGTGACGGCCTGCTTGGCAACGCGGAAGACCTTGCGGCGGGCGTTGTAATACCCCTTCGCGGCCTTCAGGACTTTCTTGTGACGACGACGTGCAACCACGCCACGCTTGACTCTTGCCATTGTTCAGTCCTCCTCAGAGATAGGGCAGCATGCGATCCAAACGACCTGCGTCTTCCGCGCGGACATGGTTCGTCTGGCGGAGGTTGCGCTTGCGCTTGGTGGCCTTCTTGGTGAGGATGTGGCTGCGGTTGGCGTGGCCACACTTGTATTTGCCGCTGGCGGTCTTGCGGAATCGCTTCGCCGCGCCGCGATGGGTCTTGATCTTGACCTTCGACATGACTGTTCCTTCGTTGTGTTCTGACTGACCGGGCGGAGGTCGCGAGACCCCTCTTTCCATCCATGCCCATGTCGGGTTCGAGCCGCTATCCGTACGGGCGCGGCAGGCCCGTCCCGGCGAACCGGGAGCCGCCTAGTATGGCGGAAAGATGAACGGGGTGCAAGAAGCGGCTTATTTCCGCTTCGGGGCGATCATCATCACCATCTGGCGGCCTTCCAGGCGCGGGCGGGACTCGATCACCACGTCCTCGCCAAGGTCGCCCTCGATGCGCCTGGCCATCTCCATGCCCAGCTCCTGGTGGCTCATTTCGCGGCCACGGAAGCGGATGTTGACCTTGATCTTGTCGCCTTCGGCCAGGAATTCGCGCATCTTGCGCAGCTTGATCTGGTAGTCGCCCTCGTCCGTTACCGGACGGAACTTCACTTCCTTGATCTCGACCTGCTTGGTCTTCTTCTTGGCCTCGTTGGCCTTTTTCTGCATCTCGAACTTGAACTTGCCGAAGTCCATGATCTTGCAGACCGGCGGATCGGCCTGCGGCTGGATTTCGACCAGGTCGAGTCCTTCTTCCTCGGCCATACGCAAGGCGTCGTCGCGCGACAGCACCCCCACCATTTCGCCGTCCGAACCAATCACGCGAACGCGTGGAACGCGGATTTCATTGTTCTTGCGGTTCTGCTTGTTATCGACAGGCGTGCTGATGTTGCGGTCTCCGGAGGGTTCTGGGCCGGGGCCGCGTTTCTCATCGCAGCCCCGTTCTTGGTAAATCTTGATTGATCAGCCTGGCACGTGTTCCGTGCGCAGCCTGTTTGCGAAGTCTTCGATCGACTGGGTCCCCAGGTCCTCGCCTCCGCGGGTACGCACCGCAACCCGTCCTTCCTCGCGTTCGCGGTCGCCCACGACCAGCAGGTAAGGCACGCGTTGCAGCGTGTGCTCGCGAATCTTATAGCCGATCTTCTCGTTCCGCAAATCGGAAACGACCCGGAAGCCTTGTTCCGCAAGGGTTTTGCGGACCTGATCGGCATATTCGGCCTGGGCGTCGGTAATGTTCATGACCACCGCCTGGACCGGGGCCAGCCAGGCCGGGAACTGGCCGGCGTGGTGTTCGATCAGGATGCCGATGAAGCGCTCCATCGAGCCGACGATGGCCCGGTGGAGCATCACCGGGTGGCGCTTCTGGCTGGTTTCGTCGACATATTCCGCGCCAAGGCGGCCGGGCATCATGAAGTCGACCTGCATGGTCCCGAGCTGCCAGGTGCGGCCGATGGCGTCCTTCAGGTGGTACTCGATCTTGGGGCCGTAGAAGGCGCCCTCGCCCGGCAGTTCCTGCCATTCCACCCCGGCACCGCGCAGGGCCGAACGCAGGGCATCCTCGGCCTTGTCCCACGTCGCATCGTCGCCGAGACGGGAGTCGGGGCGCAGTGCGATCTTGATCTGGATGTCGCTGAAGCCGAAGTCCGAGTAGACCTTGAGCGCCTGCTGATGGAAGTCGCGGACCTCGGACTCGATCTGGTTCTCGGTACAGAAGATGTGGCCGTCGTCCTGGGTAAAGCCGCGCACGCGGAGGATGCCGTGCAGCGCACCCGAGGGCTCGTTGCGGTGGCAGGCGCCGAACTCGCCGTAGCGGATCGGCAGGTCGCGGTAGCTGTGCAGGCCCTGGTTGAACACCTGGACATGGCCCGGGCAGTTCATCGGCTTCACCGCGTAGGTGTGCTTCTCCGACTCGGTGAAGAACATGTTGTCCTTGTAGTTGTCCCAATGGCCGGACTTCTGCCACAGCGACACGTCGAGGATCTGCGGGCAACGCACTTCGCCATAGCCGGTCTCGCGATAGACGCGGCGCATGTACTGCTCGACGATCTGCCAGATCGCCCAGCCCTTGGGATGCCAGAACACCAGGCCCGGGCCTTCCTCCTGCAAGTGGAACAGGCCCTGGGCCTTGCCGATCTTGCGGTGGTCGCGCTTCTCTGCTTCCTCCAGCTGCGTGAGGTAGGCCTTGAGATCCTTGTCGTTGAGCCAGGCGGTGCCATAGACGCGCTGGAGCATCTCGTTGCTGGAATCGCCGCGCCAGTAGGCGCCGGCCACCTTCATCAGCTTGAACGCGCGCAGCTTGCCGGTATTGGGCACGTGCGGGCCACGGCAGAGGTCGATGAACTCGCCCTGCGAGTACAACGACAGCTCCTGGTCGGCCGGGATCGATTCGATGATCTGCGCCTTGTATTCCTCGTTCTTGCCACGGAAGAACTTCACCGCTTCGTCGCGCGACAGCACCGAGCGCGAAACCTCGAGGTTCTCGCCGACGATCTTCTTCATCTCGGCCTCGATCTTCTCGAGGTCTTCCGGGGTGAACGGCGTCTTGCGCGCAAAGTCGTAATAGAAGCCGTTGTCGATCACCGGGCCGATGGTGACCTGGGTGTCCGGGAACAGCCGCTGGCGAAGGATGTCGAGCGCCTCCGGCGACTTGTCGGTGACGATGGCGAGTTCGGCGTCGTGGTCGATGCGGAAGCTGGTGTCGACAAGCTGGCCGTCGACTTTGCCGGCGAGCGCGGCCTTGGCGAGGCCGGCGCCGATGGAGCCGGCGACGTCGGCGACGGTGACGGGATGGTCGAATTCGCGGCGCGAACCGTCGGGGAGCGTGATGTTGATCATGGGGCTACAAAGTTGGAAAGGAGTGCGGGATTCGGCCCGCATGGCGACCGGACACGAAAACGGCGCCGCGAGGGCGCCGTTGACCGGGACCTCGGGACGTTTCAGCGATGGGCGATGGTAGTGCTCATGTCGCACGCTCGGCCGGCGTTGCCGCAGGCCACCCGTGTCCGGTGGTGAGGGGAAAACATAGGGCCGGAGCGGCTGCGGGTCAATGGGGGAGATCCCGTCTGCCGGTCCCGCCCTGTCCTCACGGTGAACCTGCCGCGAGTTTCTTTCGTTCCGGCAGGCGATCCGGCCACCCCCCGGCCAGCGCCTTGTAGAGTGCGATGGCGCTGCCGACGCTGCGGGTACGGGCATCGGCGAAAGCGTCCTCCGCCTGCAGCTGGGTGCGTTCCGCGTCCAGCACTTCGAACAGATCGGTGGCGCCGGCGTGATAGCGCAACCGCGCCAGTTGCGCCGCCTTGGCGCTGTCGAGGGCCGCCTGCTCCAGATGCGCGTCCTCGTCGCGGGCACGGGCGTGGCGCACCAGGGCGTTCTCGGTGTCTTCCAGCGCCAGCAGCACGGTCTTCTCGTACTGCGCGAGCTGGCCTTCGGCATCGGCATCCGCGGCCTTGATGCGGGAGCGGACGCGACCGACATCGAGGAAGGACCAGTCGATGCCCAACGCCACCAGGCGGGTTTCGCCGTCGCGCGAGAACAACGCGGAAGTGTCTGCCGCCTGCGAGCCGATCAATCCGCCCAGGGTAAAGCGCGGGAACAGGTCGGCGGTGGCGACGCCAATCCTTGCGGTGGCGGCATGCAGCCGTTCCTCCGCTGCGGCGATGTCGGGGCGATGACGCAACAATTCGCCCGGCGTCGACGGATCGATGCGTGCCGGCAATACCGGCAACGGACCCTGCGGCGTGAGTTCGGGGATCAGTGCCTCCGGCGCGCGTCCGGTCAAGACCGCGAGCCGGTGCATCGCCACCGCGACCTGCGCTTCCAGTGCCGGCACGCGCGATCGCGTCGCTTCCAGTTGCGCCCGCGCCCGCGAGGTATCGAACTCCGTACCGCGCCCGGCATTGAAGCGCGCCTCGACCAGTTGCAGCGTCTGCGCCTGGTTGTCGGCGTTCTGGCGCGCCACCCGCAGGCGTTCCTGCGCGCCGCGCAGTCCGACATAGGTGTTGGCGACTTCGCCGACGACCGCCACCTGCAACGCCTGCAGGTCCGCGACCGATGCCTGGACGCCTGCGCGTTGCGCCTCCACGCCGCGCCGCACGCGACCGAAGAAATCGAGCTCCCACGAGGCCTGCGCTCCGACGCTGTAGCTTTCGTAATCGCGATCGCCGCGCGACACGCCGGGCATCTGGTCGGCGCTGGCGCGATTGTCCGATGCCTGCCCCTGCGCCGTGATGCTCGGCCGATAGTCGGCCTTCGCGCCGCGCAGCAAGGCATTGGCGCGATCGAGGTTGGCCAGGGCGATGCGCAGGTCGTGGTTGGCGAACAACGCCTGCTCGACCAGTCGCTTCAATTCCGGATCGTTGAAGCCGCGCCAGAATTCATCGTCGGGCGCGACGGCGGGATTCGTCGCGCCGGTACCGGCTTCCGCCTGCACGAAGCGATCCGGCACGCCGTCCATGGTTGGCCGGACATGGTTTGGTCCGACCGCGCAGGCCGCGAGCAGCACGGAAGCGATCGCGATGACGAGTGGTCGAACGCCAGTGGAAATACTCACCATGGCAGCACCTGATCGAAGTAGTAATAGCCACCGGTTGGGCCATCGTTGCCGATCAGCGCCAGCCGCACGCTGGTGCGCGCGCCTTCCGGCACGGACAGCTCACCGTTCTGCTGATCGCCGGACTTGTTCATGTCGGTCTGCACATAGCCCGGGTGGATGGTGTTGACCTTGATCCCGCTGTCCTTCAGTTCGTGCGCCAGATGCACCGTCCACGCGTTCACCGCGCTCTTGGACACGTTGTAGGCGGGAACACCCTTGAACTCGTAGATGAAGGATTCGGGGTTCTGATGTTCCGAGATCGAACCCAGCAGGCTGGACACGTTGACGATGCGCCCGGCATCCGACTTCTTCAGCAGCGGCAAGAAGGCCTGCGTGGTTTCGATCAGGCCGAACACGTTGGTGTCGAACGTGGTGCGCCAAGTCCCGAGCGACTGGCCGGACACGCCCTTGGCGGCGTCATCGACCAGGATGCCGGCATTGTTGACGAGGATGTCGAGCTTGCCGTGCTTCTGCGCGACTTCCTGTGCAGCGGCGGCGATGCTGTCGGGCTTGGTGACGTCAAGTGCGATTGCTTCGACCTGCAGGCCCTGGGACTGCAGTTGCAACGCGGCCTCGACCGCCTTGCCGCGATCGCGGCCGGCAAGCAGGACATGGACGCCCTGGCTGGCGAGCTGGCGGACTGTCTCGAAACCGATGCCGCGGGTAGCGCCGGTGACGAGGGCAACTTTGGAATTGTTCTGGGTAGACATGGAATTTCCTTTGATGGGGCGGGCCCTGGCCCGCCGTGGGAGATCAGAGAACCGACGTGGCGGTCGCCGGCGAGTGCTCCGGCAGCGCGTCATGGCGCACCAGTTCCCTGTGCGCGAGCTTGCGCAGGGCGACATAGAACACCGGTGTCAGGAACAGGCCGAACAGCGTCACGCCGAGCATTCCCGAGAACACGGTGATGCCGGTGACCGAACGCACTTCCGCGCCGGCGCCATGCGAGAACACCAGCGGCACGGTGCCGGCGATGAACGCGATCGACGTCATCACGATCGGGCGCAGGCGCAGGCGGCAAGCTTCCAGCGCCGCCTCGACGATGCTGCGGCCCTGCATTTCGAGCTCGCGGGCGAACTCGACGATCAGGATCGCGTTCTTGCACGCCAGGCCCATCAGCACCACCAGGCCCACCTGCACGAAGACGTTGTTGTCGCCGCCGGTCAGCTTCACGCCGAGCAACGCGGACAGCAGGCACATCGGCACGATCAGGATCACCGCCAGCGGCAGCGTCCAGCTTTCGTACAACGCCGCCAGCACGAGGAACACCAGCAGGATCGCCAGCGGGAAGATCACCAGCGCGGCCTTGCCCTGCATCACCTGCTGGTAGCTGAGATCAGTCCACTCGATGTTCATGCCGTTCGGCAGCACTTTCTGCGCGGTCTGTTCGAGCGTCGCCATCGCCTGCGCCGAAGACAGCAGGCGCGGATCGGCGGCACCGGCGAGATCAGCGGCCGGATAGCCGTTGTAGCGCAGCACCGGATCGGGACCATAGCTCTGCTTGATCGTCACCATCGAACCGATCGGCACCATCTCGCCACGTTCGTTGCGCGTGCGCAGGTTGCCGATGTCCTCGACACTGCCGCGGAACTTGCCATCGGCCTGCGCGATCACCTGCCAGGTGCGACCGAACTGGTTGAAATCGTTGACGTAGGCGGAACCGAGGTAGGTCTGCAACGTGTCGAACAATTCCGTCAGCGGCACGCCCTGCGCCTTGGCCTTGACGCGATCCACCTCGGCATCGAGCTGCGGCACGTTGGCCTGGTAGCTGGTGATCGGGTAACTCATGCCCGGCGTCTGCATCACCGCGCCCTGCAGGCCCTGCACCGCGTTCTGCAATGCGCCGTAACCGAGACCGCCGCGATCCTCGACGAACAACTGGTAACCATTGCCGTTGCCGAGACCGAGGATCGGTGGCGGCATCATCGAGAACGCGAAGCCTTCCTGCAGGCCGGCGATCTTCTGGCTGATTTCGGCGTTGATCTGCTCGGCGCTGCGGCCATGGCGCTCGCTGAACGGCTTGAGCGGAATGAAGGCGACACCGGTGTTGGGCGTGTTGGTGAACTGCAGCGCGTTGAGACCCGGGAAGGAGATGGTGTGGGCGACGCCTTCGGTGTGCTGGGCGATGTCCGCGACCTTGCGCAACATCGCGTCGGTACGCGCGATCGACGCCCCTTCCGGCAGCTTCACGCCGGCGATCAGGTAGAGCTTGTCCTGAGTCGGGATGAAGCCCGCCGGCACCAGCTTGAACATGAAGCCGGTGGCGAGCAGCAACACCGCATACACCGCGAACACCGCGCCGCGACGGCCGAGCGTGCGCTTCATCGCGCCTTCGTAGCGATCGGAATTGCGCTTGAAGAAGCGGTTGAACGGGCGGAACACCCAACCGAACAGGCGGTCGATCAGGCGCGACGGCGCATCCTTGGCCGCATCGTGCGACTTCAGCAGGCGCGCCGCCAATGCCGGCGACAGGGTCAGCGAATTGATCGCCGAGATCACCGTCGAAATGGCGATCGTCACCGCGAACTGCTTGTAGAACTGCCCGGTCACGCCCGACAGGAACGCCATCGGCACGAACACCGCGCACAGTACCAGCGCGATCGCGATGATCGGTCCGGAAACCTCCTTCATCGCCAGGTGGGCGGCCTGCAACGGCGTGGCGCCATGTTCGATGTGGCGTTCGACGTTCTCCACCACCACGATGGCGTCGTCAACGACGATGCCGATCGCCAGCACCATGCCGAACAGGCTGAGCGTGTTGATCGAGAACCCGAGCAGGTAGAGCACGCCGAACGTACCGACGATCGACACCGGCACCGCGATCAACGGAATGATCGAGGCCCGCCAGGTCTGCAGGAACAGGATCACCACCAGCACCACCAGCGCCACCGCTTCCAGCAGCGTCGATACCACCGACTTGATCGAATCGCGGACGAAGATGGTGGTGTCGTACACCGCCTCGTACTTGATGCCGTCGGGGAAGCGCTTGGACAGGCCGTCCATCGCCGCGATCACGTTCTTCTGGATGTCGAGCGCGTTGGCGCCGGGCGCCTGGAACACGCCGATGCCGACCGCGTTCTTGCCGTCGAGCTGCGAGCGCAAGGTGTAATCGCCGGCACCGAGCTCGACCCGCGCGACATCGGAAAGATGGACGATCTCGCCATCACCACCGGCTTTCAGCACGATGTTCCCGAATTCCTCCGGCGTCTTCAGCCGCCCCTGCGCATTGATCAGGGTCAGGAACTTGCTGTCCGGCATCGGCTCGGCACCGAGCTGGCCAGCGGAGACCTGCACGTTCTGCTCGCGCATCGCCCGCACCACGTCGCCCGCGGTCAGGCCTCGCGCGGCGATCTTGTCGGGATCGAGCCACGCGCGCATCGCATAGTCACCGCCGCCGAAGATCTGCGCATCGCCGACGCCGGGCAAGCGGGTCAGCGCATCCTTGACGTGCAAGCGTGCGTAGTTGCGCAGGTACAGCGTGTCGTACTTGCCGTTCGGCGAGGTCAGGTGCACCACCATCAGGAAGGTCGGCGACTGCTTCTGCGTGGTCACGCCTTGCCGGCGCACGTCCTCGGGCAAGCGCGCCAGCGCCTGGCTGACGCGATTCTGCACGCGCACCGCCGCATCGTCGGCATTGGTGCCGGGGCGGAAGGTCACGGTCATCTGCAGCACGCCATCGGAACCGGCGACCGACTTGGTGTACATCATGTTTTCGACGCCGTTGATCGCCTCTTCCAGTGGCGTCGCCACCGTTTCGGCGATCACCTTGGGATTGGCGCCGGGATAGACCGTGCGCACCACCACCGACGGCGGCACCACGTCCGGATATTCGCTGATCGGCAGCAGCGGCAACGCGATCAGGCCTGCGGCGAAGATCACGATCGACAGCACCGCTGCGAAGATCGGCCGGTCGATGAAGAATTTCGAGAAATCCATTGAAAGATCCTTGTCTGTTGCGGGCGCGTCAGTTCGCGCCGGGGCCTGCTGCCGACTGCGGTGCCGGCGCGCCCATCGCGATCTGCTGCGGCTTGACCGGCATGCCCGGCATGAACACCTTCTGCACGCCGTGGACGATCACCTTGTCGGTGGGCGCAAGGCCCGACTGCACCACGCGCAGCCCGTCGATGCTGCGACCGAGCACCACGTCCTTGCGCACTGCCGAATTCTTCGGCCCGACGACATAGACGTATTTGCGATCCTGGTCGGTGAGCACCGCGCTGTCGTCGATCAGCATGGCGTTGAACTCGCCACTGCCCTGCAGTTGCACGCGCGCGAACAGGCCGGGCGTGAACAGGCGATCGGGATTCTTCAGCACGGCGCGTGCGCGGATGGTGCCGGTCTTGGGATCGACCTGGTTGTCGACGAAATCGACAGTGCCTTCGTGCGGGTAGCCGTTCTCGCTGGCCAGCCCGACGCGCACCGGGTTCTTCGTCGCGTTGCGTTCGCCCTTGCGGGCCATCTCGGCGTAACGCAACAGGCTCTGTTCGTCGCTTTCGAAATAGACGAAGACCGGATCCTGCGACACCACCGAGGTCAACTGGGTGGCATCGGCCTGGGCGAGATTGCCCTCCGTCACCAGGGCGCGACCGGCGCGACCGTTGATCGGCGAGCGCACTTCGGTGAACTGCAGATTGAGGCGTGCGGCGGCGACCGCGGCTTCGGCGGCGCGCACCGAGGCACCGGTGCCGGAAGTGGCGGCCTTGCGCTGGTCGAACTCTTCGCGCGATATCGCTTTTGCTTCGATCAGCGATTGCGCGCGGGTATCCTGCGCCTGGGCGAGCCGGGATTCGCTGCGGGCGCGTTCGAGATCGGCCAGCGCGCGATCGAGCGCGGCACGATACGGGCGCTGATCGATCACGAACAGCAGGTCGCCCTTGCGGACGTCCTGGCCTTCGCGATAGGCGACGCGCTGCACGTAGCCGCTGACGCGCGGCCGCAGTTCGACGCTTTCCACCGCGGCGACGTGGCCGCTGTACTCGTCCCACTGGTGCACCGACTTCGTCAGTACATTGGCGACGCTCACTTCGGGTGGCGGTGGCATGCCGGCGTTCGGCGCGGCCTGGCTGCTGCATCCGGCCAGTACCAGCATCATCGCCGCGCCCAGCGCGAGTCCCGGCCATGTCGATCCCGACGCCGTGCGTTGCAGTTCCGGGCTGGAAGAATTTTCATAAATCATTTGGTGCGCTCCTGATTCCTGTTTGCGGCGATGTGTGAAGGGGAAAATTTCGATGCGACGGCGTCGAGCAATCTGTGAACGTCCTGGGCACAGCGTGCTTGCAGCGCGGATGCGCCACCTGCCATTTCCTGCGGTCGTATTTGCGCGGACTGTGCGGCGTTGTCCGGCTCCAGGGTCAAGATCGCCTGGGTACAGCGCGCGTCATTGCGGTGCTTGAGCAGTTCCAACGCCTTGCGTCCGATGTGGTCGACGCAGGGCCAGCCCTGGCAAGCATGTTTCTGGTTGGCGTCGGTGCGCGCCGGGGATTCGACTTCCAGCAATTGCAGGCGCACCGCGTGGGTGCGCGCTTCGTCGTGCAGCACGCGCGCGAGCATGCGCAGTGCGGCGGCGGAGATCGAGCGATGGCCATAGCCGGCCCAGGGATTTTGTCCGCCGGGACCTCCGATCATCACGTAACCGCAATTGCGTCCCGATTCGGCCAGCCACGGCAGCAGATGGCGCGCGGCGACCAGGTGCGGCAACACCGCATCGTCGAAGCTGCGGCGCAACTCTTCCGACGAGTGATCGATCAGCCGTCCCCGCACTCCGCCCGCGCCCAGCGCCGCGACCACGCCGAGAAACGGTTGTGCAATCTCGCGCAGGGACGCGACCAGCGCCAACGCACCGGCATCGCTCGCCAGCGATGCATCGATCGTGCGCAGGTTGGCGTCGGGAAATTGCACTTCCAGCGCCTTCAGGCCTCGCACATCGCGGGCCACCGCGACCACCGACCAACCGGCATCGACGGCGGCCTTCACGGTGGCCCGGCCAACGGTTCCGGTGGCCCCGAGCACGAGGATGGCGGGTTTCATCGTCCCATTCACGGGACATTTTCTCCCGTGGCTGGGACAGTGGCGTGGCGCTGCAGTCCGCGTCGCAGCCAGTCGACCGCCACCAGCAGGACCATCAGCACGGGCAGGCCAGCGACGATCGCCAACACCCCGACCAGCATCCAGGCCTCGGCAGTCCCAATGGAAACAGCACGTTGCAGCTCGATCACGGCAAGCCAAGGCACGCCGACCAGCCCGGTCGCCACGACCAGGGCATAGACCCAACGAACAGCTGAGGCGGACAACATGACGGCGGCACCCGGAGGACAGGCGCGCAGATTAGGCTCGTGACCGGCACTTGATAAGTCTGCAATTCAGGGAATAATTGTCCCGCAATCGGTCCAATCCCCCAAGAGACCCAATCACATGACCCGCGATCTCAACGACACCCTGGTTTTCGTCAAGGTGGTCGAACACGGCAGCTTCATTTCCGCGGCGCGCTCGCTGCGGCTACCCAAGACCACCGTCAGCCGCAAGGTGCAGGAACTGGAAACGCGCCTCGGCGCGCAACTGCTGCACCGGACCACACGCAAGCTCGGCCTGACCGAAGCCGGCAACATCTACTTCGAACATTGCCAACGCATCGCGCGCGAACTCGACGAAGCGGAAAGCGCCGTCGGTCAGTTGCAGAGCGGACCGCGCGGCTGGCTGCGTTTCACCGCGCCCTACTCGCTCGGCACGGAAAAAATCGCACCGTTGCTGGGCGAGTTCCACGAACGCCATCCCGAAGTGCGCGTGGAAATGCATTTGAGCAATGAACCGCTCGACCTGATCGACAAGGAAATCGACGTCGCCCTGCGCGTCGGCAACCTGCCCGATTCCAATCTCGTCGCGCGCCGCCTGGCGACCTTCCGCACCCAGGTGTTCGCCAGCGCCGAATACATCCGCCGGCACGGCGAACCCCTGCATCCCGACGACCTGGTGCATCACTCCGTGCTGGCCTTCACCAAGTCGCGACGCAACGGCAACGAATTCGTGTGGACATTGGGCGACGGCGAACGCACCGCCGACTTCCGCGTCGACCCCGTCTTCGTCGCCAACGATTACGGCGCACTCCGGGGCGCGCTGTTGTGCGGCGAAGGCATGATGATGTCGGCCGACGTGATGATGAAGCCGCTGATCGAGAACGGCTTCGTGCAGCGCGTGCTCGCCGGCTGGACCGGACCCGAATACGAATTCAACGCGGTATTCCCGCGCGGCATGACGCAATCGCCGAAGGTGCGCGCCTTCGTCGACTTCCTGGTCGAGCGTTTCAGCTTCGACGTGGATTACATGAACCAGCTATGCCCGATCCTCAAGCGCCAGCAGGAGCAGGCGGCCGTGGATGCCGCGGAACTGCAGGCCGCGTGGCTCGCCCACCCGGTCGTGCCGAAAATCATCGAACCGCTCGAGGAAGACGCGCTGGCCTGACGCCGCGACGTTCAACCACCGGGATGCGCAAGCACCCGCAGGAAGTGGCCGGCCGCACCCGGGACCGCCAGCAGCACGGCCAGCATGCCGAACGCCGCGCCCCACAGGTGCGCGCTGTGGTTGACGTTGTCGCGCCCGCGCCGATCCATCCAGATCGAATAGGCCACGTACAACACCGCGTAGATGATCGCCGGGATGCCGAGCGCGCCGTAGAGATAGATCTTGTCCCACGGCGCGACCACGATGAAGGCGAACAGGCAGGCCGAGACCGCGCCCGAAGCGCCGAGACTGCGATAGTCGGCGTCCTTGCGGTGGGAAAGGTAGCTGGGCAGGATCGACACCACCAGCGCCGCGAGATAGAACGCGACAAAGCCGAGCGTGCCGAACAACTGTTCCACCACGCGCCCGAAGAAGTACAGGGTGAACATGTTGAAGAACAGGTGCATGCCGTCGGCATGGACGAAGCCGTAAGTCACCAGGCGGTCGTACTGCTTGTTGCGATCGACCGCCGGCGGCCACAGGATCAGGCGCGACATCAACGCCGGCCGCTGCCACGCCAGGAACGAAACCACCGCGGTGATGGCGACGACGATCAGTGTCATGGACATGGGATGGCGGATCCGCTGGAGGTGTCGGCGACATCATGCCCTAACATCCGCCCATGGAGCTCAGGCTGCCCGCGCTGCACGAAGAAACCGAATTCCGGCGCGCGGTCGCGGCAGTGCCGGCCGACAACCCGACCTTCCTGCATTTCCATCGTCCGGGCATGACGCTTGCCGACTATCTGGATGCATTGCGGGAACAGGTACTGGGCATCGATCCCGCACCGGGTCGCGAGGTGGCATCGACCTTCCTGTTCGCCTTCGTCGATGGCCGCATCGTCGGGCGCGCGTCGATCCGTCACACGCTCGAGCATCCTGCAGGCCAGATGACGGGGCACATCGGTTATGCGGTACTGCCGGAATCCCGAGGGCGTGGCCACGCGACCGAAATCCTCCGTCTCGCAATCAGGCATGCCCGCGAACATCTCGGCATTTCGCGCGTTCTCGTGACCTGCGATCCGGGAAATGCCGCATCGGTCCGCGTGATCGAAAAGAACGGCGGCGTGTTCGAGGATCAACGCCACGACGCCGAAACCGGGATGCGCAAACGGCGCTATTGGATCGACGCCCTGCCCTATGATTGAGTACGACAGCGTCGACCCCACCACAGGACAGCGATGAGCACCGTTCCCCCCGACATCTTCACCGAGCAGGAAGGGTATTCGCCCGACACGCTGGCCAGCCTCGGTCCGTTGCGGCGGCTTGCAGGCGAATGGCGATCCGACAAGGGCGTCGACATCAATCCCAAGGCCGATGGACCGGAGCGTCGCGTCTACAGCGAATACATCCGCATGCAGCCGATCGACCCGCAATCGAACGGTCCGCAGCTCCTGTACGGATTGCGCTATCACATCCACATCAATACGCCGGAAGAAAAGATCACCTTCCACGACCAGGTCGGCTACTGGCTGTGGGAACCCGCGACCGGCTTGATCATGCAGAGCCTGACCATCCCGCGCGGGCAGGCGTTGCTGGCCGGCGGCACCGCACACCCCGACGACAAGCGCATCTCGGTCGAGGCACGCCGCGGCGACACCCGCTTCGGCATCTGCTCGACCACGTTTCTCGAAGAGGCGTTCCGCACCGACTACTACCGCATCGACATCGACTTCCACGATGACGACAGCTGGACCTACGTGACCCGCACCGACCTCGCCGTCCATGGCAAAACGCCGGCGTTCGACCATCGCGACACCAACACGATGCGGCGCATTGCCGCGGCCAAGCCGAATCCGCTGGTCAATCCGGCAATTCGCGAGACCGGGGACTGACGCGCCGGGAATCCGACGGGCGCGCATACGAAAAAACCAGCCGCAAGGCTGGTTTTCGATTGTGTGGTGCGCCCGGAGCGATTCGAACGCCCGACCCCCAAGTTCGTAGCCTGGTGCTCTATCCAACTGAGCTACGGGCGCGCTGAGCTGGTCATTATGCAGATCGGCACGGGGGTCGTCAATTCCTGCCGACGTCCATTTTCTGGACCGAGCGCAGCCACGGCCAGGCCATCCACGCCACGGCGGCCAGCACCTGGGCCAAACCGCCCAGCAAGGTCGGGAGGACAAACGCCGCCACGAGCCACGACACGGCCAGCATGCCCATCACTCCGCGCTGCCCACTGGCTGCCCCCATCACCAGGGCCACGGTCGCGGCCGATACCGCGATCAGCCACAGCATCCACAGCGCGGCGTGGCGCTGGCTGCCCTCGCCGGCGAGATCGCCGGCATCGATCGGGGACAGGCCCAGCGCAAGCCACGCCAGGGCGGCGATGGCGAGCAGCCACAGCGCGATGCCGCCCGCCATCCCGGGCTGGTCACGCGAATGCCAGCGTCGCCACAGCGCCGCCGCCAGCTGGGTAGCGCCTGGCACGATGAAGGCCAACAGGTTGAACATGTCCGCACCCGGCATTCCCGTTGCGCCCGGCACGGCCAATGCTTGCCGCGGCGTCCAGTCGCCAGCACGCGTGGCGCAGGCCAGCGCAAGCATGAATGCCGCGATCGCGACGATGCCCATCCAGCGCTCGAAATGATTGCGGCTCATCGCCATAGTCTGCCTTTTTTCAGGCTTTGCCGGCAGCGGCGTGCGATCATTCGCGTCTGTTCAGACGAGATGATCCATGGCCACGCACGTACTCGATGTTTCCATGACGACCTTCGAGAGCGAGGTGCTGCAGGCATCGATGCAGGGCCCGGTGCTGGTCGATTTCTGGGCCGAATGGTGCGCTCCCTGCAAATCGCTGACGCCGGTGCTGGAGAAACTCGCGGCCGAATTCAACGGCGCGTTCACCTTGGCCAAGGTCAATACCGAGAGCGAGCCCGAGATCGCCCAGGCGTTCCAGATCCGTTCGAT
>JAEKKW010000056.1 GCA_019510195.1 Lysobacterales bacterium | reverse complement strand
GAAAATCAAACCCCCAACGGATTCGGCTTGTCCGCATCAATCCCGAACACCTTGATCGCCTTCTCGACATCCTTGGCGGTCAGCTTGCCGTCCTCGGCCAGCGCGGACACCGCGGCGAAGGCGACGTGGTTGCGATCGACTTCGAAGTGGCGGCGCAGGTTGGCGCGGGTATCGCTGCGACCGAAGCCGTCGGTGCCGAGCACGACATAACGCGTCGGCACGAATTCGCGGACCTGGTTGGCGAAGGTCCGCACGTAGTCGGTGGCGGCGATCGCCGGACCTTCGCGGCCCGTCAGCAGCCTGGTCACGTGTGGCACGCGCTTGTCCTTCGCGGCCGGATGCAGGCGGTTGTAACGCGTCGCGTCCTCGCCGTCGCGCGCGAGCTCGGTGAAGCTCGGGCAGCTCCAGATGTCGGCGTCGACGCTGAATTCCTTCTTGAGCAATTCCGCCGCCGCGATCACTTCGCGCAGGATGGTGCCGCTGCCCATCAGCTGGACGCGCAGTCCGCCCTTCTTGGACTTCTCGCCCTCGCTCAGCAGGTACATGCCCTTGATGATCCCTTCCGCGCTGCCTTCCGGCATATCGGGATGGGCGTAGTTCTCGTTCATCAGGGTGATGTAGTAGTACTCGTCGTGCTGCTCGGCGAGCATGCGCTGCATGCCGTGCTGGACGATCGTCACCACTTCGTAGCCGAAGGTCGGATCGTAGCTGCGGCAATTCGGAATGAAGCTCGACTGGATCTGGCTCTGGCCGTCCTCGTGCTGCAGGCCTTCGCCGTTGAGCGTGGTGCGCCCGGCGGTGCCGCCGAGCAGGAAGCCGCGCGCGCGCATGTCCGCCGCCTGCCACGCGGCGTCACCGATGCGCTGGAAGCCGAACATCGAGTAGTAGATGTAGAACGGCAGCATCTGCAGGTCGTTGGTGCTGTAGCTGGTCGCCGCCGCCATCCACGACGCGAACGCGCCGGCTTCGGTGATGCCTTCTTCCAGCACCTGCCCGGCCGCGTCCTCGCGGTAGAACATCAACTGGTCGGCATCGACCGGCTTGTATTTCTGGCCCTGCGGCGCGTAGATGCCGATCTGGCGGAACATGCCTTCCATGCCGAAGGTGCGCGCCTCGTCGGCGACGATCGGCACGCAGCGCGGACCGACCTGCTTGTCGCGCATGACGATGTTGAGCGCCTGCACGAAGGCCATCGTCGTGCTGATCTCGCGCTCGCCGGTCGATTTCAGCAGGCGTTCGAACGTTTCGAGCTTGGGCACTTCCAGCGAGGTGCTGGCCTTGCGCCGGCGCTGCGGCAGGAAGCCGCCGAGTTCCTTGCGGCGTTCCAGCATGTACTGGACTTCCGGCGAATCCTTGCCCGGGTGCAGGAACGGCACGTTGCCGTCCTTGAACGCCTCGTCGGGGATGTCGAGCTTGAAGCGGTCGCGGAATTCCAGCACCGCTTCGTTGTCGAGCTTCTTGGTCTGGTGGGTGGGGTTGAGCGCCTCGCCGGCGCCGCCCATGCCGTAACCCTTCACCGTCTTGGCGAGGATCACCGTCGGCACGCCTTCGGTCTTCATCGCCTGGTCGTAGGCGGCGTAGACCTTGTGCGGATCATGGCCGCCGCGGTTGAGGTGCCAGATGTCCTCGTCGGTCATGTTGGCGACCAGCTGCGCGGTCTCCGGATACTTGCCGAAGAAATGCTCGCGCGTGTAGGCGCCGCCGAAGGCCTTGCAGTTCTGGTACTCGCCGTCGAGCGTTTCCATCATCAGCTTCTTGAGGACGCCGTCCTTGTCCTGGGCGAGGAGCGGATCCCAGTAGCTGCCCCACACCACCTTCAGCACGTTCCAGCCGGCGCCGCGGAAGTTGCCTTCCAGTTCCTGGATGATCTTGCCGTTGCCGCGCACCGGGCCGTCGAGGCGCTGCAGGTTGCAGTTGATGACGAAGACGAGATTGTCGAGACCCTCGCGACCGGCCACGGAAATCGCGCCCAGCGATTCCGGTTCGTCGGTTTCGCCGTCGCCGAGGAAGCACCACACCTTGCGGTTGGTCTTCGGCATCAGGCCGCGCGCTTCCAGGTACTTCCAGTGGCGCGCCTGGTAGATCGCGGCGATCGGGCCGAGGCCCATCGACACCGTCGGCAACTGCCAGAAGTCCGGCATCAACCACGGATGCGGATAGGAGCTGATGCCCTTGCCGTCGACTTCCATGCGGAAGTGGTCGAGCTGGTCTTCGCTGATGCGGCCTTCGAGGAAGGCGCGCGAATAGATGCCCGGGGAGCTGTGGCCCTGGACGCCGATCAAATCACCCGGGTGGTCGGCGTTGGCGCCGCGCCAGAAGTGGTTGAAGCCAACGTCGTAAAGCGTGGCGCTCGACGCGAAACTGGCGATGTGGCCGCCGAGGTCGCCGGGCTTGCGGTTGGCGCGCACCACCATCGCCATCGCGTTCCAGCGGATCATCGAACGGATGCGCCATTCCATGTGGGCGTCGCCCGGCAGCTTCGGTTCCTGCCACGCCGGAATGGTGTTGAAGTAGCCGGTGGTCGGCGAGAACGGCAGTTGCACGCCGTTGCGGCGAGTGAGTTCGACCATGTCCTCGAGCAACTGGTGCGCGCGCTCGGGACCGCGCACGTCGATCACCGACTTGATGGATTCCATCCATTCGCGGGTTTCGGTCGGGTCGGGATCGTTCTGCAGGAGGTCGTTCAGCCAGTCCATCGCGGGCACCTAGTTCTGTGGCGTGTCGAGGGAGTCTAGCAAGCGCGGCGTCCTTCGACGCGGCGATTTTATTTTGACCCGGGTCAAATATCAGCGACCGCGCATGCCTTTCCAGATCGCACCGGCACGGACCTTCATCGGCGACACCTTCGATGAACGCGGATGCGCGAACAGGTCCCGGATCTGGCGATGCAGCCCGGGATCGAGGCGGTCGCGCACGGGCCAGTATTCGCGGTATTTCTTCTTGAAGAAGGCGGCGTACTCGCGGTCGCCGAGCAGGCCCTCGTCGAACATCCGGTTGGCGACCTGCATCTCCTCGACGAAGTTCAGGCCGCTGCGATAGACGCCGGTGCTGACGTTGTGCGGATGCTGGCGGTAGTAGTCGAGCAGGCGCCCGCTGATGTGGACCTTGCCGAGCTGCGCCAGGCCGATCCAGAACAGCCAGTCGCCGAAGAAGCGATAGTCGAGATAGTCGCGTGGCACCTGTTCGTACAGATCGCGGCGCCACAGCGCCATGCTGGCGTTGTAGATCGAGGTCGGCGCCATCTGGCGACGGATGAATTCGCGGCCGTCCAGCGTTTCAGCCAGGCGATCCGCGCGCGACTGCCAGTTGATCGCGCCATCGGGCCCGACGAAATAGGCCTGGCAATAGGCCAGCACGCAGTCGGGATCGGCATGCAAGCCGGCCAGCAGGGTTTCGAGGAAGGTCGGCTCGCACCAGTCGTCGCTTTCGGCGATCCAGACGTAGCGCCCACGCGCCAATGCGATCCCCTTCTCCCATTGCTTGAAGGTACTGCCGCCGTTGACCTCGTTGCGGATGAGGCAAGCCACCTGGGGATGGTCGCGGTAGCGCTCCAGGACTGCCATGCTGTCGTCGGGGGAACAGTCGTCGAGCAGGATCAGCTCGAAATCGCGCCAGGTCTGGGCCAGGATCGAATCGATCCTCGGCGCCAGGTAGGGGGCGTGGTTGTAGTTCGGGACGATGACGGAGACTTCGGGGGGCATTCGCAAGTTTTTTTTACCCAAGCGTGACTTCTGCCACTTGTTCGAGGCAATAATATCCGACCTCGATCACAGTCCTGCCCGTGACCACCGCCAGCCTCGTCGTCTCGACCTACAACTGGAAGGAAGCATTGGCATTGTGCCTGCGCAGCATCGCAGCGCAAAAGGTGTTGCCGCTGGAGGTCGTGGTTGCCGACGACGGCTCGCGCGGGGACACCGCCGAACTGATCCGGGCAATAGCCGCCGATTTCCCGGTGCCGCTGATCCATGCCTGGCAGAAGGATGCCGGCTTCCGGCTGGCGCGCGTGCGCAACCTGGGCATCGCCGCCAGCCGCGGCGACTACGTGATCTTCCTCGATGGTGACCTGATCCTGCACCCGATGTTCGTCGCCGACCATCTCGCGCTGATCCGGCCCGGCATCTTCCTGCAGGGCAGTCGCCTCAACGCATCGCCTGCGGAATCGGCGCGCCTGCTCGCCGGCGGCAAGCCGAAGTTCTCGCCCTTCATGGACATGGAGGGCCGCTACAAGCGCAAGCATGCGCTGCGCCTGCCGTGGATCGCACGCCGCAAGGCACTGACCGCCGAAGGCGGCCAGATGATGGGTTGCAACATGGGCATCTGGCGCACCGATCTCGATCGCGTCAACGGCTTCGACGACGACTACGAGGGCTGGGGCCGCGAGGACGACGACATCTCCGCGCGCCTGAAACACGCGGGACTGGTGCGCCGGCCACTGCGTTTCGCCGGGCTGGCGATCCACTTGTGGCACAAGACGCGCTGGCCGGACGGCATTCCGCCTACCGAGGTCCTCCCGAACGACCGTTTCTTCGACAAGGCGTTGGCGGAAGGCATCGTCCGCTGCGAGCGCGGGCTCGATGCCCATGTTGCGGCACGCCGCATGCAGGCATGACGGGGATGATGCGCAGCACGCTGCTGGTCACGACATACAACTGGCCACAGGCG
Organism: Lysobacterales bacterium; assembly: GCA_019510195.1. GTDB lineage: Bacteria > Pseudomonadota > Gammaproteobacteria > Xanthomonadales > Xanthomonadaceae > Solilutibacter. Next base: position 100,352 of record JAEKKW010000056.1, on the reverse strand, counting down.
CTGCAGGCGGTATTGGCCAGCGTGCGCCGGCAAACGGCATTGCCCGCCGAAGTGGTGATCGCCGACGACGGTTCGCGCGAGGATACCCGTGCGGTGTTGCTGCACGAAGCGCAGGATTTTCCGGTCGCGTTGCGCCATGTCTGGCAGGAGGATCGCGGATTCCGCGCCGCCAGTTCGCGCAATCGCGCGCTGGCGGCGAGTCGCGGCGATTACGTCGTGATGATCGACGGCGACATGGTGCTGCATCCGCAGTTCATGGCCGATCACCTGGCGTTGGCGGAAACGGGCGGTTTCCTGCAGGGTGGGCGTGTCCAGGCCACCGAAGCATGGACGCAACGGCTGCTGGATGGCGCGACGCCGCGCTTCCATCCCTTCGTCGATGCCGACTTCAACGCGCAACATGGCGACGAACGCCGCCACGTCATCCACAACCTCGCGCTCGCACGCAAGAAAGCCGCGTCGCGCAATGCCGGCGTGACGGTGATGAGTTGCAACTTCAGCGCATGGCGCGAGGACATCGTCGCTGCCAATGGTTTCGACGAACGCATGGAAGGCTATGGCAGCGAGGACCTCGAGCTCGACCTGCGCCTGCGCAATGCCGGCCTGCGGCGGCGGCGGTTGAAATTCGCCGGCCTGGCCATCCATCTCGCGCATGGTTCACGCGCGCCCGCCGATCCCGAAGACGGGACGGCCCCGAACAATTGCATCCTGCGAAAAACCGCGGAAACCGGCGCGACTCGCTGTGAACTCGGGATGGACCGCTACGCTGCGGAATACACCACGCCGCCGCCCGACCTGCGCACGCTCAGCCCAGCAGCGATTCCAGCGCAGACTGCAACCGGGCGCTGAACCCGGCGTCGTTGTCGACGTACCAGCTGCGCGCGTTCGCGCCGAGGCGATCGAGTTCGGCATCCGGCGCCGCGATCAATTTTTCGACCGCAGCGATCATGGCGTCATCGTCGAAGTAATGGGTGGATGCGAGGTGTTGCGTCCCCGTGCGGCCGCTCGCGACCAGCACGCCGCGCTCGGGCGTCACCAGTTCGTTCATCGGCTCGCCATCGGTGGACACCACGATCGCGCCAACGCTCATCGCCTCGACGATGTAGTGGCCGAAGCCTTCGGTTTCCGACGGACACAGGTGGAAACGGTGCGCGTTCTGCATCCGCTGCAACTCGGCATCGTCGATGTAGTCGATGCGATGGATGATGTTGGCGGCTGGCGGCTCGATCGCTTGCGCCGTGCGCGGACTCTGCAGCACGGTCAGCGTCGGCCACTGCGGGTGGCGCTGCCACAGCGCGATCAGGCGCTGCGTGCCCTTGTTGGAACTGCGCCCGGCGAGATGGAAGAACGCGCGTTCGCGCGCCACCGACGCATCCAGGCGATCACCGCTGGTGAACCCGCAATACGCGACCTTGCAACCCCGCGCCTCGAAAATGGCGATCGCATGGCGGGTCTTGGCGAGGATGCCGTCGATGCGCGGCAGCAGGGCGACATCCGATGGCAGGCACCACTCGGGGTTCGGCACGAACAATTGCCGTTGCGCCACGCCGAAATCCTCCGGGCGCACGTGTTCCAGCATCAGGTTGGCATCGAATTTCGAACGCCCGGACAGGCGATGCGCCAGCGCGCGCATCCGCATCAAGACCGGCCGCGACCATTTGCGCAGCTTGCCGCGCCCGATCGCGCTGATCGTCACCGAATCACCGGCGCGCCGCAACGCCGCGGCGAGCAATTCGATGTCGCGGGTCAGGCCGACGCCGTTGCTCCAGGCGATCACGTTGAGCGCGTGGCGGCGCTGGCCTGCCATGTCGATCAGCCGGCGCCGGTCTTGCGCGCCGCGCGCAACTGCGCATCCACCGCGGCGATCGCGGTCATGTTGACCACGCGCCGGGCGGTGGACGCCGGCGTCAGGATGTGCGCGGGCTGGTCGATGCCCATCAGGATCGGGCCGATGGCGACGCCATTGGTGACGACCCGCACCAGGTTGTAGCCGATGTTGGCGGCATCGAGGTTGGGCATCACCATCAGGTTGGCCGCGCCTTCCAGGCGCGTGCCCGGGAAGATGCGCTTGCGCAGCACTTCGTCGAGCGCGGTATCGGCCATCATCTCGCCGTCGACTTCCAGGTTCGGACGCTGTTCCAGCACCAGCTCGCGCGCGCGCCGCATCTTCAGCGCCGGGGCATCGGCGTGGCTGCCGAAATTGGAATGCGAGAGCAACGCGATCTTCGCCTCGATGCCGAACAACTTGAGGCGATAGCTGGCCTGCAGCGTCGCCGAGGCGATCATTTCCGCGGTGGGATCGAGCTGGACGTGGGTGTCGGTGAAGAACATCGCGCCCTGGTCGTTGATCACCGCGGTCATCGCCGCGGTGTTCTTCACGCCGGGCTCGAAGTCGAACACGCTGAGCAGGTAGCCGAGCTTCTTGTGGAAGCGCCCGACCAGCCCGCAGATCAGCGCGTCGGCGTCGCCGCGCTCGACCATCAGCGCCGCGACCAGCGTCGGCCGCGAACGCACCAGGTTCTTGGCGGCGTCCTCGGTGATGCCGTTGCGCTGGTTGCGCCCGTGGTAGTGCTGCCAGTAATCGTTGAAGCGCGGATCGTCGTTGATGTTGCACAACTCGAAATCGGCGCCGGCACGCATGCGCAGGCCGAGTTTGGCGATGCGGCGCTCGATCACCTCGGGACGACCGATCAGGATTGGCCGCGCCAGTCCTTCGTCGATCACGATCTGCACCGCGCGCAGCACGGTGTACTCCTCGCCTTCGGCGTAAACCACGCGCTTGAGGTCGGCGCGGGCGCGTTCGTACACCGGCTTCATCATCATCCGCGTGCGGTGGATGAACTGGCCGAGCTTCTCCTCGTAGGCCGCCATGTCGGCCATCGGTCGCGTCGCCACGCCGGACTCCATCGCCGCGCGCGCCACCGCCGGCGCGATCACCAGGATCAGGCGCGGATCGAGCGGGCGCGGGATCAGGTATTCGGGGCCGAATTTGGCAATGTCGCCCTTGTAGGCGTTGCCGAGGTCACTGGCTTCGCGCCGGGCGAGTTCGGCGATCGCGCGCACGCATGCCAGCTTCATCGCCTCGTTGACTTCGGAGGCGCCGACATCGAGCGCGCCGCGGAAGATGTAGGGGAAGCACAGCGCGTTGTTGACCTGGTTCGGGTAATCGCTGCGGCCGGTGGCGATGATCGCGTCGGGGCGCACCTTCTTGGCGTCCTCCGGCATGATTTCCGGATAGGGATTGGCGAGCGCGAGGATGATCGGCCTGGTCGCCATCTTCGCCACCATCTCCGGCTTGAGCACGCCGCCCGCCGACAGGCCGAGGAAGATATCGGCGCCGTCGATGATGTCGTCGAGGGTGCGCTTGTCGGTGTCGCGGGCGTAGCGCAGCTTGTCGGGATCGAGATCCGTGCGCCCGGTGTGGAGCACGCCGCCGCGGTCAAGCGCGTAGATGTGGTCCTTGCGCAGGCCGAGCGCCACCAGCATGTCGAGGCAGGCGATGCCGGCGGCACCGGCGCCGGTGGTGGCGAGCTTGACGTCCTCGATCTTCTTGCCGGCGACTTCCAGCGCATTCAACACCGCCGCACCGACGATGATCGCGGTGCCGTGCTGGTCGTCGTGGAACACCGGGATGTTCATCCGCTCGCGCAGCTTGCGCTCGATGTAGAAGCACTCCGGCGCCTTGATGTCCTCGAGATTGATGCCGCCGAAGGTCGGTTCGAGGCTGGCGATGATCTCGACCAGCTTGTCGGGATCGCGTTCGTTCAACTCGATGTCGAAGACGTCGATGTCGGCGAACTTCTTGAACAGCACGCCCTTGCCTTCCATCACCGGCTTGCCGGCCAACGGGCCGAACGGCCACCAGGTTGCCGCGCGCAGTCAGCTCGCTGGCCTGGTTGGGGTCGGCGGCGATTTCCTCGCAGGCGTAGGCGACGCCCGGCGAATAAGCCAGGGCGAGGTCGCGCTGGGTGACCATCGGCTTGGTGGCGCTGATCCGGATCTTCCCGGGCGGCGAGTGGCGGTGGTAATCGAGGGCCGCTTTCCGGAAATCGTCCTGGTCGTCTGACATCATCTTGGGATCGCTGTGTGTCACGCAATTCTAGCGCGGAAGGCCCGGACGCCGACGCATGGACGCAGCGAATCCCTAGAAATCCGCGAGATCGAAGCGATCGGTGATCTGGTCGAGGTGGATGCGGTTGGCGAACAGCGAGAACGCCAGCACGCCGGCCAGGCCGTTCGCGCGCGCCACCCAGCGCGGCAGCCAGCGCGGCGGCGCCAGGGTGCCGTCGGCGAACAGCGGTTCGAAGCGCTGGATGTCCTGCAGCGTCATCTTGCCGGCGAACAACAGGCGGCACAGGCGCAGGCGGTCCTGGCGCAACGTCCAGCGGAAGAAGGTATGCACCGCCACCAATCCGCGCAGGTAGACGGTGTCCTTGGTGAAGGCCATGCCGCCGGTGGTCGGCACGCCGCGGAATACCCGCTGCGCCGAAGCGAAACTTTCCTGCAGGTCCTGGCCGGCATCGATGAAGTACTGGAAGACCTGGACGAAATCGGCGCCGGCGAGCGCCATCGCCACCGCTTCGATGCGCAGGCTGACGCGCTTCATGCGCTCGATGTCGGTGCTGCCGGTGATCTGTTCGGCGAAGGTGGCGAGCCCTTCCTGGGTCGCGGTGACGCGCGGTGACGACAATTCGAGGCTCTTCAGCACCGGCTGCTCGCGGCCGTTGAGCGCGGTCAGCGAATGGACGAAGGCCTCGTGCTGCAGCAATTGCGAGCGGTCGTAATCGCTGAAGGTGGCGTTGGTGCGCAGGCGGATGCGGGTCGCCGCGGCGGCGGCCTTGGCGATCAACTGTGGATCGAGCTCGACGCTGATGACGCGGCCATCGAAGAAATCATCGAGATCATTCTGCAACTGCAATGCCAGCGCGGTCGCGGAGATCGGCACCGTTTCCGCCGGCGCCAGCAGTTCGCGATCGAGCTCGGAGGCAATGCCGATGAAATGGCGCGCGGCCTCCAGCGTGCTCGGGCCATCGCCCGGAAGTTGCTCGTCGGGCTTGCCGAACAACTGGACGGAGAGATCGGTGACGCGCGGCGTGCCGAGATTTTCCAGCAATTCCGCCGCCAGCGACCAGCTGTGCGCGTTCTCGATCAGGTAATCGCCGAGCGGATTGCCGGGCTCGGATTCGCCGGCGATCGCTTCCAGCTCGCGGCGGGCGTCGCTGAAATCGTGTTTCGGATATTCGATCTCGGGGTTGACCTTGCGTCCCGCGGCCCAGGCTTCCAGATAAGGCTGCTGCAGGCTGGCCGGCCAGCTCACCATGTTGAGCAGGCGCAGCCCGCGCGCCGCCTGCACCAGTCGCGCGTCGAGCGCGGCGTAGCGTTGCTGTTCCGGCGTCAGTTCAACGACGGCCACGGCGCGACTCCAGCGTACGGGCCGCGACGTCGACTTCATCCCTCAACTTGCGCCAGTTGGCGACGCGATCGGGATCGAGCGTGCCCGCTTCGATCGCCGCGCGCACCGCGCAGCCGGGTTCGCGTTCGTGCTTGCAGTCGCGGAAGCGGCACTGTCCGGCGAGCGCATCGATGTCGGCGAAGACGGAACGATCGGGCTTTTCCTCGCCGGTCGGCTTGAGTTCGCGCATGCCCGGGGTGTCGATCAGGCAGGCGCCCGATGGCAGCGGCAGCAGCGCGCGATGCGTCGTGGTGTGGCGGCCGCGCGAATCGCTGGCGCGCACCTCGCCGGTCCTCATCCGGTCGTTGCCGAGCAGGGTATTGGTGATGGTCGACTTGCCGGCACCGCTCGATCCCACCCGCATCCTTGGCATTCACCGCGTGCACGGCGACGCCTTCGTCGCGGATCGCCTGCAACGCCGCCAATGCGGCTTCGACATCGCCGCCCTTGTCGGTCTTGGTCAACACCACGACCGGCTCGATCCCGCCACCTTGCACCAGCAGCAGGTAGCGTTCGATCCGGCGCGGATTGAAGTCGGCATCGAGTCCGGTCACGACGAAGGCGGTATCGATGTTGGCGGCGATCAGCTGCTGCTTGTAATGCTCGCCGGCGGCACCGCGTTTCAATGCCGAACGGCGCGGCAACAGCGCGACGATCTGGCCACCTTCGACCAGCACCCAGTCGCCGACACCGGCGCGCTGCAGGGAGTCCTTGAGGTTGCGCTGCCATTCCGGCGGCGATTCCGCGGAAAAAAGCTCGGTTTCCGGGCCGTCCGCCAAGCGATAACCGCTGCGATGCTGCTCCACCACGCGCGCCGGTCGTGCGGCCGGGTGCCGCGCCAGCAGGTCCAGCCACTCCGGGCCCGGCTGCGAGGGCCAGCCGATCGCCTGCAGTCCGGCCGCGGAGTTCAAGCGTGGTGGCGAATCGGGGTCATGCCGGGATTCTAAAGCGAGTGCGTCTCATCCACGCGCACACCGCCCGAAACCCCGCAATTTCCGCTAATCTGCGGAGATTCTTGCCCTAATCGTGTGTGTAGATGTCGCTTTCCACCCGCCAGCGCCTCTCGGAAGTGCGCTATGAAATCCGCGGCGAACTGGCCCGCCGCGCCCGTGACCTGGAATCGCAGGGTCGCAGCCTGATCAAGCTCAACATCGGCAATCCCGGCGCCTTCGGTTTCCGTGCGCCCGAACATCTGCAGGAAGCGATCGCCGGGCGCATCGCCCAGACCGATCCCTATACCCACCAGCAGGGCCTGCCGGAAGCGCGCGAAGCCATCGCCGCGCACCATGCCCGTCGTGGCACGCCGGGCGCCAGCGCCGATCGCGTCTTCATCGGCAATGGCGTCAGCGAACTGATCGACATCTCGTTGCGCGCGCTGCTCAATCCCGGCGACGAAGTGCTGCTGCCCTCGCCCGACTATCCGCTGTGGAGTGCCGCGACCATCCTCAACGATGGTCGTCCGGTCTATTACCAGTGCCTGCCGGAGAACGGCTTCCTGCCCGATCCCGACGAGATCGAGCAGCTGGTGTCGTCGCGCACCCGCGCGATCGTGCTGATCAATCCCAACAATCCGACCGGCGCCAACTATCCGCCGGACCTGGTGGCGCGCATCGTCGCGATCGCCGCGCGCCACGGCCTGCTGCTGATGGCCGACGAGATCTACGACCACATCCTCTACGACAGCGCGACTTTCCAGCCGCTGGCGCCGCTCGCCGGCGACGTGCCCTGCGTATCGTTCGGCGGTTTGTCGAAGGTGCATCGCGCCTGCGGCTGGCGCGTCGGCTGGGCGGTGCTGTCGGGCGATCGCGAGAAGATGCGCGACTACCACGCCGCGATGGACCTGCTCGGCGCGCTGCGCCTGTGCGCCAACGTGCCGGGGCAATTCGCCATCGACGCCGCGCTCAACGGCCAGGACACCATCTCGCCATTGTGCAGTCCCGGTGGCCGTCTTTACGAAACCCGTCGCGCATTGATCGAAAGCTGCGCTGCCAGCGCCCACCTGCAACTGGTGGCGCCGCAAGGCGCGTTGTACGGGTTCCCGGCGGTGGTCGGTCCGGCCGCGCATGCCTTCGACGATCATGCCTTCGCGCTGGAGCTGCTGGAAAGCGAGGACGTGCTGATCGTGCCGGGCTCGAGCTTCAACGTGCCCTATCGCAATCATTTCCGCGTCACCTTGCTGCCGCAGCCGGACGTGTTGCGCGAGGTATTCGGCCGCATCGACCGCGTGTTGTCGCGGCGCGCGGCGCGCGCTGCGTGATTCGCTACCTCGCGCTCGGCGACAGCTACACCATCGGCGAGGGCGTCCCGGAGCACGGGCGCTGGCCCGTGCAACTGGCCGAGGCGCTGCGACGCGAAGGGTTCGCGATCCGCGACCCGCGCATCATCGCCACGACCGGCTGGACCACCGGCGAACTCATCGCAGCACTCGACGCCGCCGAACCGCTGGGCAACGACTGGGGTCTGGTGACCCTGTTGATCGGCGTCAACAACCAGTACCGCGGACTGGCCCTTGACGAATATCGCGACGAATTCCGCGCCCTGCTCGAGCGCGCCATCGGCCATGCCGGCGCGCGCGTCTCACGCGTGCTGGTGTTGTCGATTCCCGACTGGGGCGCGACGCCATTCGCGGTGAGCGCAGGCCGCGATCCGGGGACCATCGCCGCGGAGATCGATGCGTTCAACGCTGTCGCACATGAACAGTGCGATGCCCGCGGCGTGCGTTATGTCGACATCACGCCCGTTTCCCGCCGCCATGGTAGAGAAGAAGCCATGTTGAGCGAAGACGCATTGCATTACTCCGCCGCGATGTACGGATTGTGGACCGGGCTGGCGCTGCCTGCCGCGCGCGAATCCCTGAGCACGGAATGAGTACAGCCATCGATTCCATTGCCATCTCCCGCGCTTTCCTGGCGCCGGAACGCCCATTCGATCGCTGGCACTCCCACTACGCACGCTGGAAACTCGCTCACGACCCGCTCTATCCCGGCGTATTGCCACTGCTGCACGATGACCCGCATCCGCTGCTCGATCTGGGTTGCGGCATCGGCCTGCTTGCGCACGTGCTGCGCAATGCCGGTGCGACGCAACCCTACAAGGGGGTCGATTTCGATGCGGCGAAGATCGCCCGTGCCCGCGACGCCGCGACGCGGCGCCAATTGCACGATGTCGCGTTCGATACCGTGGATCTGTCCCTGGGTGTCCCCGCGCATCACGGTTCGGTGACGATTCTCGACATGCTGCAATACCTGCCGGAATCGTTGCAGGCGAACGTGGTGTCCGGCGCGATTGCCTGCCTCGCTCCGGGCGCGCGGTTGCTGGTCCGCACCGGACTGGAAGATGCCAGCGCACGCAGCCGCATCACCGATGTCACCGATCGCATCGGCCACCGCATCGGCTGGATGCGCAGCGCGCCACATCGCTATCCGCGCCGCGAAGTGCTGACCGCGATGCTGGAATCGGCCGGACTCGAAGTGGAATGGCAGCCGCATCTCGGCCGCAACCTGTTCAACAACTGGCTGGTCAGCGCGCGCCGCCCGGATTGATCGTCGCCAGCTGTTCCGGCAATACCGCGCGCAATCCCGCCGCGGCGAGCTTTTCCAGCACGCCGCGCAGGATGTCGATGTTGTGGCCATGCGCCGCGCCTTCGTGCAGCAATACGATCGCGCCCGGCGCGAGATCGCGTTCGATCCGCGCAACGACGCTGGCGACATCGCCGGCGACACCGTCGTAGCCGCGCGCGCTCCAGGCCACCCGAGCAAGGCCGAGATCGCGCAACGGTGCGGCAACGAAGGGGTTGGCCATGCCGACTACCGCACGGAACCAGATTGGCGCGCTGCCGGTGATCGAATGCAGGAGGTCCTGGCAACGGGTGATTTCCGAGCGCATCCGCTTCGGTCCCAGCGCCCAGAACATCGCGGCGGGATGGCTGGCGCTGTGATTGCCGATGCCGTGTCCGCGCCGGACGATTTCGCGGATCAGTTCCGGATGCGCCGCGGCCCGTTCACCAACCACGAAGAAAGTCGCTTTCGCACCATGGACATCGAGCAGATCGAGCATTTCGATCGTTTCGGCCGACGGACCATCATCGATGGTCAGCCACACCACGCGTTCGCGCGTCGGCAATCGTGACAGGCAGGGCGAATAGATCCGCGATCGCGGCATCAGCACGCCCCACCAGAACGGCACATGGCTCAGGACCATGCACGGCAGGCCGAGTTGCCAGCCGAAACGCCACCACAACCACGCGACCAGCAGCTGCGACACGGCCAGCCATGCCCACCAGCGATGGGGATGCCCGGGAATCAAGCGTGAATGCAGGTCTTCCATGCGGGAATGATCGCACGCTGCCGCCAGCATCCCCTCAGTACAATGACGCATCGTTTCCCCGGAATACCCGCCATGTCGCTCGATCCCGCCACCCGTAGCCGCATCCAGGCGCTGCTCGATTCCAATCGCGTGGTGCTGTTCATGAAAGGCAATCCGCAGGCGCCGCAATGCGGTTTCTCGGCGAAGGCCGTAGGCACGCTCGAGGACATGGGCGCCGAATACGCGCACGTCGACGTGCTGTCCGATCCCGGGATCCGCGAAGGCATCAAGCTCTACGGCGACTGGCCGACCATCCCGCAGCTGTATGTCGGCGGCGAACTGCTGGGCGGAAGCGACATCATCGTGCAGATGGCCGGCAGCTCATGGTCGACAAGCAGCATCGCGCGCAACTGTAACTGGCGCCGGCCGATCCCGCCAGCATCGCCAGCGAAGTCGAAGGCGTGCGCTTCCAGTTCGATGGCGCCTCGGCGCGTCGCGCCGACGGCCTGCGCATCGATTTCGTCGACGACCATCGCGGCCGCGGCCTGGTGGTGGAACATCCGCTGGCGGCACCGGCGGTACGCGCGATCACGCCCGCGGATGCCGGCGAGCGCGTGCGCAACGGCGATCTGATCCTGGTCGACGTGCGTCCGCCAGACGAGCGCGCGATCGCCAGCGCACCGGTCGCGTTCCGCACGCTCGACGATGGCGTCGATGCGTTGGCGGCATTGCCGAAGGACAGCGCGATCGCCTTCCTCTGCCACCACGACGGACGCAGCGCGCAGGCGGCCGAACATTTCCGCGGCCTCGGTTTCCGCGAGGTCTACAACGTCACCGGCGGCATCGACGCCTGGGCCGACGCCGACCCGTCGATCGCGCGCTACTGACATGGATGCGCCGCGCCGGTTGAAGGTGCGGTGCTGCATCGCCGGCGGTGGACCGGCGGGAATGATGCTCGGCCTGTTGCTGGCACGCGGCGGCGTCGATGTCGTCGTGCTGGAGAAGCACGGCGATTTCCTCCGCGATTTCCGCGGCGACACCGTGCACCCTTCGACGCTCGGCATCCTGCAGCAGACCGGACTGCTCGATGCCTTCCTGCGCATCCCGCATCGGCGCGAGCAGACCATCGCCGGCCGCTTCGCCGAAGGCACGATCGCGCTGGGCGATTTCCGCGGGCTGCAGCCGTTCGACTATCTCGCGCTGGCGCCGCAATGGGATTTTCTCGACCTGCTGGCCGATGCTGCGCGCGCATACCCGAACTTCTCGCTGCGCATGCGCACTGAAGCAACCGGCCTCATGCATGATGGCAACGGCCGCGTCAGCGGCGTGCAGGCGCGCGATCCCGATGGCGAGCTGGAAATCTCCGCCGACCTGGTGATCGCCTGCGATGGCCGCGGCTCGACCCTGCGCGATGCCGCCGGACTCGCAGTCGAGACTTTCGGTTCGCCGATGGACGTGCTGTGGTTCCGGCTGCCGCGCCAGACCGCCGATCCCGACCAGACCCAGGGCATTCCCGCGCGCGGGCGCCTGCTGGTGATGCTCGATCGCAACGATTACTGGCAGTGTGCCTACGTGATCGGCAAGGGCAGCGATGCCGTGTTGCGTGTGCGCCCGTTGCAGGCGTTCCGCGACCTGGTCGCGCCGCTGCTGCCGTTCGAGCCGGCGCGCATGGATGCGCTGCAGGACTGGAACGATGTGAAAACGCTGGAAGTGCGGATCGATCGCCTGCAGCGCTGGGACATTCCCGGCTTGTTGTTCATTGGCGATGCCGCCCATGCGATGTCGCCGATCGGCGGCGTCGGCATCAACCTCGCCATCCAGGACGCGGTCGCCACGGCGAATCTTCTCGGCCCGATGCTGGCAGGCAATGGTGCGGTCGACGATGCACGACTCGCGCGCGTGCAACAGCGTCGCCTGTGGCCGACGCGGGTGATCCAGGCGGTGCAACGGCTCGCGCAGGAACGCGTCATCGCACCGCTGCTCGATGCGACACCGGGTGGACTGCTGCCGACGCCCGGCGTGCTGCGTTTCGCCAGCCGCTTCCTCGTCTTCCGCCACATTCCCGCGCGCCTGTTCGGCTACGGCATTCGCCGCGAACGCGTGCAATTCGGGCCGCGCGGCTAGAACCCGCCGCCGGCATCCAGCCACGCCTGCTCTTCCGGCGTGCTGATGCGCCCCAGCGCGGCATTGCGATGCGGGAAACGCCCGAAGCGCGCGATCACGTCGCGATGCGCGGTCGCATAGCCGAGCAGATCCTTGTTGCCGAGCGCAGTAACCAGTTCGACCGAATGTTGCTGGTCATCCATCTCCTCCGAATGCTCGAACGGCAGGTAGAAGAAGAAGCGCATGGCCGACTCGACCCGCGCGTCGAATCCCTGCGCGATCGCCTGCGCTGCAACCAGCCTGGCCACGCCATCCGTCGCGAACGCATGGCCGCTGCCGCGGAAGATGTTGCGCGGAATCTGGTCGAGCAGCAGGACCAGCGCCAGCGCGGAATCGGCTTCCGCCATCCATCCGTCAAGTTCGCACCGGGCCGCGGCGAAATGGGCATCGCCCAGCGCGGCGCGACAGGCATCGTCGAATTCAACGCCACCACCGAACCACTTGGACATTCCGGCAGTCCGCCAGAAACGCAGCACTTCGGCAGGATCATGGATCGTCATCGCGAATTCCCGTTGCGGTTGCGATCAGTGTGCCAGCCCCGCCATGACTTTCGTCATGCGCCACGCGCTGCCATGCGCGCTACGGTTCATGGCTTCCCCGGGGAGAACTCGATGCGCCTCCTGCTCACCGCCGCCGCGGCGACCCTGCTGGCCGCCTGCGCCAGCCAGCCGACGAAGTCCACGTCGACTGCCACGACGCCGTCGGCGAAGTCGTATTCCTTCGTCGCCGATCCCTATCCCAGCACCTACCAGCGAATTCCCTCGCCACCGGTGGTGATCACCAACGCCACCGTGCTCGATGGCACGGGCCGCCGCCTCGATGGCGCCGGCGTGCTGATGCAGGACGGCAAGATCATCGCGGTCGGCAACGATGTCGCAGTGCCCACCGATGCGATCCGCGTCGATGGCACCGGCAAGTGGATCACGCCCGGCATCATCGACATCCATTCGCATCTCGGCGTGTATGCGAGCCCCGGTGTCTCCGCGAACAGCGATGGCAACGAAGCGACAGCGCCCGTCACTGCGCAGGTGTGGGCCGAACATTCGATCTGGCCGCAGGACCCCGGTTTCCTCACCGCACTCGCAGGCGGCATCACCTCGCTGCAGATCCTGCCGGGCTCGGCCAACCTGATCGGCGGCCGCGGCGTCACCCTCAAGAACGTGCCGTCGACGACCTACCAGGCGATGAAATTCCCCGGCGCGCCGTGGGGCCTGAAGATGGCCTGTGGCGAGAACCCGAAACGCGTATACGGGCAGAAGGGCGGACCATCGACGCGCATGGGCAATGTCGCCGGTTATCGCGCGGCGTTCGCCGAAGCGGCCGACTACATGAAGAAGCGCAAGGGTGGAGACACCGGCAAGCGCGACCTCAAGGAAGATTCGCTGGCGGGCGCGATCAATGGCGACATCCGCGTCCACATCCATTGCTACCGCGCCGATGAGATGGCGACGATGATCGACCTCGCCAAGGAATTCGGTTTCCGGATCAGCGCCTTCCATCATGGCGTCGAGGCTTACAAGGTCGCCGACCGCCTGGCCGCCGAAGGCATCTGCGGCGCGCTGTGGGCCGACTGGTGGGGTTTCAAGATGGAAAGCTTCGACGGCATCCAGGAAGACATCGTGATGGTCGATCGCGCGAAGAACGGTTGCGCGATCGTGCATAGCGATTCCGAGGAAGGCATCCAGCGCCTCAACCAGGAAGCGGCGAAGGCGATGGCGAACGGCCGCCGCATCGGCATCGACATCCCGCCCGAACACGCGATCCGCTGGATCACCGCCAATCCGGCGAAGGCGATGGGCATCGATGGCATGACCGGCACGCTTGAACCCGGCAAGATGGCCGACGTGGTGCTGTGGAACGGCAATCCCTTCAGCAGTTACGCCCAGGCCGAACAGGTCTACATCGATGGTGCGCGGCTCTACGATCGCCACGACCCCAAGCGACAACCGAAATCCGACTTCATGCTCGGCCAGGACCTGCTCCGGAACGATGCGAAGCAGGGAGGTGCGCGATGAATCGCTTCGTCATCACCATCATTCTGCTTGCACTTGCCGGCAGCGCATCCGCGCAGGACGTGCTGATCCGCAACGCCACCGTGCACACCGCGACCGCGCAGGGCACCTTGCAGAACGCCGACGTGCTGGTGCGCCGCGGCCGCATCGCCGCCGTCGGCCACGGCTTGAATGCGGCTGGCGCGCAGGTGGTCGATGCCGCCGGCAAGCCGCTCACGCCGGCATTGTTCGCCGGCATCAACGACATCGGCGTGGAGGAAGTGAGTGGCGAATCGTCGACGGTCGACAGCGGCGAGTCGCTTGGCACCTCCAAGGACATGGCGGTACGTCCGGAATTCGACGTCACCAGCGCCTACAACCCGGAATCGGTGCTGATCCCGGTGGCGCGCGTCGAAGGTTACGGCTGGACGATGGTCGCGGCGAACCCGGCCAATGGCGGTTCTCTGATCGGCGGCCAAGGCGGCGCGTTCCGTTTCGACGGCAGCCTCGACCCGATCGGTGGCCGCGTCCTTTTCCTCACCCTCGGCGGTGACTCCGCCAATCTCACCGGCGGTTCGCGCGCCGGCCAATGGATGATCCTCGACCAGCTGATCGATGAAGCGCGCGGACGCATTCCCGCCGATTCGAAGTTCGCGCTGCTGACCCCGGCGGGCCGTGCGGCGATGGCGAAATACTTCGGTGGAGGCGGCCGCGTCGTCGTCACCATTCAGCGCGCCTCCGACATCCGCCGCCTGCTGCGCTGGGCGAAACAGCGCAACGTGCGCATCGCCCTGGCCGGTGCCAGCGAAGGCTGGAAGGTCGCGAACGAGATCGCATCCGCCAAGGTGCCGGTGTTCGTCGATGCACTGGTCGACCTGCCCGCCGATTTCGACCAGATCGGCGCCACCATGGAGAACGCCGCGAAGCTGCGCGCCGCCGGCGTGGACGTCGGCTTCTACCTGAGCAGCGACGCCTCCCACTACGCGCGCAAGCTGCGCCAGCTCGCCGGCAATGCCGTCGCCAACGGCATGCGCTGGGACGATGCCCTGGCCGGACTCACCCGCGTGCCGGCGCAGGCGTTCGGGCTGGACAAGGAGATGGGCAGCATTGCCGTCGGCAAGCGCGCCGACCTGGTGCTGTGGAGCGGCGATCCGCTCGATGTCGCCAACACCGCCAGCCAATTGTGGCTGGACGGCCGCGCCATCCCGATGGTGTCGCGCCAGACCGAATTGCGCGATCGCTACCTCCATCGCGAGGAGTCGGTCCTGCCGCCCGCCTATTCGCGGTGAAATCGGCCGGATCCGCCCCGCGCGATACCGGAACTGTGACGCCGTCCGGCATTTGACGACTGCCTCACGGCGCTAAGATTCAATCCAAGGGCAAAGGATGCAGCAGGCGCAGGATCGGTCGCATCCATGACTCAATGAATTGAGGTGATGGACATGCGGACCGGTTTTCTCGTCGATGCCACCTGCGATCTGCCCGATCGCTATTTTTCTTCCGGCGACGTCATGGTGATGCCGATCAGCGTGCGCATCGGCGAGCACGTCACCACCGACCAGCGCAACGACGAGGTCACGCTCAACTTCCTCGACAGCCAGATCGCCGCCGAGGCCAGCGCCGCCGAAACCAGCGCGCTCACCGTAGAGCAGATCCGCGAGCTCTTCCTCAAGCGCCTGGTCGTCGATTACGACTACGTGTTCTGCCTCACCGTCACCCGCGAGCGCAGCCCGATCTACGAACACGCGACGCAGGCGAGCTTCAGCATCCTCAACGAATACCGCCCGGTGCGCGAAGCCGCCGGCAAGAATTCGCCGTTCTCGCTGCGCGTGCTCGACACCGGCAGCCTGTTCGCCGGCCAGGGCGTGCCGGTCGCGGCCGGCGTGGCGATGAACGCCTCCAGCGACAACGCGCCGATGATCCGCGCGCGCATGGAACAGATCGCGCGTTCGACCCATGCCTATGCCGTCGCGCCCGACCTCTACTATCTGCGCAGCCGCGCCCGCGCCAAGGGAGATCGCAGCGTCGGCCTGGTCAGCGCCATGCTCGGCAGTGCGCTCGACATCAAGCCGATCCTGCATTGCAATCAGGGCGTGACCCGGCCGGTCGCCAAGGTGCGCGGTTTCGAGGCGGCGGTGGAGAAGCTGTTCACCGAAAGCGCCAACGAATTGGATCGCGGACTGGCCGCGCCCTATCTCACCCTGAGTTACGGCGGTCCGCTGGAGCAGCTGCACACGTTCCCCGGTTACGACAACCTGTTGCTCGCATGCCGCAACAACGGCGTGGAATTGCTGGAATCGCTGATGAGCCTGACCGGCATCATCAACCTCGGTCCCGGTGCGGTGTCGCTCGGTTTCGCCAGCGATCGCAAACCCGAGTTGTCCTGAGTCTCACAACGAGCGAACAACCCGACGGTATCCTTGTTGGCGAATTTGCCGCGAAGGAACCCGATGGCCACTCGTTTCTATCTCACCCTGCCCGATCCCGAACTCGCCCGCGGCAAGAACGGTTTCGGCTTCCACTCGCACGGCGCTTCCGGCTTTGCGCAGGAATTGCAGGATGCCTTGCGCACCACGACACTGTTCCGCCAATGGCGCGACAAGCAGGACGATCCCGAGAACGTCGACCCGCTGCTGGGCGCGACCGATCCCGATGCGACGGTCACCGGCGAGCAACGCGACCTCCACATCGACCTGATCGCCACCACGTCGCTGAAAGGCGACATCGTCAAGCACCGCATGGCGCTGCTGGCCGGTTCGCACTGGCAGCTGCGCGACGTCAGCGCGGCCTGAGCGCGGTTCCGCCATCGCCCCCGCAAGCCTTGCTCGCCTGGAGCGGCGGCAAGGATTCGGCGTGGGCACTCCACGCGCTGCGGCAACGCGGCGATGTCGAAATCGCCGGACTGCTGACCACACTCACGCAAGGCTACGACCGGGTGTCGATGCAGGGCATCCGCCGCGACGTGTTGCACGCGCAGTCCAACGCCGCCGGACTGCCGCTGATCGAAGCGTGGATCCCGCAGCAGGCCGACAACGGCAGCTACGAAGCCAGCTTCGCCGATGCCTTGATCGAGGCACAGTCACGCTGGCCCGGCATCCGCGACATCGCCTTTGGTGATCTGTTTCTCGCCGACATCCGCAGCTGGCGCGAATCGCTGTGCGCGCGGCTCGGCTGGAACGCGCATTTCCCGATCTTCGACAGCGACACCGCCCGGCTCGGTCGCGAGATGATCGCCGGTGGATTGCGGGCCCATCTGTGTTGCGTCGATACCAGCCAGCTCGGCGGCAGGTTTTCCGGGCGTGCCTACGACGCCGCATTGCTGGAAGATCTCCCGGCGTCCTGCGATCCGTGCGGCGAGCGCGGCGAATTCCACACTGTCGTTTCGGCGGGACCGATGTTCGATCATCCGCTCGAGCTGCTGCATGGCGGGAGCGTGCTGCGCGACGGGCGTTTCAACTACACGGACTTCCTGCTCGCCGGCTGATCCTCAACCCGTGTGCTGGATGCCCGCCGCGATGCCGTTCACCGTTTCCTTCAACGCGGTGAACACCGCCTCGTCCGTGCGATCGCCGTCGCGCCAGCGCCGCAGCAGGTCGACCTGGAGCAGGCTGATCGGATCGACATAGGGATTGCGCAGGCGGATCGCCAGGCGCAGGCGATAGTCGTCGGCCAGCAGGCGATCGCTGCCACGCAGGCGTTGCACCGCCGCGCAGGCACGCGCGTGTTCGTCGCGGATTTGCGCGAAATAGCGCTCGCCATCGATTCCGGCGAGACGCGAGTAGCGCTCGAAGATGTCCATGTCGGCGGTCGCCAGTGCGACTTCGAGATCGCCCAGCGTCGCCGCGAAGAACGGCCAGTCGCGCGCCATCGTCGCCATCGCCTCCAGCCCGTGTTCGGCGATGCCGCGTTCCAGCGCGGTGCCGGTGCCGTACCAGCCGGTCAATTGCGAGCGATTCTGCGACCACGCGAACACCCACGGGATGGCGCGCAGTTGCTCGATGCCGCCATCGCGCCGCCGCGATGGCCGCGAACCGAATTGCAGGCGTTCGATCACGTCGATCGGCGTCGCCTTGCGGAAATACTCGACGAAGCCCGGATCCTCGTGGACCAGCGCGCGATAGTGCGAACGCGCGGCATCTGCCAGCGTCGTCATCACCCTACGCCATGCTTCCTCGCGCCCGTCCGTCGCGCGCGGGCGCAGGCTGGCCTGCAGCACCGCGCCGGTGAGCTGCTCGAGATTGCGCAAGGCCAATGCACGGATGCCGTATTTGCGATGGATCACTTCGCCCTGTTCGGTCAGGCGCAACACGCCGTCGACCGAACCGCGCGGCGCCGCGATCACCGCACGCACCGAATTGCCGCCGCCGCGACTGACGGTGCCGCCACGGCCGTGGAAGAACACGATGCGCACGCCAGTTTCCCGCGCCAGTTCGGTCAGCACGCGCTGGCTGCGCTGCAGGGTCCAGCGCGACGACAGCATGCCGCCGTCCTTGGCGCTGTCGGAATAACCGAGCATCACCATCTGGCGGTTGCCGCGCGCTTGCAGGTGGCGGCGATAATCCGGATCGGCGAACAGGCCGCGCATCACCCCGGGCGCGGCGCGCAGGTCGTCGATGGTTTCGAACAGCGGCGCGACGTCGATCGGGATGTCGCCATCGAAACCGGCCATGCGCGCCAATTCCAGCACCGCGAGCACGTCGCCGGCGTTGCGGCTCATGCTGATGATGTAGGGCCCGAAGGCGCGTTCGCCGTAGCGTTGGCGCGCTTCGCGCATCGCTGCAAACACGTCCAATGTCGCCTTGGCGACATCCGAGGACGGCTGGGCCAACGCCACTTCGTGCACCGCCGAATCCTGGCGCAGGTCGAGCGCGGCGAGATGGAAGCCGAAACTGCGCGCGCGGATGCGCACCCGCCACAACGCTTCGGCGCCGGCGTGCCCACCGCGCCCGCCCCGCAGGCTGGCATCGACCAGGTCGAGGTCGGCGATGAATTCAGCCGCGGTGGCGTAGGCCCCCGGCGCATCGTCCATGGTCGCCGCGAGCCGCGCATCGACGAGATGCAACAACTGGCGATAGGGCATGTCGTCGTAGCGCGCGCCCAGGGTCGGCGCGGCATCCGGCAGCAGGGCCTTGTATTCGACCACGCGATCGCGCAATCCAGATGCCACCGAAGCGCGATCGATCGTCTGCGTCAACACCTTGTCGAGCGTGCGCAGGTCGCGCCGGTACAGCGCCAGCACGCGCTTGCGCTGCGACGCCAGGGTCGCGCGGATCGTCCCCGCGCCGACATTGGGATTGCCGTCCATGTCGCCGCCAACCCAGGTCGCGAAGCGCAGGAATTCGCCGGGATCGATCGTGTTGCCCCACACGCCTTCGACCGCGCGCGCGAATTCGCGATGCAACGCCGGCAACACGCGGTACAGCACTTCGCCGAGATAGAACCCGACATGCGCGGTTTCGTCGGCCACGGTCGGGCGCAGCGGCGACGCTTCCGCGGTCTGCCACGCGGTGGTCAATGCCTGGCGGATGCGTGCGGTGTCGCTTTCGCGTTCGTCGGGCGTCCGGGTGCGATCGATGTCGGCGACCAGGCGACGCACGATGTCGTGCTCCTTGTCGAGCAGGGCGCGACGCACGCTCTCGGTCGGATGCGCGGTCAGTACCGGTTCGATCCGCAATGCCGGCAGCAAGGCATCGACATCGGCCCGCGTCACGCCATCGCGCTGCAACCCCTCGCACACCGCGGCGAGGCTGCCCGGCTGGGCATCCGCGGCGGTGCGCTGGTAATCGCGGCGGCGGCGGATGCGGTGCACGCGCTCGGCGAGGTTGATGGCGCGGAAATAGGTGGCGAACGCACGCGCCAAGGCTTCGGCATCGCTGGTCGACACCCGCTGCAGGCGCGCGGTCAGCGCGTCGACCGGCAACGCACGCTCGCGGCGGGCGATCGCTTCGCGCCGCAAGGTCTCGACGGTTTCGAGGAAGGCCGGCGAGGTCTGCTCGGCCAGCATTTCGCCGACAAGCGCACCGAGGCGACGCACATCGTCGCGCAGCAGGGTGTCGGTGTCAGCGAACGCCAACGATTCGCGCAACGGCGCCTCGCCGGCGGGGATGGCAGTGGTCTGGTCCATCCCCCCAGACTATGCCCGATTTTGCGGCGCTGCAGCAATGACCGGAATCGAACTGCAAACGTTTCCTTGACGGCGGCTTTCCTGCGCACGGCACAGGCTGGTCCCGCATCGCAAGAGGAGCGCTGACATGTCCGAACTTGAAGCCCGTGATCGCAACGCCATCCCCGGCGGCGAATTCGCCTTTCCCGGCGAACGCAAGCTGCCGCTCAACGACGCCAGTCACGTTCGCAACGCCGTCGCCCGTTTCGACCAGGTGAAAGAAGTCAGCGACAGCGAACGCGACGCGGCCTGGAAACGCATCGAATCCGCCGCGCGCAAATTCGGCGTCGAACTGCACGAGAAGAGCTGGCACGAACTTGGCAAGCCCCATTAGGAGGGAGGTTGCCGATCGCAGGGGGCGGTGGGATGATCCGCCTGCGGCACCGAGCCGCCTGATCGTGCCTGACTGCCGGAAGGATCCAGCATGCGCTTGCCCGTTGTTTCCTGCACCCTTGCCGCTGTCATCGCCTGCATCGCCACGGGTTGCGAATCGCCATCTCCACATGCCGCCGCGGCAGCGCCGCCACCGGCACTGTTCGAAACCTTCGGAACACTGCATCGCGACACCGGCAGTGCATCGCCCGCGGCCCAGCGCTATTTCGACCAGGGCCTGCGCCTGCTCTACGGTTTCAACCATGACGCCGCCGGTCGTGCCTTCGCCGAAGCGGCGCGGCTGGATCCCGATTGCGCGATCTGCGTCTGGGGCCAGGCCGTGGTGCTTGGTCCCAACATCAACATGCCGATGGGTCCGGATGTCACGAAGGAAGCTACGGCGCTGGCGCAACGCGCCGCGCGTCTTTCGGATCACGCGCGCCCGGCGGATCGCGCACTGATCGCGGCATTGCAGGCTCGTTATGCCGATCCCGCGCCGCAGGACCGCAAGCCGCTCGATCGCGCCTATGCCGATGCGATGGCCAAGGCCGCGCGCGATTTCCCCGCTGACGACGACATCGCCACCCTGCACGCCGAATCGCTGATGGACCTGACGCCGTGGGCGTACTGGTCCGACGACGGCAAGACGCCAGGCGAATCCACCCCGGCGATCCTCGCCGAACTCGAGCGTGTCCTCGCCCGCAATCCGCGGCACATCGGTGCGATGCACTACTACATCCACGCCACCGAAGCCTCGTCGACGCCCGAACGCGCACTGGCCTACGCCGACACGCTGGCACAACAGGCGCCGGGTTCCGGACACCTGGTGCACATGCCCGCGCATACCTACATCCGCGTCGGCCGCTACCACGACGCCACCATGACCAATTTCGCCGCCAGCACCGCCGACGCCGCATTCCTGGCCGTCTGCCGCGGCAGCAACGGCGTCTATCCGCTCGGCTACGTGCCGCACAACTGGCATTTCGCGACGATGAGCGCCGGACTTTCCGGCTCGGCAACGCTGGCATTGCGCGCCGCCGACCAGACCGCGCAGCGCGCCGATCGCAAGCTGATGGGCACCGACACGCCGATGCAGGCGATGCAGCTGTTCGTGGTCGCACCCATCCTCACCCAGGTGCGCTTCGGCCGCTGGAACGACATCCTCGCGCAATCCGCGCCAACCAGTGATTTGCCCTATCCCGCCGCCATGTGGCGTTTCGCGCGCGGCATGGCCCACGCCCGCACGGGCGACATGGCAGCTGCGCGGGCCGATCTCGCCGCGCTGCGCCACATCGCCGGCGATCCCGCGCTGGCCAAGACGCATTTCACCAATGGCGCCGACGCACTGGTCGCGGTCGCCGTGCCGATGCTGGAAGGCGAATTGCTGCGCACGCAAGGCGACCTGAAGAATGCAGTCGCAGCCTTGCGCGCCGCCGTTGCCGCCGAAGACAAGCTGCTCTACGACGAACCGGCGAACTGGCCATTGCCGGCGCGCCCCTATCTCGGCGCGACATTGCTGGAAGCCGGCGATCCGCGGGCTGCCGCGGTCGTCTATCGCGAAGATCTGCGCACATATCCCGACAACGGCTGGTCGCTGTTTGGTCTCGCGCTCGCGCAGAAACGACTGGGTGATCCCGCTGCGACCGATACCGAACGTCGCTATCGCGAAGCCTGGCAATGGGCGGATGCACCGCTCACCGCCTCGCGCTACTGATCAGCCGCGCAACGCCCGGGCGTGGTGGGCGATGTGGTCGCCGATGAAACTGGCGATGAAGTAATAGCTGTGGTCGTAGCCGGGCTGCATCCGCAGCGTCAGTGGATGCCCGGCGGCCGCGCAGGCTTCACGCAACAATTCCGGTTTGAGTTGCGTTGCCAGGAATTCGTCGGCGTCACCCTGATCGACGAGCAGCGGTAGTTTTTCGCTGGCCTGCTCCAGTCGGCCCTGTTTCACCAGTTCCACCGTGTCGTGGCGCTTCCACGCTTCGCGATCGTCGCCGAGATAGGCGACGAAGGCCTTCTCGCCCCATGGCACCCGTGACGGCGCGACGATCGGAGAGAACGCCGAGACACTGCGATAGCGGCCGGGATTCTTCAATGCAATCGTCAACGCGCCGTGCCCGCCCATCGAGTGGCCACTGATCGCGCGCGCATCGGTAGCCGGAAAATCGGCTTCGACCAGCGCCGGCAATTCGTTTACCACGTAGTCGTACATGCGGTAGTGCGCCGACCACGGCGCCTGCGTGGCATCGAGATAGAAACCCGCGCCCTTGCCGAGATCGTAACCCTCCGCATCGGGCACGCCGTCGCCACGCGGGCTGGTATCGGGCGCGACCAGGATGACGCCGTGTTCCGCCGCATGACGCTGGGCGCCGGCCTTGGTGATGACGTTCTGTTCGGTGCAGGTGAGGCCGGACAGCCAGTACAACACCGGACAACGTTCGCGCGCAGCCTGCGGCGGCAGGTAGACCGCGAAATTCATTTCGCAATCCAGAACACCGGAGTGATGACGCCAGACATCCTGCCAGCCGCCGAAGCAGGCGCGATGCTCGATCCGCTCCATCAGAAATGCACGACCGATCGGATCGACTTGCCTTCGTGCATCAGGTCGAACGCCTCGTTGATGCCGTCCAGTCCCATCGTGTGGGTCACGAACGGCGCCAGCTCGATCTCGCCCTTCATCGCGTCCTCGACCATGCCCGGCAATTGCGAGCGTCCCTTCACGCCACCGAACGCCGTGCCCATCCACTTGCGTCCGGTCACCAACTGGAACGGACGCGTCGAGATTTCCTGTCCGGAACCGGCGACGCCGATGATCACCGACTGGCCCCAGCCGCGGTGCGCGCACTCCAGCGCCGCGCGCATCACGTTGACGTTGCCGATGCATTCGAAGGAATGATCGACGCCCCAACCGGTCATTTCGACGATCACCTGCTGGATCGGCTTGTCATGATCCTTGGGGTTCACGCAATCGGTCGCACCCATCGATCGCGCGAGATCGAACTTCGACGCATTGGTGTCGATCGCGATGATGCGTCCCGCTTTCGCCTGGCGCGCGCCCTGCACCACCGCCAGCCCGATGCCGCCGAGCCCGAACACCGCGACACTGTCTCCCGGCTGCACTTTCGCCGTGTTGTGGACGGCGCCGATGCCGGTGGTAACGCCGCAACCGAGCAGGCAGACGTGCTCGTGGTTCGCTTGCGGGTTGATCTTCGCCAGCGACACTTCCGCGACCACGGTGTATTCGCTGAAGGTCGAGCAGCCCATGTAGTGGTACAGCGGCTGGCCGTTGTAACTGAAACGGCTGGTGCCATCGGGCATGACGCCCTTGCCCTGGGTCGCGCGCACCGACGTGCACAGGTTGGTCTTGCCCGACTTGCAGAACAGGCATTCGCCGCACTCGGCGGTGTACAGCGGAATCACGTGATCGCCCGGCCTCACCGAGGTCACGCCTTCGCCGACCTCAATGACAACACCTGCGCCTTCGTGGCCGAGCACGCACGGGAACAGTCCCTCCGGATCGTCACCGCTGAGGGTGAATGCGTCGGTGTGACAGACGCCGGTGTGGGTGATCTTCACCAGCACTTCGCCCTGCTTCGGCGGCGCGACGTCGATCTCGACGATCTGCAACGGTTCGCCCGCGGCGAAGGCGACGGCGGCTCGGGATTTCATGGTGTTCTCCTTCGAACTCAATACGCGTATTCGCCGAACACCGGATCGACCGATCCCTTCCACGGCCCGTGGAACAGCTCGAGCTTGCGTTCGGCCGGCGTCTGGCCGGCTTCGGCGATTTCCAGCAACGGTTGCAGGAAGCCGGACTCGTCGGCGCCGTCGCGGGTGCAGCAGCCGTTGCCGGCGCGGCCACGGCGTTGCAGGCCGGCCAGCGAAATCTTCAACGCCTCGATCGCCAGTTCGCGCACCGTGCCGGCGCGGAACGGCAGTTTCAGCGCATGTTTCGGCACGCCGTCGCGCAGGGCGTGGCGTTCCTCCATCGTGAAATCCTTGACCAGGTCCCAGGCGGCATCGAGCGCGGCATCGTCGTAGAGCAGGCCGACCCAGAACGCCGGCAGCGCGCACAGGCGTCCCCACGGGCCGCCGTCGGCGCCGCGCATTTCCAGGAATTTCTTCAATCGCACTTCCGGGAAAGCCGTGGCCATGTGGTCGTTCCAGTCGCGGATCGTCGGCAGTTCGCCGCGCAAGCCGTCGAGTTCGCCGGCAAGGAACTTGCGGAACGATTTGCCGGAAAGATCGAGGTACTCGCCGCCGCGATAGCTGAAGTACATCGGCACGTCGATCAGGTAGTCGACGTAGCGTTCGTAGCCGAAGCCGTCCTCGAAGACGAAATCGAGCATGCCGGTGCGATCGGCGTCGGTATCGGTCCAGATGTGCGAGCGATAGCTGAGGTAGCCGTTGGGCTGGCCATCGGTGAACGGCGAATCGGCGAACAACGCGGTGGCGATCGGCTGCAATGCCAGCGACACCCGGAATTTCTTCACCATGTCGGCTTCGCTGGCGTAGTCGAGATTGACCTGCACGGTGCAGGTGCGCGTCATCATGTCGAGGCCGAGACTGCCGACCTTGGGCATGTATTCGCGCATGATCTTGTAGCGGCCCTTCGGCATCCACGGCATTTCATCGCGACGCCACTTCGGCTGGAAACCCATGCCGAGGAAGCCGAGCCCGAGTTCGTCGGCGACCTGGCGCACTTCGTTGAGATGCGTGCCGACTTCGCGGCAGGTGTCGTGGATGGTTTCCACGGGTGCGCCGGAAAGCTCCAACTGCCCCGCCGGCTCCAGCGTCACCGAGGCCATGCCCTGTGTCAGCGCGATGACACGACCGTGCTCCTCGAACGGTGTCCAGCCGAAACGCGCGAGTCCTTTCAGCAGCGCTTCGATGCCGCGTTCACCGTCGAATTCCGGCGGACGCAGGTCGTCGAGGCGGAAACCGAACTTCTCGTGCTCGGTGCCGATCCGCCACGCCTCGCGCGGCTTCTCGCCGGAAGCCATGACATCGACCAGTTGGCGATAGTCGGTGATCGGCGTGTCGTTGCTGGCGGAAGGACCGGACATGGGTGGCTCGCACTTCGCGGGGTGATCACTATACGGGGGCGGATCGCGCGCTGCATACGTATTCCGCGCTGCCCGTGTTGGCGCGTGCGGATGCGCGGCGTAGCCTGCGGATATCCCCGCCAAAGGAAGCTCCATGCGCATCGCGTTCGCGTCCTGCCTGCTGTTGATCGCGGCGACCCTGCCGACGCGTGCGCTGGCCAGCGACCACCACGCCATCGATCACCTGGTCATCGATCATTTGGAGCCGGCCAGCTGGTGGGTGGGGATGAAGCATGCTCGCGTGGAGCTGATGGTGCATGGTGATCACATTGCCGCAACCACGCCGCGGATCTCGCGCAAGGGCGTGCGCATCGTCGATGTCGCGAAAGTCGCCAACCCCAATTACCTGTTCGTGACAGTGGCGATTGCGCAGGACGCCAAACCCGGCGAAGTCACCATCGAATTCGTCGCGCACGACAAGGTCGTCACGACGCATCCCTGGCGACTCGACGCGCGCGCGCCGGGCTCCGCGCAACGTCGCGGTTTCGATGCCCGCGACGCCATCTACCTAGTCACGCCTGATCGCTTCGCCAACGATGATCCGCGCAACGACAGCGTGGCGGGGATGAAGGAAACCGCTGATCGCGGTAATCCGAATGGCCGCCACGGCGGCGACATCGCCGGCATCCGCCGGCACCTCGACTACATCGCCGGGCTCGGCTTCACCCAGCTGTGGCCGACGCCTTTGCTGGAGAACAACCAGCCGAAGTTCTCCTACCACGGCTACGCGATCACCGATCTCTATCGCATCGATCCGCGTTTCGGCAGCAACGAGGATTATCGCGCGCTGTCGCGCGAGGCGAAGGCGCGCGGCATCGGCCTGATCATGGACGTGGTGCTGAACCACATCGGGTCCGGCCACTGGTGGATGCAGGACCTGCCCGGCGCCGACTGGATCAACAACGGCGGCAAATTCTCCCCGACCAACAATCGCCGCACCACGATCCAGGACCCGCACGCCACGCCCGGCGATCGCGCGGCCTTCGTCGATGGCTGGTTCAGCCCGGGCATGCCCGATCTCAACCAGCGCAATCCGCATTTGGCGCGCTATCTGATCCAGAACAGCCTGTGGTGGATCGAATACGCCGATCTCTCAGGCATCCGCGAGGACACCTTCGGTTACGCCGACACCGCCTTCGTCTCGCAATGGGCAAGGGAAATTCTCGACGAATACCCGCACTTCGCCATGGTCGGCGAGGAGTGGAGCGTCAATCCGGCCATCGTCGCGCACTGGCAGCGCGGCAAGGTCAATCGCGATGGCCACGTTCCGCACATGCCGAGCATGATGGATTTCCCGATCCACACCACCCTGCGCGACGTGTTGCTGCAACAGGACACGCGCCATGACAGCAGCTGGGTGCCGCTGTACGAAATGCTCGGCAACGATTTCCTCTACCCCGATCCCGGGCGACTGGTGGTGTTCGCCGAAAACCACGACACCACGCGCCTGCTCGCCCAACTCGACGGCGACATCGGCCTGTGGAAGATCGCGATGGCCTACATCGCGACCGTGCGCGGCACGCCGCAGTTCTATTACGGATCGGAAGTGCTGGTGCGCGGACCGAAGGAACGCCATGACGGCGAGATCCGCGCCGACATGCCGGGCGGCTGGAACGGCGACGCCACGAATGCATTCACCGGAAACGGACTCTCGCCCGCTCAGCGCGATGCGCAGGCCTACGTCCGCAAACTGTTCGAATGGCGCAAGCGCACGCCGGTGGTGCAGAGCGGGCAACTCAGCCACTTCGCGCCGGAAGGCCCGGTCTACGTCTATTTCCGCCACGATGGCAAACACGGGGCGGTGATGGTCGCGCTCAACAAGAGTGACGCCGCGAACACCGTGGCGCTCGATCGCTTCGCCGCCTTCGTCAAGCCGGGCGCGCGTGCACATGACGTGTTGAACGACATCGATGTGCAACTCGGCGCATCGCTCATGCTTCCGGCAAAGTCGGCGACGATCCTCGAACTGCGCTGATCGTTACTGCGCGACTTCCAGCCAGCGCGCCAGCACCGCGCGTGCCTCGTCGACGCCCTGCTTCGATTCGCCGGAGAACACCTGCGCCGTCACGCTGTCGCCGAATGCCGAGGACAACTCCTTGCGCACCGCCTGCAGCGTGTTGCCGGCGGCACCGCGCGACAGCTTGTCGGCCTTGGTCAGCAAGGCATGCGCCGGCAACCCGCGCCGCACCGCATACCCGAGCATCTGCAGGTCGTACTCCTTCAACGGATGGCGGATATCCATCACCACCACCAGCCCCGCCAATGCGCGGCGCGTTTCGAAATAACTGGCGATGAAGGCCTGCCAGTGCTCCTGCATTTCCTTCGGCACCTTGGCATAGCCGTAGCCGGGCAAGTCGACGAGATAGATGTCGACGAGCGGTGGCATGTCGAAATACACCAGCTGCTGGGTGCGTCCCGGCGTCTTCGAGACGCGGGCCAGCGCGTTCTGCTGGCAGATGGCATTGAGCGCGCTCGACTTGCCGGCGTTGGAGCGCCCGGCGAACGCGACCTCGCGGCCACCGTCGGTCTCGGCGGGCAACTGGCGGGCGGTATGGGCGGACAGGAGATAGCGGGCGCGCTGGAATGGAAGGCTCATGTCGACAGGATAGTGGGCATTGGCTCGCGTTGACCGTCCCGGGGTGCGCACGGATAATCACAAGATTGCGGCCGGCCGATGCCGGCCCTGGGTCTCATCGGGAGTTCACATGCGTCACGTTCGTGCCCTCGGCCTCGTCGGCCTGGCTGGTCTCGCCATCGCTGCTGTCGCCTACGCCCAGTCCGCGCCTCCCAAGGCCGCGCAGGATCCCAACGCCTACGCCGATCTGGCCAAGACCCATTGGGGCGATGCCAAGGCCGGTGCCGCCAAGGCCGGCGCCTGCGCCGCCTGCCACGGCCTGGACGGCAACGCCACCGCCAATCCCGCGCTGTATCCGCGCATTGCCGGCCAGAGCGAACTGTTCGTCGCCAAGCAGCTGGCGCTGTTCAAGGCCGGCCTGCGCGCCGACGGCAACGCCGCGCTGATGATTCCCTACGCCCAGGCGCTGTCGCCGCAGGACATGCGCGATCTCGGCGCCTACTTCCAGACCCAGCACTCCGGTGCCGGCATCGCCGACGACAGCGCCATCGCTTCCGGCCCGTACGAAGGCAAGAAGCTCTACCAGGTCGGCGAGAAGCTCTATCGCCAGGGCGACGGCAGCCGCGGCATCGTCGCCTGCACCGCCTGCCACGGTCCAGACGGCGCCGGCAATCCCGGCCCGGCCTTCCCGCATGTCGGCGGCCAGCAGTCGTGGTACGTCGAAATGCGCCTGAACGAATACCGCGGTGGCCACGGCACCTTGAAGGATGACAAGCTGTTCGGCCTGATGGCGCTGGAGACCCGGAACCTCTCCGACGAGGAGATCAAGGGCCTCGCCACCTACCTGCAGGGCCTGCACAACCGCGCCGACCAGGCCAGCCCCGCCGACGTGGCTGCCGCCAAGGCCGCGGCTGCCGCCGCACCGCAGCCGTCGAAGAACTGAGGAACTTTCCCTCGCGTGGGCAGTCTCAACGTTCACGCTCCGGATCATCGCGCCGGCCCATGATCGGGCCGGCTTTTTTTTGCCAGAGGTTGCCATGCGCACGTTGTCGTCGTTATTGATCGCCGGGCTGATCGCCATCGGCATCGCCCTGCCGGCAGCTGCCGCCACATCGTCCGCGGCACTGGTGCAGGGCACCGATTACGACATCGTGACCGGTGCGCATCCCTGGCAAATTCCGAAACAGGGCGAGGTCGAAGTCGTCGAGGTCTATGCCTGGTGGTGCCCGCACTGCGCCCACTTCGCGCCGATGATCGCGGCCTGGGCCTCGCGCCAGCCGGCCTGGGTGCGCGTGGTCTACCTGCCCTCCGATCCCGATTCGCCGGGTGCCGCCGCCGCCTTTGCCGCCCAGCGCGCCGGACTGTTGCCGCGCGTGCATCCGGCGATGTTCCGCGCCATCCACCAGGACCAGACCATGCCGGCACGCCCCAGCGCCGGCGAATAC
The DNA here is from genome assembly GCA_019510195.1 of Lysobacterales bacterium. GTDB lineage: Bacteria > Pseudomonadota > Gammaproteobacteria > Xanthomonadales > Xanthomonadaceae > Solilutibacter. The sequence goes on along the minus strand of JAEKKW010000056.1, from coordinate 70,781 downwards.
GCCGCCTTCATGGCGCCGTTCGGCAGCACGCCGGAGAAGTTGCTGGCGCTGATGGCATCGCCGCAGGTCGCCGCCGACCTCCAGCACGTTCGTGCTTTCGTGGTCGCCGCGCAGGCCGATTCCACGCCGACGCTGATCGTCAACGGCAAGTACAAGATCCTCGGACGCAGTTACGAGGACCAACTCGATATCCTCGACCGTCTCACCGCCCAGATCCACGGAGGCAAACTCTGATGCGCACCATCCGTTCCCTCGCCGCGCTGGCGATCGTCGCCGCGTTGTCCGCCTGCAAGCCCGGCGCCGATGCCGCCGCTCCCGCCGCGAATGCACCGGCAACGTCCGCGCCTGCCACCGAGGCCACCGCGAACAACGGCAGTGCGCCTGCCGGCGCCACGTCGAACCAGCCGCCGGCTCCGCCGGTGTCGCATGAGGCCACCGGGCCCGCGCCCGTCGAAGGCAAGGACTACGAGGTGGTCGCCAACGGCCAGCCGTTCGATTCCGGCGACGGCAAGATCGAAGTGGAAGAAGTCTTCAATTACGTCTGCCCGGCCTGTGCCGCGTTCGAGCCGCAGTTCGCACCATGGGCGAAGTCGCTGCCATCCGATGTGCGCGTGGTGCACGTGCCGGCGTTGTTCGGCCGCATGTGGGATGACTACGCGCGCGCCTATTACGCCACAGAGGCACTGGGCGTCGCCGAGCGCACCCATCAGGCCCTGTATGACGAAATCCACATCAAGCAGGCGCTCAAGGGCGAACGCGGCAACGACGGCATGGACGCGATCGCCGCGTTCTATGGCCGCCAGGGCGTCGATGTCGCGCAGTTCAAGTCGGCGGCCTCGAGCTTCGCGGTGGAAAGCAAGCTCGCCAAGGCCAAGCAGTACGCGCAGGCCGAAGGCGTCGGCGGCACGCCGACGCTGATAATCGACGGCAAGTACCGCATCACCGGTGACCCGAACACCACGACCCGCGCCGACCAGCTGAAGATCGCCGACAAGCTGATCGCCCGCGAACGCGCCGCGCGAGGTGGCCATTGAGCACGATCGCCTTGACCAGGCAGTTGCAGCGTCCTGCGCTGATTGCCGTTGCATTGCTGGCGATCGCCGGCTGCCAGCAGAAATCGCCGGGCGCGACGGCATCCCCCGCCGCAAAGCCGGTGGCGACACCGACGCAACCGCTGCCGTTCGATCCCAAGCTGGTGCAGATGGCGACCACCGCGGCCACCCAGGCGATCGCGGAAGCGAAAGCGAAACCCGCGGTCGGCGGCACCGACTATGACGAAATCGCCAATGGCCAGCCGTTCCAGCCGCTCGGCGGCAAGGTCGAAGTGATTGAGGTGTTCGCCTACAGCTGCCCGCACTGCGCCGACTTCGAACCGTTGATGGAAGCGTGGACCAAGCAGCAGCCGGCGAACGTGCGCGTCACCCCGTTGCCGTTGGCCGGTGGTGCCGCCAGCGATCTCGGCCGCACCTACTTCGCCGCGCTGAAGACCGGCCAGCTGGCCGCGATCCACACCCGCATGTTCCATGGCATCCATGGCGACAAGTCGTTGCCGGCGGGCGCCAGCGGCAACGACATCGCGGCGTGGCTGGGCGGACAGGGCTTCGATGCCAAGGCGTTCCGCGCGACGATGGCCAGCCCGGAAGTGCAGCAGCAGATGCAGCAGGCGCACGACTTCGAAGTGCGCAGTGGCGTCGACTCCACACCGACGCTGATCGTCAACGGCAAGTACCGCATCAAGGGTCCCTCCCAGCTCGACGACCTGCGCATCGCCAGCGCGCTGATCGCGCGGGAGAGTGGCACCGGAAAATAAGATGCCGGATCCGTCGACGCGTCTTCTGCGACTGCTGAGTGCCAACATCCAGGCAGGTTCCAGCACGCGGCGCTACAGCGATTACGCCACCCGCAGCTGGTCGCACGTGCTGCCGCTCGGTGGCAAGCGCGGCGCGCTCGATGCCATCGCGCGGATCGCCGGCCAGCACGACATCGTCGGCTTGCAGGAAGCCGATCCCGGCAGCTTCCGTTCCGGCTTCACCAACCAGACGCATTACCTCGCGACGCGCGGCGGTTTCGCCTACTGGACGCACCAGCCCAATCGCAGCGTCGGCGGTGTCGCCTCCAGCGCCAACGGCTTGCTGAGCAAGCTCGAACCGGTGGAGGTCGAACATCATCCGCTCCCGGGGCGGGTCAAGGGCCGCGGCGTGCTGCTCGCGCGTTTCGGCACCGGCAGCGACGGCCTGCGCGTCGCCATCGCACATCTGTCGCTGGGCGCGATGTCGCGGCACGTGCAACTGGGCTTCATCGCCGAATTGCTCGCCGACGCATCCAACGCGGTGCTGATGGGTGATTTCAACTGCGGGGCCGAAGAGCCTGAAATGGCGCGACTGTTCCGCACCACCCGCCTGCAACCGCCGCAGCAACATGTCGCGACCTTCCCGAGCTGGCGGCCGCAACGCGCGATCGACCACATGCTGACCACCGATGGCATCACCCTGGCGGGCCTGCGGGTATTGCCGGCCGCGGCCTCCGACCATCTGGCGCTGTCGGCCGATCTCGAAATCCCCGCGCACGCATTGGCGCGCTGAACGCGCGTCCACCGTCCGTTCAAGCGGCACGGCTATAGTCGAGGCATGAATCGTCCGCCGCGCGCCATCCTGTTGCCGATGCTGTGCCTGCTCGCTGCCTGCACGCCGCACGGCGCCGCGGAAGCGCAGACGCCACCGCCATTGGCGCCCACCGATGCAGCGATGCAATCCGCGCTGGCCGCCGCCGATCAAGGCCGACTGACGCCGGCACAAGCCAGCGCGCTGGCCAATCATCCCCTGCACGCGTGGCTTGATTACGCGCGCATCCGCCAGATGCTGGCGACGGCAAGCAATGACGACGTCGCCGCGGCGTTGCGTCGCGATGCCGGACAACCCGCGGGGATCGCGTTGGCCGACCTGTGGCGGGCGGAACTGGCGCGCCGGCAGGACTGGAACACGCTATCGGCGCTCGACGTCGACGGCAACGATTCGCAGGCCAATCGTTGCCTCGATCTGCTGGCCGAAGCCAAGCTCGGGCGTTTCGCCGCCGAGTGGACGCAGGATGCGCGCAAGGTGTGGCGATCGGGCCGGCCATGGGCAAGCGCCTGCCGCGAACCGATGACGATGCTCGAACAGCGTGGCGGCGTCGATGATGCGTTGCGCTGGGATCGCTTCGACGCCGCGCTGGAGCAACGCCTGCCTTCGGTGATGCGCGAAGCCGGCAAGGGCCTGCCGCCCGACCAGGCGAAACTCGCCGGCGAATATGCCGATTTCCTCGGCGCGCCGCGCGACTCGGCGATGGCATGGCCGAAGACCGCGCGCAGCCGCGCGGTGATCACCGCCGGGCTGGAGCAGGACGCCCGGAACCATGCCGACAACGTCGAAACCGCGTTGCCGAAGTGGAACAGCGTTTTCACCCTGGGCGATGTCCAGCGCGGCCGAGTGCTGGCGGCGATTGCACGCGCCTCGGCGATCGACCACGATCCGCGCACGCCGCAGCGCTTCGCCGCGGTGCCGGCTGCCGCGTTCGACGATGCCCTGCACGAATTGCGCGCCCGCGATGCCCTGTGGCGCGACGACTGGCCAGCGACGCTGATGGCGATCCGCGCCATGCCGGAAAAACTCGCCAGCGACACCCGCTGGATCTATTTCCGCGCGCGCGCACTTGAACAGGGCGGACAGCTCGATCAGGCGCATGCCGCGTATGTCGATGCCGCGCGCAACAGCGAGTTCCATGGCTTCATGGCCGCCGATCGCCTGCATCAGCCCTATCGCCTGTGTCCGTTGCCGACGCCGCAGACACCGCTGCAATCCCCCGGATTCCAGCGCGCGCTCGCCCTGCACCGCATCGGTCGCAATGATTGGGCGACACGCGAGTGGACCGCCGCGGCGAAAACGTCGACGTCTGCGCAACGCCTGGCGGCCGTGCGCGATGCCTTGTCGCAACAGTGGTTCGATCGCGCCGCTTTCGGCATGGACCGCGACCAGCCGCAGGAAATGCGCCTGCTCGACCTGCGTTTCCCGCTGCACTACGAAGACGCCATCGAACGCGCTGCCACCGCCAATCGCCTCGATCCGGCGTGGGTCGCGGCCGAAATCCGCGCCGAAAGCCTGTTCGATCCGCGCGCGCGTTCCAATGCCGATGCCCGCGGCCTGATGCAACTGATTCCGGAAACCGGGCAGCGCATCGCTCGCCGCAGCGGAATTCCCTATGCCGACGGCAACAGCCTGTACGACGCCACCAGCAACATCGCCATCGGCAGCGCCTACCTGCGCGACCTGCTGGACAGGTCCGGCGGATCGTTGCCGGTGGTGATCGCCGGATACAACGCCGGTCCGAATGCCGCGGCGCGCTGGAAATCGCAGCGCCCGACGCTCGACACCGACGCCTGGATCGAGGCGATCCCGTACAAGGAAACTCGCGAATACGTCCCGCGCGTCCTCGGCTTCAGCGTGATGTACGACTGGCGCATGCACGGCAGGATGCTGCGCCTTTCCGATCGCATCGCCGGCCGCCTTGATGGCGAACGCGTCGCGCCGACCTGCGAAACCGGACACTGATCGCGATGCAGGCCTATCTGGTTGGCGGCGCGGTACGCGATGCATTGCTGGGTTTGCCGCCCGGCGATCGCGACTTCGTGATCGTCGGCGCGACGCCGGAACAGATGCTGGCGCTCGGCTATCGCCAGGTGGGCCGCGATTTCCCGGTGTTCCTGCATCCGCGAACCGGCGAGGAACACGCACTGGCGCGCACCGAACGCAAATCGGGGCGCGGTTACACCGGATTCGTTGTCCATGCCTCGCCCGATGTCACGCTCGAGGACGACCTGCGCCGCCGCGACTTCACCATCAACGCGATCGCACAGGCGGACGATGGCGCGCGGGTCGATCCCTTTGGCGGTGAACGCGATCTGCGCGATCGCGTCCTGCGCCACGTCAGCGCGGCATTCGCCGAGGATCCGTTGCGGGTATTGCGCGCTGCGCGTTTCATGGCGCGGTTCGCACCACTGGGCTTCAAGATCGCGCCGGAAACGCTGGCGTTGATGCGCGACATGGTCGCCTCGGGTGAACTCGAAACCCTGGTGCCGGAACGGGTCTGGCAGGAACTGTCGCGCGCGCTGCGCAGTGCGCAGCCTTCCGCCTTCCTGCGGAGCTTGCGCGATTGCGGCGCATTGACCGTCGTGCTGCCGGAAATCGATGCGCTCTACGGCGTGCCGCAACGCGCGGAATACCATCCCGAAATCGATACCGGTCGCCACATCGAACTGGTCTGCGACGTGGTCGCCAAACTCGCGCCCGGCGACGACCTGATCGGATTCGCCGCGCTCGTGCATGACCTCGGCAAGGCGCTGACACCGGCCGGTGAACTCCCGAAGCATGTGATGCACGAGCAGCGCGGGGTGAAACCGCTGCAGGCGCTGGCCGCGCGCCTGAAGGTGCCGAACGAGCATCGCCAGCTCGCCGAGATCGCCTGCCGCGAGCATCTCAACATCCATCGCCTTGACGAGTTGCGCGACGAGACCGTGTTGAAGCTGTTCGAACGAATGGACGCCTTCCGCAAGCCCGCGCGCGTGCAACAACTGGCATTGGTCTGTGAAGCCGACAAGCGCGGGTGTGCCGGACTCGAGGACCAACCTTATCCGCAAGCCGCGGAGCTGCAGCGATTGTTCGCTGCCACGCGGGCGATCAATGCCGAGGCGTTCACGGACATCGCGCCCGGCCCGGCGCTGGGCGAGGCGATCCGCAAGGCGCGCATTGCCGCGATCGCCCGGGCCCGGCGATGAATCACAACCGATAAGCGAGATCGCCGATCAGGAACGCATGCCCGAACTCGACGTCGCGCGCGAACCCCATCACCTGGAAGCGCTCGCCCATCTCCTCCGGCATCGTCAATCGTTTCACCTGCTGGCGCAGGCGCAAGCGCGCCACTTCATCGGCAGCTTGCGCTTCCGCCGCGACAAGCCTGCGATCGAGCCCGTTGCCGATCAGGAAACTGGCCTGGCTGCAGTAGCCGGCGAGATCGAATCCGGCGCCGGTGCCCGCCTCCGCCAGCGCGGTGAAATCGATCGACGCGGTGATGTCCTGCAGGCCAGGCCATGCCAGCACGTCATCGACGACATGGTGCCGGCGGAACGCGCGCAGCGTGCCGTCGCCGCGCTGGGGTTGGTAATACTCGCCGCGCCCATAGCCGTAGTCGACGAACAGCAGCACACCGCGTTGCATCGGTCCGATCACCGCCTGCACCCAGTACGGCAGTTGCGGCAGCAGTTCCGAACGATAGTCCTCGGCGAAGGGATGATCGAGCGCGCGCTCGACATGGCGCACGCTGGCGGTCACCAGCGCATCGGCGGGACGGCCGATCACCACGAAGGCATCTTTCTTGTCGAGCGCGACGTGGTCCTCCCAGACTTCCTCTTCGGCGATCGCGAAGCGCGTGGTCGGCAATGCGTCCAGCACTTCGTTGGCGAAGACGACGCCGTTCCAGGGCTGTTCGAACGGGCGATCAAGCCATTCCACGCGCGCGAAGATTTCGGGCGGCAGTACCGCCTGCAGATGCTCGCGTTGGCGCTGGCGCAGTTGTGCGCTCGGCTCGAGCAGGCAATAGCGTGCCGGCAGGCGATTCGATGCCTGCAGGTGGCGCAGCAGATCGCCCGCGAAGGCGCCGGTGCCACCGCCGATTTCGAGGATGCTGCTTTCTTCGAGTGCCCCGAGGACCGGCAGGATCGCTTCGCCGACGCATTCGGCGAACAGATGCCCGAGTTCCGGCGCAGTCACGAAATCGCCGGCGCCACCGAATTTGGTCGCGCCCGCGCTGTAGTAACCGAGCCCCGGCGCGTACAGGCACAGCTCCATGAAACGCGAAAACGGAATGCTGCCGCCAGCCCCGCGGATCTCCTGGCGGATCGCAGCCGCCAGTTCGGCGCTATGCGCCTGGGCATCGGCATCGGGGGCGGGCAAGGTATCGGGGATTCGGGTCACTTTGTCGGCATTTCTCAGGGTATTGGTCTCGCCAGACGGGTACTGCCGGCGCGTGGCGACGCGTTGGACAGTATCGCCCATGCGGGTCAAGGCGGCGCAGTCACGTCGAGCATGCGAGCATTGGCGAAATGGATGCCGCATCCTCTCCCGTCGTTCTCGTCACCGGCGCCGCCAAACGCATCGGCGCGGCGATCGCGCGTCATCTGCATGCCAACGGGTACGCCATCGTGCTGCATTACCGCGGCTCGGAAGCGGAAGCGGTCGCGTTGCGCGACGCACTGGAAGCGGCACGATCGAACAGCACGCTGCTGCTGCAGGCCGACCTCGCCGATCCCGACGCGCCTGAAGCACTGGTCGCGCGCACCATCGAACGTTTCGGGCGACTGGACGGACTGGTCAACAACGCCTCGGCCTTCTTCCCGACACCGATCGGCAAGACCACGCCAGCGCAGTGGCAGTCATTGTTCGATGCCAATGTCCGCGCGCCATTCTTTCTTGCACAAGCTGCCGCTCCGCATCTGCGCGCGAGCCAGGGCGCGATCGTCAACATCACCGACATTTACGGCGAACGCCCGTTGCGCGTGCATTCCGCCTACTGCATGAGCAAGGCCGCACTGGTGATGATGACGAAATCGCTGGCGCTGGAACTGGCGCCGGACATCCGCGTCAATGCCGTCGCGCCAGGCGCCATCCTGTGGCCGGAACGCGACAGCGTCGATGCCGCGCGCCAGGCCGCGATCGTCGCGCGCACGCCGCTGGCGCGCACGGGGACGCCGCAGGACATCGCCGAAGCGGTGCATTGGCTGCTGGCGTCCGCGCGCTTCACCACTGGCGAAATCCTGCACATCGACGGCGGCCGCCTGCTCGACGGCTGACCTCCGTCACGCGTTCCAGTCGACCCGGTCGAACCGCGCATCGTGATCGGGATGCAGCGCCCACAGTGCCGCCAGTGATTCGCGCTGCACCGGATCGATGAAACACGGCGCGATTTCTGCCAGCGGTTTCAGCACGAAGGCATGGCGGATTTCCGGCCGCGGCAATTGCAGATGGCCCTCGCCTTCCATCACCCGGTCGTCGTAGTAGACGATGTCGATATCGAGCGTGCGATCGCCGAAACGCGGGCCGCCGCGATCGCGTCCGTGCGCGTCTTCCAGTGCGTGCAGCCAGTCATTGAGCGATTGCGGATCGAGGTCACTGTCGATCACCGCCGCCGCGTTGAGGAAATCGCTGCCCGCGAAGCCGACCGCCGGATAACGATGGATCGACGACAGCCGGACATCGCCGAACCTCGCGCGCAAGGCTTCCGCCGCCGCCTGCAGGTGGCGCCGCGGATCGACATTGCTGCCGAGGCTCAACAGCGCCTTCCCCATGTCAGTCCCGTGTCCGTTCGATGATGACGCCGACGGCGCGCGCGCCGCGCACCGCGCCCGGCTTGCTCAGCTTCAGGCGCACCCGCGACACCTTGAACTCGCGCAGGATCAGTTCGACACAGCGTTCCGCCAGCGTTTCCACCAGCCCGAAACCGGTGCCTTCGACGTAGGCCATCAGCGCCTTGCTGACCGCCTTGTAGTTGAGCGTGTCCCCGATGTCATCGCTGGCCGCGGGAACGCGGTTGTCGAACGCCATCTCGACGTCGAACACCAGCGTCTGGCGGATGCGCCGTTCCCAGTCGTAGATGCCGATCAGCGCGTCGATTTCCAGTCCTTCGATGAAGACGATGTCGCTCATGCAATCTCCGGAAGCGTCGCCATGTCCCAGCGCGGCACGACATGGATGCCGAGATCCTCGTGCTGCCCGGTCTGCAATCGCAAGGCACCGGCGAAGGCGATCATCGCGCCATTGTCGGTGCACAACGCCGGCGGCGGGAACGCCACGCGACCGCCGCGCCTGGTCGCCGTCGCCTGCAATTTTTCCCGCAACCGCCGGTTGGCGCCGACGCCACCGGCGACGATCAGGGTGTCGCAACCAGCCGCCTCCAGCGCGCGTTCGCACTTGATCGCCAGCGTGTCGACCACCGCGTCCTCGAAACCGCGGGCGATGTCGGCGCGGGTCGCATCGGACTGGTCGCTGTCGCGCCACGCCAGCAGCACCTGGGTCTTCAATCCGCTGAAACTGAAATCGAGTCCGGGGCGATCGGTCATCGGACGCGAAAAATGGAAGCGTCCCGGCACGCCCTGCTGGGCCAGCGCGGCGAGCTGCGGTCCACCCGGATAAGGCAGGCCCATCAGTTTGGCGGTCTTGTCGAAGGCCTCGCCGGCGGCATCGTCCAGGGTTTCGCCGAGCAGGCGGTAGCGGCCGATCGCCTCGACATGGATCAGCTGGGTATGCCCCCCGGAGACCAGCAGGGCCACGAACGGCGGCGCTGGCGGGTCCTCGTCCTGCATCAGCGGCGCCAGCAGGTGACCTTCCATGTGATGGACCCCGATCGCCGGGACGTCCAGCGCCCAGGCCAGCGATCGCGCCACCCCGGCCCCGACCAGCAGCGCCCCGACCAGTCCCGGCCCGGCGGTATAGGCCACCCCGCCGATCTCGCCGGGGCTGATCCCGGCCTCGTCCAGGGTCTGGTGGACCAGCGGCAGGGTCTTGCGCACGTGGTCGCGGCTGGCCAGTTCCGGCACCACCCCGCCGTACTGGGCGTGCAGCTCGATCTGGCTGTAAACCGCCTGGGCCACCAGTCCGCGCGCGCCGCCCAGGGCGGTGTCGTAGACCGCCACACCGGTTTCGTCGCAGGAGGATTCGATGCCCAGCACTTTCATCCACTCAGGATACCGGCTTGCGCGGTTCCCGGTGAATGGGCTATCATCCCCGGCTCACTCCGGCCATCTGGTCGGTTTCCACTCGGAACATCACATGCCTGCCGTCAAAGTCCGCGAAAACGAACCCTTTGAATTTGCCCTGCGCCGCTTCAAGCGCACCTGCGAGAAGGCAGGCGTGCTGGCCGAAGTGCGCAAGCGCGAGTTCTACGAAAAGCCGACCCAGGAACGCAAGCGCAAGGCCGCTGCCGCCGTGAAGCGCCAGTCGCGCCGCATGTCGCGTGACGTGACCAAGCGCCAGCGCCTGTACTGAGCCGCTTGCGGTTCCGGATCGACAAAGCCGGCACGCGCGAGCGTGACCGGCTTTTCGCATTTCTGGGGGGCGCGCTGACGTTCACGCGCAATACTGCTGAACGCGTCGCAACGCGCTGCCAGCACTCACTTGGCGAGACCTCGCCTTTAAGGAATCCACAATGTCCCTGAAGACCCAGCTCACCGACGACATGAAGGCCGCGATGAAGTCCGGCGAAAAGACCCGTCTCGGCGTGATTCGCCTGATCAATGCGGCGATCAAGCAGAGGGAAGTCGACGAGCGCATCGAGCTGGACGATGCCGCCGTGCTGGCCGTGCTCGAGAAGATGGTCAAGCAGCGCCGCGATTCGATCAGCCAGTACGACGCGGCCGGCCGCGAAGACCTGTCCGCGATCGAGCGCGACGAGATGGCGATCATCGAGCACTACCTGCCGGCCAAGATGGACGCAGGCGAGATTGCCGCCGCGATCGATGCCGCCATCGCCCAGACCGGTGCCACTGGCGCCGCCGACATGGGCAAGCTGATGGGCGTCCTCAAGCCGCAGCTGGCCGGCAAGGCCGACATGTCCGAGGTGTCGAAACTGGTGAAGCAGAAGCTCGCCGGCTGATCGCGATGAGCGCGCGCATCGTCATTCGTCCGGCGATCGCCGCCGACGTGCCGCTGATCCTCGAGCTGATTCGCGCGCTCGGCGAATATGAGCGGCTTGCACATGAAGTGGTCGCCACCGAAGCCGATCTCCACGCGCAGCTGTTCGGACCGAAGCCGGCGGCAGAAGTGCTGATCGGCGAAGTCGATGGCACGCCCGCCGGTTTCGCGCTGTTCTTCCACAATTTCTCGACCTTCCTCGGCAAGCCCGGCCTCTATCTGGAAGACCTGTTCGTGCGCCCGGACCATCGCGGCGCCGGGCTCGGCAAGGCGCTGATGGTGGAATTGGCGAAGCTGGCGATCGCGCGCGATTGCGGCCGCTTCGAATGGTCGGTGCTGGACTGGAACCAGCCGTCGATCGATTTCTATCGCTCGCTTGGCGCCGTCGGCATGGACGAATGGACGGTCCAGCGCGTCAGCGGCGCAGCACTGCGCAAGCTTGCGGAAATGTAGTGGCCCGCATTCCCGACGCCTTCATCGACGACCTGCTCAACCGCACCGATGTGGTCGAGATCGTCAATGCGCGGGTGCCGCTGAAGAAGAAGGGCAACGAATACACCGCATGCTGCCCGTTTCACGACGAACGCTCGCCATCGTTCTTCGTCTCGCCCGCCAAGCAGTTCTACCATTGCTTCGGCTGTGGCGCGCACGGTAGCGCGATCAACTTCCTGATGCAGTTCGATCGCCTCGAATTCCTCGATGCCATCGATGAGCTGGCCAGGCGCGCCGGCATGGAAATCCCGCGCGATACCGCCCAGCGCGCCGCCAATCCGGAAACGCAGCCGTTGTTCGGCGCGCTCGATGCCGCCGCCGCGTTCTTCAAGCGCCAGCTCGCGTCGAGCAGCCGCGCGCAGGCCTATCTCGACCAGCGCGGCGTCGATGCCGCGACCCGCGAAGCGTTCGCCATCGGTTACGCACCGCAGGGCTACGACGGATTGCGCGACGAACTCGGCACCGACCAGCGGCGCATGCAACTGCTGGAACGCTCGGGTCTGTTCTCGCGCAACGACAAGGGCCACGTCTACGACAAGTTCCGCGATCGCGTGATGTTCCCGATCCACGATCGCCGCGGCCGCGTGATCGCCTTCGGCGGCCGCGTGCTCGACAAGGACGACACCCCGAAATACCTCAACTCGCCGGAAACCGCGCTGTTCCACAAGGGCCGCGAACTCTACGGCCTGTGGCAGGCACGCCAGGCGAATCCGAAACTCGAACGCCTGCTGGTGGTCGAAGGCTACATGGACGTGGTGTCGCTGGCGCAACACGGCATCCGTTATGCGGTCGCCACGCTCGGCACCGCGACCACGCCCGAGCACGCCGAACTGCTGTTCCGCAACGCGCCGGACGTGGTGTTCTGCTTCGATGGCGACGCCGCCGGTCGTCGCGCGGCGTGGAAGGCGCTGGAATCGGTGCTGCCGCGCATGAAGGACGGGAGACAGGCGTTCTTCCTGTTCCTGCCCGATGGCGAGGATCCCGACACCCTGATCCGCCAGGAAGGCCACGCCAGGTTCGAGGAACGTCTGGCGCACGCCACCCCGCTGTCCGAAGTGTATTTCGCCGAACGCATGCAGGGCGTGTCGCTGACTTCGGTGACCGGCAAGGCGACGCTCGTCGATCGCTGCCGCGCCGACATCGCGAAAATCCCCGACGGCGGTTTCCGTGACGCGATGGTCGCGCGCATCCGCGAACTCACCAATGTCGATGTCACCGATGCCCATGCGTTTGCGCGCGCACCAGCGCCGTCGAATTCGAACATGCATGCGAAGCGCAGCCTGGTCCGCCACGCCATCACCCTGCTGCTGCAACATCCGCCGCTGGCCGAACGCGCGCCCGCCCCCTACGAATTCGAATCCCTGCAACTGGCGGGCGTTCCGTTGTTGATCGAGCTGCTCGACGTGCTGAAGGCGCGACCCGGACTGACCGCCGCCGGCATCCTCGAAACATTCTCCGATCATCCCGATGCCGGCGCATTGCAGAAGCTCGCCACGTCGAGCGAGCCCGGCGGCCCGGAAGAATGGACGCTCGATTTCGATGGCGTGCTGGCGCAGCTGTCGAAACAGACGACCCAGCAACGCATCGACCAGCTGCAATCGCGCATCCGCGATCTCGGCGAAGACGAAAAAACCGAACTGCGCGAACTGTTGCGACTGCGGCACGCATCCTGAGCACGAGCCTCCTCTCCCTTCCAGCCATCCCGACCCCATGACTGTCACGACATTGAACCCCTGGCGCGCCCGTCTGCCCGGCCTGCTGCTCGCTGCCGCCCTCGCCCTCGCCGCAATGCTGCTGGAGCCGTGGACCAGGCGCTTTGGCATGAGCGCGCTGCCAACCGCCATCGTGCTCGGCATCATCCTTGGCAACAGCGTGTTCCCGCGCATGTCGGGGCACGCGGGACCCGGCGTCGATTACGCGCGTTCGCGCCTGCTGCGCGTCGGCATCGTGCTGTTCGGTTTCCGCCTCACCTTCCAGGACATCCTTGGCGTCGGCGCAACCGGGATTGTCGTCGACGTCATCATGGTCACCTGCACCTTCCTGCTTGCATTGTTCCTCGGCCGTCGCGTGTTCAAGCTCGATCGCGACAGCTCGATCCTGATCGGTTCGGGCGCGGCGATCTGCGGTGCCGCCGCGGTGATGGCCGCCGAACCTGTAGTCAAGGCACAGGCGCACAAGGTCTCGGTCGCGGTGGCGACGGTCGTGGTGTTCGGCACCATCGCCATGTTCCTGTATCCGCTGTTCTGGCCGTTGCTGCAATCACACCACGGCTTCACCCAGCACGCCTATGGTCTCTATGTCGGCTCGAGCGTGCACGAAGTCGCGCAGGTGGTGGTCGCCGGCAAATCGGTCGGTGACGAAGCCGCGAACATCGCGGTGATCGAGAAGATGATCCGCGTGATCCTGCTGGCGCCGTTCCTGTTGCTGCTGTCGACCTGGCTGCGCGACAAGAGCGACACCGGCGGCAAGCGCGCACCGATCGTGATCCCGTGGTTCGCGATCCTGTTCCTGGTGGTCGGCGCGTTCAATTCCTTCCACCTGCTGCCGAAGGCGCTGGTCGATGCAGTGCTGATGATCGACACCTTCCTGCTGGCGATGGCGATGGGCGCGCTCGGCGTGCGCACGCATGCCGGCGCGATCCGCCAGGCCGGACTCAAGCCGTTGCTGCTGGCGACGACGTTGTTCGCGTGGTTGATCGTGGGTGGCTTGCTGGTGAATATCGGGGTGACGCGATTGTTGGGGCACTAAACCCGATCCAGCGCCTCAAACCCGCTCCATCACGAACGGCGGCACCGGCCGCAACCACGGCAGCAGCCAATGGTCGACGAGAAGGAAGGCGAACAGCGCCATCAGGTAGATGATCGAGTACTTGAACACCTGCATGGCGAACAGCTCGTCGGGCGGATTCTGCAGTTTCCACGCATACCAGGCGAACACCGCGCCAAGGAACAGTGCGCCGCCCAGGTAGAACACGCCGCTCATGCCCGCCACCCACGGCAACACGCTCACCGCGACCAGCAGGATGGTGTAGAGCAGGATCTGCTTGCGGGTGTATTCGACGCCGTGCGTCACCGGCAGCATCGGCACCAGTGCTTTCGCGTAGTCGGCGCGACGGAAGATCGCCAGCGCCCAGAAATGCGGCGGGGTCCACACGAAGACGATCAGCACCAGCAGCAACGCGTACGGCCAATCCCAGTGACCGTGCATGCCGGTGACCGCCGACCAGCCGAGCAGCGGCGGTGCGGCGCCGGCCAGGCCACCGATCACGATGTTCTGCGGCGTCGCGTGTTTCAGCCATGCGGTGTAGACGACGGCGTAACCGATCAGCGACGCGAAGGTGAGCAGCGCGCAGATCCAGTTGACGCCGATGACCAGGATCGCCATTGACGCCGCGCCGAGCTGCAACGCGAACACCAGCACCTGGCGCGGCGTCAGCGAATGCGTTGGCAGGGGACGATGTTGCGTACGTGCCATCAGCACGTCGATGCGACGATCGATCAAATGGTTGATCGCCGCCGCCGATGCCGCCGCCAGCCAGATGCCGAGCAAGCCGAGCGCGCCATGGCGCAGGTCTTCCGCGGTCGGCAGGCCGGGGATCGCGAGGCAGATGCCGACCAGCGCGGTGAACACGATCAGCGCCACCACGCGCGGCTTGGTCAACGGCCAGTAGTGCGCCCAGCTCGTCATGCCGGTTGCGCCGCCCGCAATGGACGCTGGATGCGCGCCAGCAGCGACACCAGCAGGAACAGCAGGATCGCTGCGCCGGCGTTGTGCAGCACCGCCACGTGCAATGGCAACGCCAGCTTGACGTTGCTGACGCCGAGCGCGAATTGCGTCGTCACCAGCAATGCCAGCAGCACACCCCAGGTGCGCATGCCCGGCAGGCGGATCAGGCGGATGCCCAGCCACCAAGTGTAGAGGAAGACCACGCAGGCCATCATCCGGTGCGCCATCTGGATCGCGATGCGCGACTGGCCATCAAGCACACCGCCTTCGTAATCGACGCCGCCGTGTCCCATGAAGGCATCACGCCACAGCACGAAACCGTTGTGCCAATCGGCAGTCGGCCACCAGTGGCCGGCGCATTTCGGGAAATTGTCGATCGACATGCTGCCGGCGCCGCAGGACAGTGCCGCGTAATTCGAGCTGGTCCAGCCGCCGAGCGCGATCTGGATCGTCAGCAACACGACCCCAGCAATCAGCAGTCGCCGCAACAGGCGGGTATCGGCAAGCCGGATCGGCACGTTGGTCGCGCGCCACGCCATCCACGCCAGCAGCGCGAACGTGGTGAAGCCGCCCAGCAGATGGCCCATCACCACGACGGGTTTCAGCAACCACGTCACCGTCCACATGCCGAGCAGCGCCTGCACGATGATCACCGCGAAGGTCAGCATCGCCACGCGCGACAGGTCCTCGTTGTTCCAGCGCCACGCCGCCGCCAGCAATATCGCTTCCGCGGCAATCGCGAGCGCCGCCGATGCCTGGTGCATGCCGCGCATGTAGAGCGGGATCGCCAGTGCGACCAGGATCGCCGAGGTGATCACCTGCAGGATGCCGAGGCGACGCCGGCGCGCGGCGATCACCGCCAGCACGAACACCAGGAAGCCGAGCGTCGCGGCGAGATGGCGATGCATCTGCTCGCGCCAGGCCTTGGTCGGATCGAGTTCGCGGATCGCGGTCGCTGCGTGGTTGGCGATGTCGCTGGTCGCTGTCGGCCACGCCGCGCGACCGTAGCAGGTCGGCCAATCCGGGCAACTCAAGCCCGCATTCGACAGGCGCACGAACGCGCCGAACACGATCACGGTGAATGCCAGCGCCGTCGCCAGCCAGGCCAGGCGATGGAAATGGCGGGACAGCACGGGAACGAGGGGTCGGCTCATTGCAGCTTCAACAGGCGGGAGAGGTCCATGCGCAGATCGGCCGGATCGAACCCGGGAGCGTACCGCAAGACCACGAAGCCATTGGGATCGATCACGTACACCACCGCGGCAGTGGGCGCGTCGGCACGCGGCAGGCGGACTTTCAGCACATCCAGTGGTCCGACCGCGCGCGGCGCGCTGGTCCCTGGCGCGCCAGCCGGCACCGCGCCCGCCCACAACACGTCGGCGTGATCGCGATCGTGGCCCAGTGCCTGCCAGACGATGTCGAGATCGTGCGCGAGCTTGTCGCAGCGTTCGCGGCAATCGGCCGCGGGGACCGCGAGGATGCGCCAGCGCCGATCCTGCGGCGACCACGGATAGGCGGAGCCATCGGCGAGTTGCAACGCGACACCACGCAGGTCGGTCGGCGGCTGCAGCAGTTCGCCCTTGTTTTTCAGGCCCTGCGGACGCCAGCCGGAAAAACGCAAGGCGCCGGCCAGCACGAAGCTTCCGAGGAACAACAGGGCGATCGCCAGCAACATCCGGCGATTGCGATTGCGGACAGCGGGCATGTTCGGATCAGACATGGGCATCTCGACGCCGCGTACGGCGATTCAACAGGAGGGCGAGAATGAGGATGGTGGCCGCCATCGCGAACCACTGCACCGCGTAGGCGACATGGCGTTCCGGCGGCATGGTGTTGGGCAGCACGTCGAGGTCGCGTTCGCCGCCGACGTGCATGCCGGGATCGAGGCGCAACACCCGCGGCGCCAGCACCGCATGGCCGAGCAAGGCCGGCAGGTCCTTCGCCGATGTCGCCGTCACCAGCACGTCGCCATCGGGCAAACGCGTGGCGACCGGCGCCATCAATCCGTGCGAAGGCGGCGGCATCAGCAAGCCGCGCACCTCGCGCAATTCCGGCGGCGGCAATGCCGGCATGTGGTGGCGATCAAGCACCGGCAACCAGCCGAGATCGACCAGCAGCGGCTGCGTTGCGCCATCCGGCAGGAATGCACGATACGCGCGCACGCCGACCTGGCCGTTGTGGACCTGGCTGTCGAGCAACACTGCGGGGGACGACAGGAAACGACCGGAACCGGCAGCCCAGTCGTAATCGGAAACCCGCGCCGGATCGGAGGCCGCAGTCAGCGCGAGCGCATGGCGCTGTGCGATGGTCGACTGCGCCTGGGCCAGCATCGCCCGTTTCTGCTGCGCGCGCCCGAGCTGCCAGACCCCCAGCGATCCGAACAACGCCGCCACCACGATCGCCAGCAGCCACCAGCGCAGGCGTTTCATCGCAACCTGCCCGCAAGCTGCGATAATCGCGGCATCGTCACCGTACAGGCCGTCGCCATGAATCCGTCGCTGAAGCTCGTGCTGATAGTGGGCGTACTCATCCTGATCGTCTGGAACCTCGGCCAAGGCCTGTATTACATGCTGACGGATCGCGGCCAGTCGAAGCGCACGGTGAATGCGCTGACGCGCCGCATCGCGCTGTCCATCGCGCTGATCCTCTTCATCATCCTTGCCATCTATATGGGCTGGATCACGCCGCACGGCGTGGGAAGCAATCCGGGCTGACTTCCTGACGCATCACCAAATGATGCGGAACATCACCCGAAGGTTCTGGCGCATCGGGCGATGCAGCCGCTAGGCGCGTGTCCTTGCGCGAACCGGAGTTGACCTGCAGTCAATGAGGATTCGCGCAAGGGCGCAGCAACAACGCGACTGCGAGCTCCGGTGCGTCAGAGGACGTACACGAACAGGAACAGCATCAACCACACCACGTCCACGAAGTGCCAGTACCACGCCACCGCCTCGAAGCCGAAGTGGTCCTGCGGACTGAAATGTCCCTTCAGGCAGCGCAGCCAGATCACGATCAGCATGAAGGTGCCGAGCGTCACGTGCAGGCCGTGGAAGCCGGTGAGCATGAAGAAGGTCGAGCCGTAGATGCCGGAGGCCAGCGTCAGGTTCAGTTCGTGATAGGCCTCGCGGTACTCGCTGGCCTGGCAGAACAGGAACGTGCAGACGAGCAGGATGGTGAAGCCGAGGAAGAACAGCAGCGTGCCGCGCTTGTTGGCCTTCAGCGCGTGGTGGGCGATGGTGATGGTGACGCCGGACGACAGCAGGATCAGGGTGTTGAGCAACGGCAGGCCCCAGGCCGGCACGGTGCTGAATGTCCCGCCGATGGTGGCCGGGCCATTGGTCGGCCAGCCGCCGGTGAAGCCTTCCCACAGCAGCGCATTGGTGCTGCCGCCGTGGCCTTCGCCCGACAGCCACGGCAGGGCGAACTGGCGGGTATAGAACAGTGCGCCGAAGAACGCGGCGAAGAACATCACTTCGGAGAAGATGAACCACACCATGCCCATGCGGAACGAGGTGTCGACCTGCTTGTTGTAGTAGCCGCGCACCGATTCGGTGATGACGTCGGCGAACCACTTGAACAGGATCGCGGCGAGGAACACCAGGCCGGCGATGAAGGTCGTCTTGCCCCAGCTGTCATGGTTCAGCAGTCCGCCGAAACCGAGCATGGTGGTGAACAGCGCGACCGACGCGATCACCGGCCATGGGCTGCTGTGCGGCACGTAGTACACGTTGTGGTCGGGAGCGTGGGCGTCCGTCTTGGCCATGGTTTCTCTCGTCAGGGCGCGGCCGCAGCCGCCGTTGTTGCGCCGGCGGCGAGTGCGCGCTCGGTCAGGGTGTCATTCTGGTAGAACGTGTAGGACAGCGTCAGCATATCGATGTCGGACGGCAGCGCGGGGTCAACCACGAAGCGCACCGGCATGTCGCGCGTTTCGCCCGGCTGCATCTTCTGCTCGGTGAAGCAGAAACATTCGGTCTTGGCGAAATACTTCGAACCCTGTGCCGGCGCGATCGACGGCACCGCGTTGCCGACCACCACATGGCTGCTGTTGTTGTGGGCGCGATACGTCGCCGAATACGGCTTGCCGGTCTCCACGCGCATCTGCAACTGGTTGGGCGCGAAATCCCACGACAACCTGGAATTGACCCGGCCGTCGAACTGCACGGTGATCCAGCGCGACGCCGCCGGTGCCGCGGCGATCGCGGCGGCTTCGTTCGGGCCTTTCGCCAGGCGCACGCCCAGCACCTTCTCGCAGGCGATGCGATAGAACGGCACCAGCGAGAACGTCACCAGGAAGGCGACGGCGATCACCAGCACCAGCTTGCCGACGCCACGGGTCGAATGGTGCGCGGCTTCAGCGGACATGCCCGGTCATTCCCAGCACGAAGAACGCCAGATAGATCGCCAGCGCGACGGCGGCGACCATCCACGCCGTGCGCCGGGCGCGATGGCGCGCCGCGGCGACTTGCGGATCCGTGCTGGCGAGTCGCTCAGTCATGATCCATGTGTTCGGGATCACCATGCGCGAGGTCGCCGAGCTTGATCACCGGCGGCGTGGTGAAGCTGTGGTGCGGTGCCGGCGAAGGCAGCGTCCATTCCAGGCCGAGCGCGCCCTCCCACGGACGCGCCGGAGCGAGAGCGCCGTGCTTCTTCGAGTGGTAAAGGATGGCGAACATCATGAACGGCGTCAGGAACATCCCGAACGCGCCGATCGAGCTCACCAGGTTCCAGTCGGCGAACACCACGTTGTAGTCGGGAATGCGGCGCGGCATGCCGGCCAGTCCGAGGAAGTGCTGCGGGAAGAACAACAGGTTGACGAAGATCACCGTCCACCAGAAGTGGAAGTTCGCGGCCTTCATGTTGTACAGGCGGCCGGTCCACTTCGGCCACCAGTAGTAGATCGCGCAGATGATCGAGAACAACGCGCCGGTCACCAGCACGTAGTGGAAGTGCGCCACCACGAAGTAGGTGTCCTGATACTGGAAGTCCGCCGGCACCAGCGCCAGCATCAGGCCGGAGAAGCCGCCGATGGTGAACAGGAAGACGAAGGCCACGGCCCACAGCATCGGGGTTTCGAAGCTTAGCGAGCCCTTCCACATCGTGCTGACCCAGTTGAACACCTTCACGCCAGTGGGGATGGCAATCAGCATCGTCGCCATCATGAAGTAGATCTCGCCACCCAGCGGCATGCCGACGGTGAACATGTGGTGGGCCCACACGATGAACGAGAGGAAGGCGATCGAGGCGGTCGCGTACACCATGGCCTGGTAGCCGAACAGCGGCTTGCGGCTGAAGGTCGGGATCACTTCGCTGACCACGCCGAACGCCGGCAGGATCATGATGTAGACCTCGGGATGGCCGAAGAACCAGAAGATGTGCTGGTACATCACCGGGTCGCCGCCGCCGGCGGCGTCGAAGAAGCTGGTGCCGAAGAAGCGGTCGGTGAGCAGCATGGTGACCGCGCCGGCGAGCACCGGCATCACCGCGATCAGCAGGAAGGCGGTGATCAGCCAGGTCCAGCAGAAGATCGGCATCTTCAGCAGGTCGACGCCCGGCGCGCGCATGTTGAGCACGGTAGCGATGATGTTGATCGCGCCCATGATCGAGCTGATGCCCATCATGTGGATCGCGAACACGGTGAACGCGACGTTGGCACCGCCCTGCAGCATCAGCGGCGGATACATCGTCCAGCCGCCGGCCGGCGCGCCGCCCTTCATGAAGAAGGTCGACAGCAGCAGGGTGAAGGCGAACGGCATGATCCAGAACGACCAGTTGTTCATGCGCGGCATCGCCATGTCGGGCGCGCCGATCTGCATCGGGATCATCCAGTTGGCGAGGCCGACGAAGGCGGGCATGATCGCGCCGAAGATCATCACCAGCGCGTGCATCGTCGTCAGTTCGTTGAACTGCTCTGGCTTGAAGTACTGCAGGCCCGGCTGCATCAGCTCGGCGCGGATGCCGACCGACAATGCGGCGCCGATGATCGCCATCACGAAGGCGAACAGCAGGTACAGCGTGCCGATGTCCTTGTGGTTGGTGGAGAAGAACCAGCGCTCGACGAACGACTGCTTGTGCCCGTGGTGGGCATCGTCGTGATGGTCAACGGCGGGATGGGTCGCGGACATGGGAGAAACCTCGCTGTATCTGGGTCAGGGCGGCGCGCGGTGCGCGCTCAGCCCGCTGCGGCGGCCTTGGCGGCCTTCTGTTCGGCGATCCACGCCTTGTATTCCTCCATCGTCACCGCTTTGACCACGATCGGCATGAAGCCATGGTCCTTGCCGCAGAGTTCGGCGCACTGGCCGCGATAGATGCCCGGCTGCTCGATGTTCACCCAGGCTTCGTTGACGATGCCGGGGATGGCGTCCTGCTTGAGGCCGAAGGCCGGCCACTGGAAGCCGGTGACGCGAACCGTCATGTCGGACTTGCCGGTGTCGTAGACGTAGACCAGGTTGCGGATGGTCGGAATGGTCAGGACGACCAGGATGATGATCGGGATCACCGTCCAGATGATCTCGGCGCGGGTGTTGTGGCTGAACTTCGCCGCCACCGCGCCCTTCGATTTGCGGAACGCGAACAGGGCATAGAACATCGCGCCGAACACGATGACCCCGATCACCACGCACATCCACAGCCCCCACATGTGGGTGTTGTAGGCGTTGTGGGCCATCGGGGTCACACCCTTGCCCATGTTCAGCTGCCAGCGATGCGGATCGGCCGCCTGCGCCCACGCAGCCATCGGCACGCACGCTGCCAACGCAGCCCCAAATCGCAACCAACGCGTTTGCATCATTCTTCAACCCCAGGGAACAGGCGTAACCCATCCATGTTAGCGGCGCATGGCGCCCGACGCCACCGCGCCCTTAGAATGTGCGTCTCATTCGGCCCGATTCCCGGTCAATTTCCAGCATGTCCGAGCTGCTTTCCCCGGAACTCCCGCCCGTGCCGACCGCCCTGCGCGACGCCATCACCCACGCCTGGATCCTCGACGAGGCCAGCCACGTCCGCGACCTGATGGCACAGGCGCGCCAGCCCGATGCCGACCGCGCAGCCATCCAGGCCACCGCCGCCGATCTGGTCCGCCGGGTCCGCGCGCGCGCCGCCGACCAGGGCGTGGTCGAAGCCTTCATGCGCCAGTACGACCTCGGCAGCGAGGAAGGCGTGCTGATGATGTGCGTGGCCGAAGCGCTGCTGCGCATCCCCGACCAGGCCACCGCCGACGCATTGATCCGCGACAAGCTGGGCGATGCCGACTGGAAGCGCCATCTCGGCCAGTCCGATTCGCTGCTGGTCAACGCCTCGACCTGGGGCCTGATGCTGACCGGCAAGCTGGTCAATCTCGCCGACGACACCCAGCGCGATGCGTACGGTGCCCTCGGCCGCATGATCGGCAAGTTCGGCGAGCCGGTGATCCGCAGCGCCGTGCGCCAGGCCATGAAGATCATGGGCCACCAGTTCGTGCTCGGCCGCACCATCCAGGAAGGACTGGAGCGCTCGCGCAAGGGCGACTTCGCCAACTACCGCTATTCCTTCGACATGCTGGGCGAGGCCGCGCTGACGCAGGCCGACGCCGACCGCTATTTCGAGTCCTACCGCAAGGCGATCGACGCCATCGGGGCGACCGGCCCGTTCAGCGACGAAATTTCCGCGCCGTCGATTTCGGTCAAGGTCTCGGCGCTGCATCCGCGCTACGAACACGCCAAGCGCGAACGCGTGCTGGCCGAACTCGGCCCGCGCCTGCTGGCGCTGGCGCAGCAGGCCAAGCGCTACAACATCGGCATGACCATCGACGCCGAGGAAACCGATCGCCTCGAGATCTCTCTGGACCTGATCTTCCAGGTGCTCGCGGACGCGTCACTGGCCGGCTGGCACGGCTTCGGCATCGTGGTCCAGGCCTACCAGAAGCGCGCACCGTTCGTGATCGACTACATCGTGTCGAAGGCCCGCGAACTCGGCCGCACCATTCCGGTGCGCCTGGTGAAAGGCGCCTATTGGGACGGCGAGATCAAGCGCGCGCAGATGGAGGGCCTCGCCGGCTACCCGCTGTTCACCCGCAAGCAGAACACCGACGTCAGCTACCAGGCCAATGCGCGCCGACTGCTCGATGCCGGCGACGCCATCTATCCGATGTTCGCGACCCACAACGCGCAGACGATCGCGGCAGTGCACCGGATGGCGGGCTCTTATGGAGATAGCCGGCGCAAGTTCGAGTTCCAGAAGCTGCATGGCATGGGCGACGATCTCTACGCCGAAGTGATCCCGGCCGATCGCCTCGACGTGCCCTGCCGCGTCTACGCGCCGATCGGTTCGCACGAAGACCTGCTGCCCTACCTCGTGCGCCGCCTGCTCGAGAACGGCGCCAATTCCAGCTTCGTCAACCGCATCACCGACGAATCGATCGCGATCGAAGACCTGATCCGCGATCCGCTCGAAGTGGTCGCCGGCTTCGACTCCATCCCCCATCCGCGCATTCCGCTGCCACGCCAGCTCTATCGCGCGCAACACCAGGCACGAGACAATTCCATGGGCATCAATCTCGCCAACGACGACCAGCTGCGCCAGCTCGCCGCGCAACTAGACAACGCCGGCGCCGGCACCTGGACCGCGGGTCCGCAGGTTCCGGGGGCGGGCACGGGCGGCCCGGCACAGGAAGTGACCAATCCGGCCGATCGCCGCGAAGTGGTCGGCCACTGGCGCGCCGCCGATGAAGCGATCATCGCGCAGGCGCTGAAGAATGCCGTCGATGCACAGCCGGCATGGGACGCGACGCCGGTCGATGCCCGCGCCGCGATCCTCGAAAAAGCCGCCGACCTGATGGAAGCGCGGATGCCGCAGTTGATGGCGATGTGCACCAGGGAAGCCGGCAAGTCGCTGGCCGACGGCGTCGCCGAGGTGCGCGAAGCCGTCGACTTCCTGCGCTATTACGCCTTGCAGGCGCGCGAACAGTTCGTGGTCGAAGCGTTGCCCGGTCCCACCGGCGAATCCAACACGCTGCAGCTGTCCGGTCGCGGCGTGTTCGTCTGCATCAGCCCCTGGAACTTCCCGCTGGCCATCTTCACCGGCCAGGTTGCCGCCGCGCTCGCCGCGGGCAATTCGGTGATCGCCAAGCCGGCCGAACAGACCAACCTGATCGGCGACGCCGCCGTGAAGATCCTGCACGAAGCCGGCGTCCCCGCCGCGGTGCTGCAATACCTGCCGGGCGATGGCGCGACCGTCGGTGCCGCGCTGACCCGCGATCCGCGCGTGGCCGGCGTCGCCTTCACCGGGTCGACCGACACCGCGCGTTTGATCAACCGCGCGCTCGCCACCCGCGATGCCGGTCCGCTCGCCGTGCTGATCGCCGAAACCGGTGGCCAGAACGCGCTGATCGCCGATTCGTCCTCACTGCCGGAACAGGTGGTGAAGGATGCGCTGGCGTCGGCCTTCACCTCGGCCGGCCAGCGCTGCTCGGCCGCGCGCATCCTGCTGGTCCAGGACGACATCGCCGACAAGGTGATCACGATGCTCGCCGGCGCGATGGCGGAACTGAAGGTCGGCGATCCCGGCCTGCTCTCGACCGACGTCGGCCCGGTGATCGATGCCGATGCCAAGGCGCTGCTCGATGCTCACGCCACGAAGATGCAGCAAGTCGCCAAGCCGATCGCCCAGGCCAAGCTCGATCCGGGCACTGAACACGGCACGTTCTTCGCACCGACCGCGTGGGAGTTGCAGTCGATCGACCAGCTCACCCGCGAGAACTTCGGCCCCGCGCTGCACGTGGTGCGCTGGAAGGCCGAAGACCTCGACAAGGTGGTCGACGCGATCAACGCGACGGGTTTCGGCCTGACCCTCGGCGTGCATTCGCGCATCGACGCGACGATCGACCGCATCGTCAATCGCGCACGCGTCGGCAACATCTACGTCAACCGCAACCAGATCGGCGCGGTGGTCGGCGTGCAACCGTTTGGTGGACAGGGCCTGTCGGGCACCGGTCCCAAGGCGGGTGGCCCGCACTACTTGCCGCGTTTCGCCACCGAGAAGACGGTGACGGTGAACACCACCGCATCGGGCGGCAATGCGAGTCTGCTGACGCTGGGCGACTGATCGGTTCCGGCCGTTGTCCGAGCAAAGAAAAGCCCCGCCGAAGCGGGGCTTTTTTGTGCAGCTCGATGCAGCGATCAGAACTTGTACGAAGCGGCGATGCCGAACACGTTGGCATGGCCCTTGAAGCTGCCCTGCAACGAGTTGTAGCGACCGTCAGCCGTGTTGACCGGAAGATTGACAGTCGGGCTCTTGATCTCGACGCGGGTGAAGCCGGCATCGACCGACAGCGCCTTGGTCGCGTTCCAGGTGCCGCCGATCGAGATCAGGGTGCGATCGTTGTCGGGCAGGCGCGGGGTGCGGTCGGTATCGTTGGTCGGCGTCTTGTCGAAGCCGACGCCGCCACGCAGGGTGAAGCTGTCGTTGAGCTTGAAGTCGGCGCCCACGGAGACGAAGCTCGAATCCTTCCAGTTGAAGGCTTCGCTGCTCTGCGGCTGGTACGGATTGGAGAAGGTGATGTCGACGCTCTTCAGCGAGCTCCAGCCAGTGCGCTGGAATTCACCGTAGAGGTTGACGCGATCGCTGACCTTCCAGTCGGCGCTGATCGTATCGGTGGACGGCGTCGACACCGAAGCGCGGCCCTTGGCATCGACGAAACCGTTGCCGAGCGCCGCCAGCTGTGCACGCTGCGCAGCCGGCAAAGCCGCGTTGGCGGCCAGCGCGCGGAAGCCCGGCTGCAAGCCCTGGAAGGCAGCCGGCGTGGTGAAGTCGGCATTGCCGTCAATGTGGTGACGGATCGCCGAACGGTGCGCATAACCAATGGTGAAGCGGTCGCTCGGCTTGATCTGCACGCCGGCGATGAAACCGACGGCATTGTCCTTGCCCTTGAGGGTGCTGTTGCCGTCCGGCGTATTGATCAGGGCCGGATTGACGCCCGCCAGGATGGTGCCGAACGGAATGTCCTTGCCCAGGGTCACGTCGATGCGTTCATAGATCAGGCCAACGCCAGCGCTCAGCATCGGCGTGATTTGCACGGCAGCCGAAAGCGTCAGGTCAACCGTCTTCACGCTGGACGTGGTGGCGTTGTAACGACCAATCCAGCCCTTTTCGTACTCGGTCTTGAGGCCGTACGGCGCATCGACGCCAACGCCCAGGGTCAGGCCTTCGAGCGAGCCCTTCATCTTGAAGATCGCCGACATCGCCGGCACCGCGGTCAGGGCGCCCGGATCGCCACCGTTGCCGCCGGAGATCGGCAGGCCGGTCGCATACTTGCCCGAACCACTGAATTTGGCGGTCAGGTCGATTCCGGCCACGTCGGCCTGGAACAGGTTGCCACCGGCATTCACCATCGCCGCCGGATTGTTGTAGACCGACGAACCATCGGTGGCGACGGTCGAACCGGCATAGGCCTTGCCAATGTTCTTGACGCTGTTCTCGCGCAGCTGGAAGCCGGACGCGCCAGCCTGGCCGGCGGCAACTGCGCCGATCACGGCGATCGCAAGAATCGAAAGACGCTGGGTGTACGTGTGCATGCAAATCTCCAGGAAGGGCGTTCGGTACGGCACGGTATGTGCCGGACTATAGCGTGCTTTTAACTGATTGGTAACATGCTGGACAAGCCGTCGTTCCCCCCGCGCGAGGCGCCCGTCCGATGTTCATTTCCGTGCCCGACCATGCCCGTCCAAGCCGTCCCTGGGCCACGCCCGCCCTGGCCTTGGCGATGGTTGCGGGCTTCTTCGCGATTTGGGCGCCTTCGGACGCCGTCACGGCCCGCTTGCTGAACGAATGGGCAACGCTGCCGGCCAACCTGTATTCCGCAGCGCGACAAGGTCCGGCGGCGCTGGTCCACCCGGCGCTCCGGCTGCTGACCTCGCAATTCCTCCACGCCAATTGGGCACACCTGCTCGGCAACCTGGTGTTCCTGCTGATCTTCGGCATGCCGGCGGAACGCAAGCTGGGCAGCCTGCGTCTGCTCGCCTTGTTCCTGTTCGGCGGCATGGTCGCGAACCTGGCAACCGCGATGACCATCGACAACCCGACGCGGCTGATCATCGGCGCCAGCGGATCGGTATCGGCGGTGATCGGTACCTATCTGGCGCTGTTCCCGCGTGCGCGGCTGGGCGTGGTGATTCCGCTGGGATTGTTCCTGGAATTCGTGCGCGCGCCGGCCTCGCTGCTGATCGGCATCTGGGCGTTGCTGCAGGTCGGCTTCGCCTACATCGGCCCGGCCTTCGGCGAGATCGCCTGGGTGGCGCATCTCGCCGGGTTCGTCTTCGGTCTCGCCTTCGCCTTCCTGCAACGCGGCGCGGTGGCGCGGCGGCTGCGCCGCCAGAGCGGTTACTGAGGCTTGCGCTTCGCCGCGGGCGCAGCGGCATGCGGCGCCGGCGCGGTGACGCCGGCCATGCGCTTGAGTTCCACCAGTGCCGCGTTCAACGGCGCCTGCCCGTCCAGCACTTCACCACCGGTATCGTCATCCCCCGGCGCGCCTTCGTCATCGCCGCGCAGGTGGCCCGGCAGCGCCGATTCGCGGTAGTCGCCGGCCGACGCCTGCTTGCCATCCGCGCGCACGATCACGTCGGGCTTGATGCCGACGCCCTGGATCGATTTGCCGCTGGGCGTGTAGTAGCGCGCGGTGGTCAGCTTGACCGCATCCCCATTGTCGAGCGGGAGCAGGCTCTGCACCGAACCCTTGCCGAAGGTGCGGCTGCCGACGATGCGTGCGCGCTTGAGATCCTTGAGTGCACCGGCCAGCACTTCCGATGCGCTGGCGGAACCGGCATCGACCAGCACCACGATCGGCGCACCGTCGAGGAGGTCGCCGGGCTTGGCGGTATAGACGGTATCGCCTTCCTTCTGGCGTCCGCGGGTGGACACGATGGTCCCGGAATCGACGACGTCATCGGCCATCTGCACGGCGGCGTTGAGCAGGCCACCGGGATTGCTGCGCAGGTCGATGATCAAGCCGCGCAGTTTCCCGCCCGACTGCTGCTCGAGCCTGGTGATCGCCTGTTCGAACTCGACGGCGGTATTGGCCTGGAAACCGCTCACGCGCACCGTGGCGAAACCCGGTTCGAGCATCTTCGTTTCGACGCTGGGCACGACGATTTTCGCGCGCACCACCTTGACGTCGAAGGCCTTGGCGACGCCCTTGCGACGAATGGTCAACCGCACCGGCGTTCCTGCCTTGCCGCGCAACTGGCGATTGCCGTTGTCGCGATCGACCGGCTTGCCGTCGATGGCGGTGATGATGTCGCCCGACTTCAGCCCGGACTTCTGCGCCGGCGAACCATCCATCGGCGCGACGATCCGCAGCGTCGCATTGGGTTGCTGCTGCACCTGGATGCCGAGTCCTTCGTACTGGCCCTCGGCGTCCTCGTCGAAACGTTCGGCATCGTCGTGATCGAAATAGACGCTGTGGGGATCGAGATCGAGCAGCAGCCCGCGCACCGCCGAGTGCATCAGCTGGGTATCGGTCTTCGGTTCGACATAGGCGTTCTTCACCGCCTCGTAGGTGGTGACGAAACGGCGGATCTCGCCCAACGGCACCGCCTTGCTCTCGCTGGTCGCGGCAGTGGGATCGTCGCTGGCGCTGATCTCCTTGTCCTGCTTGCCTTGTGCGGGCGCCGTGGTTTGCGCAAGCGCCGGCCATGCAGTGAAGGCAAGAAGGATGGCGAAAAAAGTACGACGCATGCCGGGACTCCGCGAATTCGGAAACAGATCCCTCGCTGCGCTCGGGATGACGGAACGATACGCCGGCAACATTAGCGTTTCTGCAGCCACACCGCGGGATTCACCGGGCTGCCATTCCGGCGCAATTCAAAATACACCGCGGGCCGCGACAGCCCCCCCGACGTGCCGACGCTGGCGACGGCATCCCCGCGATGCACCGTCGCGCCGACGTCGCGCAGCAGCGCATCGTTGTGGGCGTACAGGCTCATGTAGCCATTCCCGTGGTCGACGATGCTGATCAGGCCATAGCCGTTCATCCATTCGGCGAACACCACGCGGCCATCGGCCACCGCGCGCACCGGCGTGCCGGCGGCGGCGGCGATCAGCAGGCCCGAGCTCGCACCGCCTTCCGGAAGCTCGCCACCGAATCCCGCCAGCAACGTGCCGGAGACCGGCCAGCCGAGGCCACCGACCTGGATCATCGGTCCGCGCACGACCTGCTTCGGCGGTTCGCGCCTGGGTGGCGGTGGCGGCGGCAATCCCTTGGCGCGTGCGGCATCCTCGGCCTTCGCCTGCTCATTCGCGATGCGCGCCGCTTCCACCGCCGCGGCCTTGCGCGCGCGTTCGGCGGCGAGCTGGCGTTCGCGTGCGGCCCGCGCCGCTTCCGCGCGCAGGTTGGCGAGCAATCCTTCGAGCTGCTTCGCGTTCTGGCCGAGCTGCTGTTCGCGCTGGACGTGCTGCTGGTACTGCACGTCGAGTTGCGCCAGCAACGCGGTGCGCGCCTTGCGGTCCTGTTCCAGTTGCAGCAGCTGCGCCTGCTGTTTCTGCCGCGATGCCTGCAATTCGCCCTGCCTGCGCTGGATGTCCGCGCGCGTCTGTTTCAGGGCGGCGAGGTCGGCATCGATCGAATGGATGCGCGCGCTGCGATCGCGCTGCAGGTAGGCGTAATAGGTGAGTGCGCGCTGGCCTTCGGCGACGCGATCCTGCGACAGGAAGACCTTGAGCGGCGCGTTGTCGCCGGCGAGATAGGCTTGCCGCACCAGCGCGGACAGGGCCTTCTTCTGCAACTGGAGATGCGTTTCCAGTTCGATGCGTTTCGTTTCCAGCGCATCGAGCGTGCCCTGTTGCGAATGGATGTCGGCATCGGTTTTGGCCACCGCGCGCGAGGTGTCGCCGACCTTCTGCTGCGCCGCCTTGAGATCGGCATTGGCATCGACGCGTTCGCCGCCGATTTCCTTGCGTTCCGTGCTGACCTGGCGCATCTCCTTGCGCACTTCCCTGAGCTTGCGTTCGGTCGCGTGCTGGGATTGCTGCGCCGACGCGACCACTGCCGTCACCAGCAGCATTCCCGCGATGACGAGGCGCGTTCGATTCATGATCCGGTCGGGCTCGCCTCGACCCGGCCGGCTTCAATCGGGCCGGCTTCAATCAGGCTTGATCCGGTCATCTCCGCCGGCCTGGCGATGCCGAGCAGGTCGAGCATGGTCGGCGCGACATCGCGCAGGGCGCCACCAACGCGCAGCTGCGCATCGCGTTCGCCGACATAGACGAACGGCACCGGGCCGACGGTGTGCGCGGTATGCGGCTGGCCGGTCGCGGGATCGCTCATCTGTTCGAGGTTGCCGTGGTCGGCGGTGACCAGCAACGCGCCATGCACCGAGCGCACGGCATCGACCACCGCACCGATCGCGATATCCACCGCTTCCGCCGCCTGCACCGCGGCAGCGAGCAAGCCGGTGTGGCCGACCATGTCGGGATTGGCGATGTTGCAGATCACCACGTCGTGGCGCTGGTGGCGGATGTCGTCGACCAGCTTCGCCGTCACTTCCGGGCAGCTCATTTCCGGCTGCAGGTCGTAGGTGGCGACTTTCGGGCTCGGCACCAGCACGCGATCCTCGCCCGGCCACGGGTCTTCGCGCCCGCCGCTGAAGAAGAACGTCACGTGCGCGTATTTCTCGGTTTCGGCGATGCGCAACTGGCTGAGGTGATGCGCCGCCAGCACTTCCGCCAGCGTGTTGTGCAGGGAATCGGGTGGATACGCCAGCGTGGCCGGCAGCTTGGCGTCGTATTCGGTCAGGCAGACGAAGGTCGCGAGTCGCGGACGTCGCGCGGCGAAACCGTCGAATCCGGGATCGACGAACGCCGCCGTGATCTGGCGCGCGCGATCGGCGCGGAAGTTCATGAACACCATCGCGTCGCCATCCTGCATCGGCATGGCGCCGGCGATGACGGTCGGCTGCACGAACTCGTCGTTCTCGCCGCGCGCGTAGGCATCATCCAATGCCTGCATCGCGTTGCCGGCAGTGAACTCGGCGCGCGACTCGACGATCGCGTCCCACGCGCGTTCGACGCGATCCCAGCGCTTGTCGCGATCCATCCCGAAATAGCGTCCACCAACACTGGCGATATGCGCATTGCCGAGGCGATCGCACAACGATTGCAGCGCGTTGATGCTCGCCGCCGCCGAACGCGGAGGCGTGTCACGGCCGTCAAGGAAGGCATGCACCGCGACGTTCGCCACGCCCTGGCGATGCGCCAGTTCCAGCATCGCGAAGATATGCGCTTCGTGGCTGTGCACGCCACCGGGCGACAGCAGTCCCATCACGTGCAGGGTGCCGCCATCGCGCTTGACCGCAGCACAGGCGGCGACCAGCGCGGCGTTGGTGTAGAACGAACCGTCCTCGATCGCGGCATCGACACGCGTCAGGTCCTGGTAGACGATGCGGCCGGCACCGAGGTTCATGTGGCCGACTTCGGAATTGCCCATCTGGCCATCGGGCAGGCCGACATGACGGCCTTCGGTATGGATCAGCGTGTGCGGGCAAGTCGCCAGCAGGCGCCGCCAGTTCGGCAAATCGGCCTGTGCCAGGGCGTTGTCGGCGGGATCTTCGCGATGGCCCCAGCCATCGAGGATGAGCAGGACGACGGGCTTGGGGCGGGCGGAGATGGTTGAGGGCACGGGCCTTTGGACCTGGTGACTTTCGGCGCATGCGATTGTAGCGGAGGCGTTCTATGCTTCCCGCGAATCCCGCAACTCCGGAGCTTTCGATGACCCCGCATCGCGCCCTGATCGTCCTCGCCCTGCTGACCGCGTGTTCGACCGTGCACGCCCAGAAGGATGTTTCCAAGGTCAATGGCTCGGTCGAGGTCGCCGCCGGCGAGCACGCCGGTTCCGCCAGCACCGTCAACGGCAGCGTGCGCCTGGGCGACGGTGCCAGCGTGTCGAGTGCGACCACCGTGAACGGCAGCATCAAGGCCGGCAATTCGGTGACGATCAACGAAGACGCGACCACCGTGAACGGCGGCGTGCATTTCGGCACCAGGGCGACGATCAACGGCGACATCACCACCGTCAATGGCGACGTCTACCTGCCCGATGGCGGCAGCGTGAAGGGCGACATCACCACCGTCAATGGCGGCATCGGCCTGGTGCGCGCGCAGGTCGGCAAGGACATCAGCACCGTCAGCGGCGACATCACGGTCGGCATCGGTTCGCATGTCGCCGGCAAGCTGTGGGTGAAGAAGTCCAAGGGCGGCTGGAACGGCCTGCCGCTGCAGATCACCCGCATTCCCACCATCATCATCGGGCCGAACGCGGTGGTGCAGGGCGGCATGGTGTTCGAACACCAGGTGAAGCTCTATGTCCACACCAGCGCCAGGACCGGGCCGATCGAAGGCGCCACCGTGATCGCGTTCTCGACGCCGATCGCGCCCGTGAACAAATGACCACCCCCTATCTCTGCATCCTGATCGCCGCGTTGCTGCCCTACGCCTGGGTGACGATCGCCAAGGCCTCCGGCGACAAATACGATAATCGCGATCCGCGTGGCTGGCTGGCGCAGCAGGACAATGCCCGCAGCCATCGCGCCAATGCCGCGCAGTTGAACGGCTTCGAGACGTTTCCGGCATTCGCGGCGTCGGTGCTGATGGCGCAGTTCGCGGGCGTCGCGCACGGGACGATCACCTGGCTGGCGATCGGCTTCGTGGTGTTCCGGGTGCTGCACGGGTTGTTTTATATCGGCAACCGCCCTCAGATGCGCAGCCTGGCGTGGTTCCTGGGACTCTTCTGCGTGCTGGGCCTGATGGGAATGGCGATCGCGAAAGTCGCTTAAGGCATCAAGGTCGCCAGCACCGCCTCGACGTCCTCCACGCCCGCGCACCGGCTTTGGCGGGTGCGCGGATCGACGCAGGTTCGCCGCAGCAATTCCGGCGGCAGGCTGCCCAGCCCGAGATGGCGGTGACAGTCCGCCTGCCCGCCCATCGCCCTCTTCAAGGCATCGCGGTGCGTCGGCGAATATGCCTGCACCACCGTGTCGATGGCGGTGTTCGTCAGCGTGAACATCGGCGGCCGTACGATCCACACCTGCCCGCATTCCAGCAATACCGGCAACCAGCGCGCGAAGTACAGCAGCATCAACGCAGTGATGTGGATGCCGTCGGCGTCGGGATCGAATAGCAGCACCACGCGCTCGAAATGCAAAGACTGCGACCCGTCGGCGGCTTCGTCCATGACGGCGTCGGGCAACCCGAGCGCCTCGGCGATCTGCTTGTATAGGATGTTGTCGCGCACCTTGGCGGCATCGGCGCGCCAGGCATTCAACGGCTTGCCCTGCAGCGGCAATACCGCCTGCGTGCGGGCATCGCGCACGGCAAGCACGGAACGCGCGGCGGAATCGCCCTCGACCAGGATCAGTTCGCAGCCGGCGCCATGCGCCTGGCTGTCGGAGAATTTGGCCTGCGATTGCGAATAACGTCCGGGACTCATCCGTACAGCATATGCCGCACGGATTGAGACGGCTTAGGCCGCGACCAGCTTCACCCGCGCGAAGTTGCGCTTGCCGACCGCCAGCACGCCTTCGAAGCCCGGCTGGAAGACGTGCGCGGCATCCTCGAAGGTATCGCCGTTGATCCGCACCGAACGCTCCTTGAGCTTGCGGTTGGCTTCGGAATTGCTCGGGGTGATGCCGGCAGCGGTGAGCAACGCGGCGATGCGCAATCCTTCGGCAGGAATCGCGATTTCGTGCAGTGGCAGGTTGCCGACGTCGCCTTCGCCGCGCACGGCGGCATGCCAACCGGCGATCGCGGTGTCGGCTTCGGCGTCGCCCTGGAAACGCGCGGCCAGTTCGCGCGCGAGGCGCAACTTGACGTCACGCGGATTGAGCTCGCCGCCTTCGATCGCCGCGCGCAACTGCTTCGCGTCGTCGATGGAAATATCGAAACTGAGCAGATCGATCCATTTCCACATCAGTGCGTCGCCGATCTTCATCGTCTTGGTGACGATGTCGATCGCCGGCTCGTCGATGCCGATGTAGTTGCCCAGCGACTTCGACATCTTGTGGACGCCGTCGAGGCCTTCCAGCAGCGGCATCGTCAGCACGATCTGCGCCGGCTGGCCGTGGTGTTCCTGCAGGCCGCGGCCCATCAGCAGGTTGAACTTCTGGACGGTGCCGCCGAGTTCGACATCGGCCTTCAGCGCCACCGAGTCGTAGCCCTGCACCAGCGGATAGAGGAATTCGTGGATGGCGATCGACTGCTGCGCGGCATAGCGCTTGGCGAAATCGTCGCGCTCGAGCATGCGCGCCACGGTGTGCTGCGCCGCCAGCCTGATCATGTCGGCGGAATTCATTTTGTCGAACCACTCGCTGTTGAAGCGCACTTCGGTGCGCTCGCGGTCGAGCACCTTGTACACCTGCGTCGCGTAGGTCTCGGCGTTGCGCTTGACGTCCTCGCGGGTCAGTGGCTTGCGGGTGATGTTCTTGCCGGTGGGGTCGCCGATCATCCCGGTGAAGTCGCCGATCAGGAAGATGACCTGGTGGCCGAGGTCCTGGAACTGCCGCATCTTGTTGAGCAGCACGGTATGGCCGAGGTGGAGGTCGGGCGCGGTCGGATCGAAGCCGGCCTTGATCCGCAACGGGCGCCCGAGCTTCAGCCGCGCTTCCAGCTCCTCGCGCTTGAGCAGCTCATCTGCCCCGCGGGCGAGGATGCTCATGACAGCGGGATCGGGATCGAAGGCGGCAGCAGACACGGCAATTCCTGAATGGGGTCAAATGGGGAGGAGGAAACGTCAACATTACGTTAAACCGTCCGGACCCCGAAAATCCAATGGAATCATGCAATTGACGCGGGATTCCCCACGCGGCTAAGGTGCCCGCTTCCGGCGGTTTTCACGCCGCGTGGACTCTGCTGAATGAAAGACCCGATTGCCGATGCGGCGCGCCACTCCCGCCTGCGCCAACTCCGCGAAGCCGCCCTGACCCGCCACGTGGTTTCCAGGCTGCCGCCGGGCTTCCACGGCCGCTGGACCCACCGCCACTGGGCGCATGCCACCCTGCTGGCCAGCATCGCCGTGCTGTGCGCGGTGCTGGTGCCGGGCATGGACCATGCCTTCGCGAAGACGACCACCATGCCGCTGGCGTCGCTGGCGCTGCCGTTGCCGCAAATCAGCCAGCCGGTGCCGAAGGCGGGCGGCCAATGGGCGGTGGTGAACCTGCGCAAGGGCGAATCGGTGAATGCGCTGCTCGGTTCGCTGGGCGTGAGCAAGGCCCAGGTCGCGCAGATGATGAAGTCGCCGGATGCGCGCGCCTCGCTGGCGAAGCTGCGCCCCGGCTCCGAACTGTCGATCGATGCGCCGGGCAATGGCCTGCTGCGCGCGATCCGCTTCCAGCGCGGCGGCGACAAGGTCGAGCTGAGCATGAAGGACGGCGGCGCGGTCGCCGCGAAAGTGCTGCCGCAGGAAACCGAAGTCCGGACCGTGGTGCTGTCGGGCACGGTCGGCGACAACCTGTGGGAATCGGCGCGCAAGGCCGGGTTGACGCATGCCAACGTCGAGGAAATGACCGACGAGATCTTCAAGTACGACATCGATTTCGATTCCGACCTCTCGCCGAGCGACCGCTTCAGCGTGGTCGTCGACCAGGCGTGGAAGAACGGCGAACTGGTGACGACCAGCGGCGTGCTGGCAGCGGCCTTCACCCTCGATGGCGAACTGCACACCGGCTTTCGCTACATGCGCGACGGCAAACCGGAATACTTCTCGGCCAATGGCACTTCGCTGAAGCGTCCCTTCATCCGCATGCCGATTCCATACGCGCGACTGTCGTCGACCTTCGGCAACCGCATGCATCCGATCCTCGGCCGGATGCGCATGCACAAGGGTGTCGATTACGCCGCCAGTACCGGCACGCCGATCATGGCCGCCGGCGACGCGCGGGTGAAATTCGTCGGCCAGCAGCACGGCTACGGCAACGTGGTCGAACTCGACCATGGCAGCGGCCAGAGCACCTTCTATGCGCACATGTCGCGCTTCGCCCACATCCGCCCCGGCGAGCGCATCGCCCAGGGCACGGTGATCGGCTACGTCGGCAGCACCGGACTCGCCACCGGTCCGCATCTGCATTACGAATTCCGCGTCAACGGCGTCTATCGCAATCCGCTGACGGTGACG
The DNA here is from genome assembly GCA_019510195.1 of Lysobacterales bacterium. Classification (GTDB taxonomy): domain Bacteria; phylum Pseudomonadota; class Gammaproteobacteria; order Xanthomonadales; family Xanthomonadaceae; genus Solilutibacter. The sequence goes on along the minus strand of JAEKKW010000056.1, from coordinate 34,724 downwards.
ATGGCGCCGCCTGCCCCGCTGTCCGGCGCAATGCTGGTCGCGTTCCGCCAGCAGACCCAGCGCGCGATGGCCAAGATCCGCACCGTCGAGAAGATCATCTATCCCGACATGGATCGCGACACCATCGTCGCCAGCGCAGCGACGAAGCCGGGACGCGGCTGATCATGGCCGCAGCCGACGGCCTCTACATCGGCCTGATGTCGGGCACCAGCGTCGACGCCATCGATGCCGCGCTGGTGCGTTTCGACGATCGCAACGGCCGCCTCCACGCCGAATGCCTGCACGCACTGGCGCAGCCGTGGCAGGACGAATTGCGCCAGCGCCTGCTCACGCTCGGGCAGGGCGTCGACGTCACCTCGATCGACGAACTTGGCGAGCTCGACCACGAAGTCGGGGCCGCCTTCGCCGCGGCCGCGAACCGGTTGATCGACGAAGCGAACGTCGATCGCGCGCAGGTCACCGCGATCGGATCGCACGGCCAGACACTGCGTCATCGCCCCTACGCCAGATCACCGTTCACGTTGCAGATCGGCGATCCCAATCTTGTCGCCGAACGCACCGGCATCACCACCATCGGCGATATCCGGCGTCGCGACATGGCCGCAGGCGGACACGGTGCGCCGTTGTTGCCGGCGCTGCACGCGGCATTGCTGCACGATGCCAGCGAGGATCGCGCGGTGCTGAACCTTGGCGGGATTGCCAATGTCACCTTGTTGCCCGCGAGCGGTGATGGCGTGCGCGGCTGGGATACCGGCCCGGCGAACGCGCTGATGGACATCTGGTGCGAGCACCACACCGGCGAGCGCTACGACCGCGATGGCGCGCTGGCGGCGTCGGGGCAAATCGATCCATTGCTGCGCGATCGCCTGCTCGACGATCCGTGGTTCGCCACGCCACCGCCGAAGAGCACCGGTCGCGAACATTTCCACATGCGCTGGCTGGAAGCGCGCCTGCGTGGTGGCGAATCGCCCGCCGACGTGCAAGCCACATTGGCGGAACTGAGCACGCGCACGGTCGCCGATGCGCTGAATTCGACATTGCCGGACGTGCGTCGCGTGCTGGTTTGCGGTGGTGGCGCCCACAACCCGGTGCTGATGGCGAAACTTGCGCAGCAGCTGCCACAGGCAAAGGTGGAATCGGTCGCGCGGCATGGCATCGATCCCGACCACGTCGAGGCGATCGGCTTCGCCTGGCTGGCGCGCCAGACCATGCTCGGCCTGCCCGGCAACCTGCCGTCGGTCACCGGCGCTCGCGGGCCGCGCGTGCTTGGTGCAATCTATCCGGCTTGAACGCCAAGCCAGCCGCCGCAAAACTCGCCCCGGTCGAAGCCATCCGCGGGCTCGCCTGCCTGCAGGTGGTGTGCTCGCATTTCGCGCTGGTGTTCTGGCCATGGCTGCATGCGTTCTGGGGACTGGCCGATCCGGAAGATCATCCGGTCCAGCGCTTTGTCCACGATTCGCCGTTTGCCTTCCTGTATTCCGGCAGCGCTGCGGTTTTCGTGTTCTTCGTGTTGAGCGGCTACATCCTCACCCACGTCGCCCTCGGTCGCAGCGACCGTGACGTCTTCGGGCTGGTGCTGAAGCGCTATCCGCGTCTTGCATTGCCGTGCATCGCCGCCTGCGTGTTCGCATGGGCGGTGATCGAATGGATGGACGTCGACTACAGCGACCTCTCGGTGTGGATCCAGGGTTTCGGCGATTTCCCGGCGTCGCTCCCCGGCGCACTGCGCAATGGCGCCTGGGAAGTGTTCGTGACCGGGCAGAGCCGCTACAACCCGATCCTGTGGACGATGCGGATCGAGCTGTGGGGCTCATGGATGATTTTCGCGCTGTGCTGCGCCTTCAATCGCTGGTCGCGGTTGCGTGCGGTCCTGCTGGCCGCCTGCACGGTCGCGGTGGCGATGCTGGGCGCAACGAAAATTCTGGACGAGGAAATGATGTACGGCCTGCTGGCATTCGTGATCGGCAGCGCCGTGCGCATGTGGTTGCGCGGCCTGCCGGGCATCGTTTCCCTGCTGATGCTCGCCGCCGGACTGTATTTCGCCGGTGTCCACAACACTTCCGCGTCATATGCGTGGATGCAGCCGCTGCTCGGCGAACACGCCTACATGGTCGGCAACTTCATCGCCGGCGGACTGATCGTCGCGGCGCTGCTGCACAACACGGTATTCGCGAGATTGGCCGCGACCCGCCTGCTGATGTTCCTCGGCAAGGTCTCGTTCTCGGTCTACCTGATCCACCTGTGCATCGTCGCCAGCCTCGCGGCGATGGTCTTCAACGCGTTGCAAGCGCGCGACTGGGACTACGACGTGTCGGCGATCGCCGCCTGCGCGATCGTGCTGCCGGTGATCTATCTCGCCGCGACGGTGTTCCATCGCTTCGTCGATTCACCGGCGATCACGTTCTCGAACAAGTTCCGCGACTGGCTGCTGCCGCGGCGGCGCTGAGTTTCAGCGCGCGCCGGGCTCCGCGGCGTCCACGCCCGTGGTTTCGCCGCGACGTTCGCGCCACAGCATCCACAAGAGCAGGCACATCGCCGGGATTGCGATCGCGGCGGTGTAGGTGAAGAACACCGGATAGCCCCAGGCGTTGACGATCTTGCCCCACTGGCTGGCCAGCGACTTCGCCGGCAGGCTCCACAACGTGCCGAACAACGCGTACTGCGTCGCGGTGTAGCGCGCGCTGGTCAGCGACGACATGTAGGCGATGAACGACGTGCCGGCGATGCCGTTGGCGAGGTTGTCGGCGCTGACGATCGTCGCCAGCCATGCCAGGGTCGGCTTGGTCGCCGCCATGTGGGCGTACAGCAGGTTGGCGACGCTCAGCATCACCAGTCCGAACAGCATCGTCCGCAGCAGGCCGATGCGGCGCACCAGGACGCCAGCCAGCACCGCGCCGACCATCGTCATGATCACGCCGTACACCTTCGACACCAGCGCGATTTCCTTCAGCGTGAATCCCATGTCGATGTAGAACGGATTCGCCGCCACGCCCATCGTGGTGTAGTTGAAGCGGAAGGTGATGATCAGCAGCAGGATTGGCAGGCCGATCTTCAGGCCCTTGCGCTGGAAGAAATCGGCGAAGGGGCAGATCACCGCGCCCACCAGCCAGGCCACCAGCTTGCGCGGCGCTTCCGGCCACTGCGCCGCATATTGCTCGAACCGTTCCACCAGCGGTTCCGGCGGCAAGGTCGCGCGATCGATCCGCGCGCTCGGTTCGGCGATCGCGAACGTGGTGAAGATGCCGACGAACGCGCAGACCGCCATGATCAGGTAGGCCGTCGTCCAGCCGTAACCGGCGGCGGCGGTCAGCGCACCGGCACCGGCGCAGATCAGCGCGACCTGGTAGCCGATCTGGTAGGCCGCGGCCATGCCGCCCTGGTCCTTCTCCTCGGCGGCCTCGATGCGATAGGCGTCAACGGCGATATCTTGCGTCGATGACGCGAATGCGGTGAATACCGCCAGCATGGCCATGCGCGCGACGTCGGACGTGGGATTGGTGGTCGCCATCATCACCAAGCCGATCACGATGCATGCCTGCGCCAGCAGCATCCAGCTGCGGCGACGTCCCAGGCGCCCAAGGATCGGGATGGGCAGGCGATCGACGATTGGCGCCCAGAAATACTTCAACGAATACGCCAATCCCACCAGGCTGAAGGTGCCGATGGTGGCTCGGTTGATCCCGGACTGGCGCAACCACGCCGACAATGTCGTCAACACCAGTGCGAACGGCAGGCCCGAGGAAAAGCCGAGGAACAGCATCGCGCGCACGCGCGGATTGGCGTACACGCCCAGCGCGCGCGTCCAGCGACTGTCTTGTGTCGTCATGTTCAACGCATGAACTCCTGCGTGGCGTAGTCGACCAGGTACGGCGCGTGGTCGGAGAATCCCGGTTCGGCGAAGATTTCCGCATGGCGGATCGACTCGGCGAGTTTCGGCGTCACCAGTTGATAGTCGATGCGCCAACCGACGTTGTTGGCGCGCGCCGCGCCGCGCTGGCTCCACCAGCTGTATTCGACGACATCAGGCTTGGCGACGCGGAAGCTGTCCTTCCAGCCTTGCGCCGGCGATTCCACCAGGCCGTCGCCGCAGGCATCGGCGATCAACGAATTCATCCACGCGCGCTCGCGCGGCAGGCAACCGGAATTCTTCTGGTTGCCGGTCCAGTTCCTGATGTCGTTCTTCGCGCGCACGATGTTCCAGTCGCCGCACAACACGTACTCGCGGCCGCTGGCCAGCCATTCGTCGAGGATCGGCCGCAGCCACTGCATCACGTCTTCCTTCACCGCCTGGCGCACGTCGCCGGAGCTGCCGGAAGGAATGTAGAAACTCACCACCGAAAGATTGCCGAAGCGCGCCTCGATGTAGCGACCTTCCTCGTCGAAGTCGCCGCGACCGAGGCCGGTGCGCACTTCATCGGGTTCGTGGCGGCTGTAGATCGCCACGCCGCTGTAGCCCTTCTTGGTGGTGGCGTCGCGGAACCACGACGTGTAACCGTCCGGTTGCAGTTCCGGCACGCGCAACTGGTGCTCCTGCGCCTTGGTTTCCTGCACGCACATGACGTCGATGTCCTGCTTGCCGAACCAGTCGAAGAAACCCTTGCTGGCGGCGGACCGCAGGCCGTTGGCGTTGAAACTGAGGATTCGCATGAAGTGCCGGAATCTGGGAGACAGGGAAGAGTAGCCGATCGGCCGCGGCGTTCCCCATTCACCCCGCGGGCTTATCATTCCGCCATCTGTCTTGCTCCCGGTCGCTGCCATGCGCGAACGTTTCCTCGAACTCGCCATCAAAGCCGACGCACTGCGTTTCGGCGAATTCACCCTGAAGTCGGGACGCATCAGCCCGTACTTCTTCAATGCCGGCCGCTTCGACAGCGGCGCGCGACTGGCGGGCCTCGCATCGTGCTACGCCGATGCCATCGAACACGCCAATCTCGCCGCAGACGTGCTGTTCGGGCCGGCCTACAAGGGCATCCCGCTGGCCACCGCGGTCGCCTGCGAACTGTCGCGGCGCGGACGCGATGTCGGCCTCGCCTTCAACCGCAAGGAAGCCAAGGACCATGGCGAAGGCGGCACCCTGGTCGGCGCGTCGATGCAGGGCAAGCGCGTATTGATCGTCGACGACGTCATCACCGCCGGCACCGCGATCCGCGAGGCACTCGACCTGGTCGCGGGCGGTGGCGGCATCGTTTGCGGGATCGTGGTCGCGCTCGACCGCCAGGAGGTGCTGGACGATGGCGATCGCCGCTCGGCGGTGCAACGTGTCCGCGACGGCGCCGGCGTGCCCGTGATCGCTGTCTCAACCCTTGACGATCTCCTCGCATGGAGCGCCCGCAATGGCGCTTTGGGTGCTGACCAGCCCGCCCTGCTGGCGTATCGTTCGCGCTATGGAAGCACCTCGACCGAATCCTGACCTGCGACGCTTCGCCGCCGCTGCCGGCCTGGCGGCGGCATTGGGTGTTGCATTGTCCGCGCAGGCGCAAACCAAGCCCGCAGGCAAGACGGTGCGCTGCTGGACCGAACACGGCCTGACAGTGTGCGGCGATGCGATGCCGGCCAGTGCCGCCGACAGCGCCCAGCGCGAGATCAACGCCAGCGGCGTGACGGTCAAGACCATCCCGCGCCCGCTGACACCCGCCGAGCAATCGGCCAAGGACGCCGCCGACAAGCTCGAGGCCGCGCGCGTTGCGGCGCAAGCCAGCCAGGCCCGCCAACAGATGGCATTGGCCAGCTCCTATCCCAGCGAAGACGCGCTGCGCAAGGCCTACGCCGAACGTTCGCAGGGCGTGCACGCGTCGCTGGTGGCCGCGCAATCCAGCCTGGCGAGCCATCGCCTGGAACTGTCGCGATCACTGCTGCGTGCGGCCAATAGCGAGCTGCAGGGCAGGCCGGTCGCGAAATCGTTGAACGACGCCATCACCCAGCAGGCCGCCACAACCACCGGTGCCTATGCCGACCTGCAGCGCAAACGCGACGAATACGCGGCGATGGACGGCGAACTGCAGCGGGCGTTGCAGCAATATCGCGACTACAGGCAGAACGGCGGCATCGCGCCGGCGGCAGCGACGCCACAACCCTGATCCCGGGCTAGAACGTCAGCTCCAGCGCCGGATCGACCGCGCGCAGGCGGCTGCGGAACAGCGCCTGCACTTCTTCCAGGCGCTCGCGGGTATTGGCTTCGAAACGCAGCACCAGCACCGGCGTGGTGTTGGATGCGCGCACCAGTCCCCAGCCATCGCTCCAGTCGGCGCGCACGCCATCGAGCGTGGTCACGCGTGCGCCATCGAAGCCGCCGTTCGCCACCAGTTTCCCGACGAAGGCGTGCGGATCGGCGACCGGCACCTTGATCTCGGGCGTGGAGATCGATTCCGGGATCTCGGCGAACACGGCATCGGCGTCCTCGCTGCGGCGCGCGAGGATTTCCAGCAGGCGCGCCGCCGAATAGATGCCGTCGTCGAAGCCGTACCAGCGTTCCATGAAGAAGAAGTGGCCACTCATCTCGCCGGCCAGTTCGGCTTCCTCTTCGCGCATCTTCGACTTGATCAGCGAATGGCCGGTCTTCCACATCAGCGGACTGCCGCCGCGGCCCATGATGTAGGGCGCCAGCGCGCCGGTGCACTTCACGTCGTAGACGATGATCGCGCCAGGGTTGCGCTCCAGCACGTCCGCCGCGAACAGCATCAGCATGCGGTCGGGGAAGATGTTGTGGCCCGCCGGCGTGATCACGCCGAGGCGATCGCCATCGCCGTCGAAGGCAACGCCGAGATCGGCCTTGCGGGTCTGCACGATGTGGCGCAGGTCCTCGAGGTTGTGCGGCTCGCTGGGATCGGGGTGGTGGTTGGGGAAGGTGCCGTCGATCTCGCAGAACAGCGGGAACACGTTGGCGCCGATCGCTTCCAGCACGCGCGGGCCGAGGTCGCCGGCGACGCCGTTGCCGGCATCGACCACGACGTCGAGCGGACGCTCGAGGCGGATGTCGGAAGCGATGCGGTTGACGTAGTCGTCGGAGATGTCGCGCTCCTCGATGCGGCCGAGTTGTTCGGCTTCGTGCAAGGTGCCCTCGGCAATCCGCGTGTAGAGCCCGGTGATGGTGTCGCCGGACAAGGTCTCGCCGCCGACCACGATCTTGAAGCCGTTGTAGTCCGGGGGGTTGTGGCTGCCGGTCACCGCCACGCAGCAACCGGTGCGCAGGTGGTAGGCGCCGAAGTAGACCAGCGGCGTCGGAGCGAGTCCGATCGAGATCACGTTGCGGCCGGCGCGGCGCAGGCCTTCGGTCAGGCCGCCGACGAGATCGGGTCCGGAAAGGCGGCCATCGCGCCCGATCACGATGTCGTAGAGGCCGTGCTCGTGCATGAGCGTGCCGATCGACTGGCCGATCTGGCGCGCGACATCGACACTCAATGTCGTGCCGACCACGCCACGGATGTCATAGGCGCGGAAGATGCCGGGATCGGGCAACGCCGGGCCACCGGCCTTCGCGGCGTCTGCCTTGGTCGCCGCGGCTTCGGCGGCCGCAGTCTCGTTCTGCGCCGCGAGGTCACCGACGGTCGGTTCATCGCTGTGCTCCGGCGCGATGGTGCCTTCGTCTTCAACCACGGTTTCCTGTTTGGTTGAACGCCGGCGCAGCCACAGCAACGCGATTCCACCTGTCACCAGCAGCAATGCGAGGATCGCCGACATCACCCGGCCAAAACCGAGCGGGCCGGGTTCGACCGGTGCGGCGAATGCATTCAATGTCCAGTCACTGCCCTTGATCGTCGCCGAGGATTTGTCGCTCGAGTTTTCGAGACCCTTGTCGCCAGCCTGCGCCAGCGTCGCGTCGCCCTGCTTGAGCGCGAGATAGCCACCGCCGGCATTCGCTTTCGCCACCACGTCGGTCAGCGCCTTCGCCGGTTGTGCCGCCACGGCCACCGCGGCGCCATCGGCCAGTGGCACTGCGATCAACAATTTCGGTTGCCCGCCATCGCGCGCGATCACGACCGCCGGCTTGCCAGTGGCGAGGGCTGTCTGCGCCACACCGGCGCGGCCGTAACCACTTGCGGGCAATCCGGCCATCATCGCCTGCAGATCGGCCGCCACGACTTCGGCGTGATCGCTGCCCGGCCATGCGGCAGCCAATCCTTCCGACGCATTGGCGAAATTGCCGGCCTGCAATCCACCCACCACGGCCGGTGCCTGCGCCGCCTTCTGCGCGACTGCCAATTGCTTCGCCAGCGTGGAAGACATCGTGTTGGCGATGCCATCGCGCGTCGCGGCGAGTTGCGTCGATTGCCCGGATTCGCGCCATTGGCGCAGCGCCGACCACGCAGCCCACGCGCCGAGCAGCACCAGCACCACGGCCAGCAGCGGCACCATGCGCTTCATCGATCCGGTATCGCCCAGGCTCAGCGTTTTCATCGTTGTCGGTTCCTTGTGGCAGGCCTGCTTCAGCGCAGGCCCGTATGGCCAAATCCGCCCGCACCGCGAGCACTGTCTTCGAATGCATCCACGACATCCAGCGCCACGCGCACGATCGGCATGACCACCAGCTGCGCGATGCGATCCCCCGGCGCCATCGTAAAAGCCCCGCGCCCGCGATTCCACACGCTGATCATCAGTGGGCCCTGGTAATCGGCGTCGATCAATCCGGTGCCGTTGCCGAGCACCAGCCCGTGCTTGTGACCGAGCCCCGAGCGTGGCAGCACCAGCGCGCATAGCGTCGGATCGGCGAGATGGATGGCAATGCCCGACGGCACCAGTTCCGCCTGTCCCGGCGCGATCGTCAGCGGTGCATCGATGGCGGCGCGGAGATCGAGCGCGGCGCTGGACGCGGTGGCGTATTCCGGCAACGGCCACTCGCCGCCAAAACGCGGGTCGAGCAGCTTGATCTGCAAAACATGATTCATTGCGTCGCGATTCTCTCTTCGATGAGGTCGAGCAGGCCTTCGGCGACCACGCGCTTGCTCTCGGGACCAAGGCGGTGTTGGCCATCGGCCCAGATCACGTCGAGCGTGTTGTCGTCGGATTCGAAGCCGCAGCCGGCGATGCCGACGCGATTGGCGGCGATCATGTCGATGCGCTTGGCCGCGAGCTTGCCGCGCGCATAGGTTTCGACGTCGTCGGTTTCGGCGGCGAACCCGACGACAAGGCGCGGGCGATTCGCTGCGCGGGCGACATCGGCGAGGATGTCGGCGGTCTTCACCAGTTCCAGCACCAGCGTGTCCTGTCCCGGCACCTTCTTCAGCTTGTGGCCGGCAACGGCGCGGGGAGTGAAATCGGCGACCGCCGCGGTCCCGATATAGATGTCGGCCGGCAACGCCGAGAGCACGGCGTCGTGCATCTGCGCCGCCGAACGCACGTCGATCCGTTGCACGCCCCCCGGTGTCTGCAGATGCACCGGACCAGCGACCAGCACCACCTGCGCGCCGCGCGCGATCGCCGCTTCCGCGATGGCGAACCCCATGCGGCCGCTGCTGCGGTTGCCGATGAAGCGCACCGGATCGATGTCCTCGAAGGTCGGACCCGCGCTCACCACCACGCGCTTGCCGTTCAGTGCACTCATGCCTGGTGCTTTCCGGTCAGCGCCGCGACGATTTCCGCCGGCTCGCTCATCCGTCCCGGCCCGCTTTCGCCTTCGGCCAGCGGCCCGTCGTTCGGCCCGACCACCTGCACGCCGCGCGCGCGCAACGTCGCGATGTTGGCCTGCGTCGCCGGATGCTCCCACATCACGTGGTTCATCGCCGGGCACACCGTCAGCGGCGCTTCCGATGCGAGGCACAACGTGCTCACCAGATCGTCGGCAAAACCGTGCGCCAGTTTCGCCAGCGTGTTGGCGGTCGCCGGCGCAATGACAATCCGGCCCGCCCAGCGCGCCAGTTCGAGATGGCCCATCGCCGCTTCGGCGTGCTCGTCCCACAGCGAGGTGCGCACCGGACGATGGCTGAGCGCCTGAAAGGTCTGCGCGCTCACGAAACGTTGGGCGTTGTCGGTCATCGCCACCTGCACCTCGGCGCCGGTGTCGCGCAGGCGGCGCACCAGCTCGGCGGACTTGTAGGCGGCGATGCCTCCGCACACGCACAGCAGGATGTTGGAGGGGGCGGCCATTGCGGCGTTTTCCGACGCGATCACAGGCCGCCAGCTTACCCGATGGCCCCGGAATTCCGATGCCGCATCGCTCTTGCAAGCGCCAGAGTGGGTGGCAGATCAAGCTTCGAACCACCATGCACATCCGCGACTGGCCCGAACACGAACGTCCCCGCGAAAAGCTGCTGCGCCTCGGCGCGGCCACGCTCTCCGATGCCGAATTGCTGGCCCTGTTCCTCGGCTCCGGCGTGCGCGGGCAGGACGCGGTGGCGACCGCACGCAGCTTGTTGACCAATGCCGGTGGCGTCCGCGGCCTGCTCGATCGCGATGCCGCCGGGCTCACCGAGCTCCACGGCCTCGGCCCGGCCCGCGCCTGCCGATTGGCGGCTGCGCTCGAACTCGGCAGCCGTCACCTCGCCGGGCAACTGGAACGCGGCGAGGCCATGGCCAATCCCGACGTCGCCGCCCGCTATTTCAGCCGGCGCCTGCGCGGGCAGCGCCGCGAGGTCTTCGCCGCCCTTTTCCTCGATACCCGCCATCGCAGCCTCGCCTTCGAGGAACTGTTCCAGGGCAGCATCGACGGCTCGGAAGTGCACCCGCGCGAGGTGGTCCAGCGCGCGCTGGCCCACAACGCGGCGGCGGTGATCGTCGGCCACAACCACCCCAGCGGCAATCCCGAACCCAGCGCCGCCGATCGCGCCGTGACCCAGCGCCTCAAGCAGTCGCTGGCGCTGATGGACATCCGCCTGCTCGACCATTTCGTGGTCGGCGACGGCCCGGCAGTCTCGATGGCGGCACGCGGGATGATGTGAATGCAGGGGCGCGGCCCCCGAAGCCGTACAATGCCCGGCTATCAAGCCGTTGCCAGAAACCCCGTGAAATCCCAGCTCCGCGCCCTTGTTTCCCGGGGCATCGACGCCCTGGTCGCCGCCGGCACCCTGCCCGCCGACACTGTCGCCCCCGACTTCGTGATCGAACGCCCCAAGGAACACGCCCACGGCGATTTCTCCAGTAATGCCGCGATGCTGCTGGCCAAGGCCGCACGGACCAATCCGCGCGCGCTGGCGCAACAACTGGTCGAGGCGCTGCCGAAGAATGATGCGATCGCCCGCGTCGAGATCGCCGGACCGGGCTTCATCAACTTCCATCTCGCGCCGCAGGCATGGCAGCAGGTGGTGCGCGATGTCCACGCCCAAGGGGTCGACTACGGCCGCAACACCCGCCACGCCGGACAGACCGTGGGCGTCGAATACGTCTCGGCCAATCCGACCGGCCCGCTCCATGTCGGCCACGGCCGCGCCGCGGCGATCGGCGATTCGATCGCGCGCGTGCTTGCCGCCAACGGCTGGAACGTGATCCGCGAGTTCTACTACAACGACGCCGGCGTGCAGATCGAGAATCTCGCGCGTTCGGTGCAGGCGCGCGCACGGGGCCACAAGCCCGGCGATGCCGAATGGCCCGCCGACGCCTACAACGGCGACTACATCGCCGACGTCGCGCAGAGCTATCTGCACGGCGACAGCGTCGAGATCGAAGGCCATGTCGTCACCGGTGGGAACGACGCCGGCGACCTCGACGCCATCCGCAAGTTCGCCGTCGCCGCGTTGCGTCGCGAGCAGAACGCCGATCTCGCCGCCTATGGCGTCAGCTTCGACAACTACTTCCTCGAATCGTCGTTGTATGCCGACGGCAAGGTCGAGGAAACCGTGCAGCGCCTGACCGCCGCCGGCCACACCTACGAGGAAGGCGGCGCGCTGTGGCTGCGCACCACCGATTTCGGTGACGACAAGGACCGCGTGATGCGCAAGTCAGACGGCACCTATACCTACTTCCTGCCCGATGTCGCCTACCACCTCGGCAAGTGGCAGCGCGGCTGGCAGCGCGCGGTGACCGAACTCGGCGCCGACCACCACGGCTCGCTGATGCGGGTGAAGGCCGGCCTGCAGGCGCTCGATCTCGGGATCCCCAAGGGCTATCCCGACTACGTGCTGCACCAGATGGTCACGGTGATGCGTGGTGGCGAGGAGGTGAAGCTGTCCAAGCGCGCCGGCAGCTACCTCACCTTGCGCGATTTGATCGAGGAAGCCGGGCGCGACGCCGTGCGCTGGTTCCTGGTCGCCCGCAAGCCCGATTCGCAACTCACCTTCGACATCGATCTCGCGCGTTCGCAATCGAACGACAACCCGGTCTACTACGTGCAGTACGCCCACGCCCGCGTCTGCAGCCTGCTGCGGCAAGCAAAAGAGAAAGGCTTCGTGGTGGATGAAGCCTCGGGGCTGTCGCACCTCGACATCCTCGGCGACGACGCCAGTCGCGAACTGATGCGCGAACTCTCGCGTTTCCCGGAAGTGGTGGAACAGGCGGGCCACGATCTCGAACCGCACGCCATCGCCCAGTACCTGCGCGAACTGGCGACGGCCTTTCACACCGCCTATCACGCGCAACCGGTACTGGTGGAAGCTGAAGCCGAACGCAATGCGCGTCTGTCACTGTGCACCGCGACCGCGCAGGTGTTGAAGAATGGTCTGGATTTGCTCGGCATGACTGCCCCGGAGACGATGTAAATGGCGCAACAACGCGGACGCTCGCAGGCCCGGCGCAATGGCGGTGGTGGTGGTGGATCGGGCATGCCGGGCTGGGCCTGGCTGGTGATGGGCGTGCTGCTGACGCTGGTGGTGGTGATCGGCGCGCCGCGCCTGTTGAAGGCCAAGGGCGACGGTTTCTTCAAGCCGACGCCGAATCCGGATGCCAAGGCCGAACCGGCGGCGACAGAAGAAGTCGCACCGGCGCCGGCTGCCACCACGGCGAGCGCCGATGCCGTGGCCAAGCCTGATGCGAAGGCGGCCGCCAATGACGACTATTCCTTCTACGACGTGCTGCCCAAGAACGAGGTCCGCCTGTCCGACGCGCAACTCGCGGCGATGGCGCAGGCGGAAACCAAGCGCAAGGCCGACGCCGCCAAGGCCAGGCCGAATGCCGATGCCGCCCAGGGCAGCAACGGATTGCCCCAGCCAATCGATTCCACGCAGCAGGTCGCCAAGGCCGAAGCGGCGAAAACACAGGCCACGCCGCGTCCGTCCGCAGCATCGCCCGGCAAGACCAATGACGATGACGACACGCCGGCGCCGGTGACCGTTGCCCACGCCAAGGCCGCCGACGGCGCCAGCGTACCGATCTCCAAGCCGGTCGAAGCCACCAATGCGACGCCCTACATCCTCCAGGCCGGCGCCTTCGGCGACGCCGGCCAAGCCGAGACGGTGAAGGCGAAGATCGCCATGCTCGGGCTGAACGCGCGGGTGGAATCGGCGGATGTCGGCGGCAAGACGGTCTATCGCGTGCGGATGGGGCCGTATGCCAGTGCCGGCGAACTGGCCGGCGCCAAGTCGAAGCTGTCCGGCGGCGGCGTGGCGGCGGTCGCGGTCAAGGCCCGCTGAGGCCGCATTCGCAGGGGTCTCGATCCCTGAGATGCCCGTGCGGCACACTGGCGACTCCCCCGATCCGGGCGTCGCCCAGGCCATCGATTCATGCCCATTGAATCCGCATTGATCAAACCCGTCGTCGATGCGCTGATGGCGTTGCTGCGTCGTGGCGAGAACGTGCATCTGCAGAACAACGCCGAAAAAGCCCTGCGCGAGGCCATTCGCGAATTGCTGCTGGCCAATCCCGACGAGAACAAGGCGGCGGCGCGCATCGCCATCGCCAAGGCCGCCGGCATCCTCAGCGAGGACGTGGTGCTGGCCGAGGACATGCTGCGCAAGCATCGCGCCACCAAATCGCGGACCAGTGGCAAGGCGGCGTCGGCGCATCGCAAGCGCAAGCCACCGGCTCCAGCGCCTGCACCTGAACCGCCGGCGACAAAGCCTGCCGCGCCCAAGCCGCGTGCGAAGAAGAAGACGAAGTGACGGTGATGTTTTCCACGCCACCGTTCTGGCTCATTCGCGACATCATGATCCTGTGGGGACTCGGCGAGTTCGCATTGGCGGTGACCCACCGCGCCACCATCGGCCAGTCGCGCGACCAGGGATCGTTGCGCTTGCTGATGTTCGTGGCGTGGAGTTCGACGGTGATGGCGATCTGCGCCGGCGTCATCCGCTGGCTGCCGTTCGCGGCGCTCGTCGCCGCGCCCGCGGCATGGCTCGGCCTGGGCCTGCTGATTGCAGGATTGCTGCTGCGCGCGTGGTCGGTCCGCGTGCTCGCGCGCTATTTCACCGTCGATGTCGCCATCCGCGACGACCACAAGCTGGTGCGCAGCGGGCCCTATGCGCTATTGCGTCATCCGTCCTATACCGGCGCGCTGATGTGCTTCTATGGCGCCGGGTTGGCGCTCGGCAGCTGGGCTTCGCTGTTCCTGCTGACGGTGCCGCCGACCCTCGCCTTCCTCTATCGCATCCGCATCGAGGAATCGGTGCTGTCGCTGGCGTTCCCGCGGGAATATCCCGAATACGCCCGCACCACCAGACGCCTGATTCCCTTCGTGTGGTGATCCGGTGCCGCACTGCGGCACAATCGCGGTTCCCCATCTGCACCACTCCCCATGCCGAACAGGATCGCTTTCGTCACCGGCGCCACCTCGGGCTTCGGCCGCGCCATCGCCACGCGCTTCGCCAGGCAAGGTTGGCAGATCATCGCCAGTGGCCGTCGCATGGATCGTCTCGAGGCCTTGCGCGACGAGCTGGGCGATGAGATCCATCCGCTTTGCTTCGACATCCGCGACAGCGATGCGATCCATGCCGCGATCGCCGACTTGCCGGAATCGTTGCAGACCATCGACCTGCTGGTGAACAACGCCGGACTCGCCCTCGGCACCGCGCCGGCACAGCAGGCCGATCCCGCGCAGTGGCGGCAGATGATCGAGACCAACGTGCTCGGCCTGGTCAATCTCACCCACGCACTGTTGCCGCGATTGATCCAAGCGCGCGGCGCCATCATCAACATCAGTTCGATCGCGGCGACCTATCCCTATGTCGGCGGCAATGTCTATGGCGGCACCAAGGCTTTCGTCAGCCAGTTCTCGCTGGGCCTGCGCAGCGACCTGCACGGCAGCGGCGTGCGCGTCACCAGCATCGAACCGGGCCTCGCCGAAACCGAGTTCACCCTGGTACGCACCGGCGGCAACCGGCAGGCGTCGGACGATCTCTATCGCGGCACCGATCCGATCACCGGCGACGACATCGCCGAAGCGGCGTGGTGGGTCGCCAACCTGCCGCCGCATCTCAACGTCAATCGCCTGGAAGTGATGCCGACAAGCCAGAGTTTCGCCGGCTTCCAGCTCCATCGCGGGGACAAGGCATGAGCGGCAACGCGTGGTGGATGATGGGCCTCGCCATCCTGGTCGGCGCGATGCTGCCGCTGCAGGGTCTGGTCAATGCGAAACTCGGCACACAGATCGGCGGGCCGATCGTCGCCGCGTTCGTGTCGTTCCTGGTCGGATCGATCGCACTGGGCGTGTATCTCCTCCTTGCACGTCACCAGATCGACCTCGGCGCGGCAGGCAGCATGCCCGCATGGGTTTGGCTGGGCGGATTGCTCGGCGCGGTCTACGTCGCCGTCGTCACCCTGCTGATCCCGCGCCTCGGTCCGGCAACGATGATGTGTCTCGTCATTTTCGGGCAGGTCGTTGCGGCATTGCTGCTCGACAAGTTCGGCGTGTTGCAGAGCGCGCCACGCACGGTGGATGCGGTGCGCATCCTCGGCGCGGCATTGGTCCTCGCGGGCGTGGTGCTGGTCGCGGCGCCGTGGCGGTCGGTCCCCTCCACCACTTCGCATTCCACTCGTGCACGCTGACCGCGGATGATCCGCTGGTGTGCACGGGATCGGAGAAAGCGATTCATTGGCTGTTTCCGGCACTGATCGAGGGCGTGATGATGCCTGCCGGGTCGCGCTGTCGCAGCATCCGCTCCCGCAAGCGCAACCCCGGCCGCTCCACCGCGTAGTGCAACATTGCACCTGCCGCGAGAATCGCAATGGCGTACAGCGCGAATGCGACGATGCCATGCACGCGACCATCGATCGCCGACTCGACACCATGCATCACCAGCTTGTGGCTGAGATACAGGCTGTAGGAAATCGCGGCGATCCAGCTCGCACCAGGAACATGCCGGCGTCCGATCCAGCCGTCGCGCTCGGCCGCTGCGAATACCAGGAATCCGAAGGAAATCGACAACACCGACCAACCGATGCTGTTGGCGAGCAGGCCACCGCGCTGCGCGTGCAGCCAGAATGACGCAACGACGCCGACGAGTCCGGTCAACAAGGCAAAATCCGCATGCCTGCGCAGGTGCTTCCACCACTGCGGACGGAACACGTTCATCGCTGCCAATGCGACGCCCACCAGCAGGCCATCGAGACGGCACCAGGTCGGGTAGTAGAGATCCTCGATGAACCAGTTGCGATCCGGCTTCAGGGCATCGTCATGCAGCCAGATCGCACTACGCAGCGCGATGCCGCCCAGCAGCACGAATGCGATCAACGCGATGGTCAGCAACATCGAATTGCGGCGGAACAACCACATCGCCAGCAACGGGAACACCAGGTAGAAATGTTCCTCCACGCACAACGACCATGCGTGCGAGAACGCTGCGTGCGCGCTGTAATCGACATCAAGGTTGTATATGAATGCCGCGAACTTCCACCATGGCTCCATCCCCTCGACTTCGCGCCACGACGGGAACAGCGCGTAGATCGCCAGCACCAGCCAGAACGCCGGCAGGATGCGCAAGGCGCGGCGCAGGTAGAAATCGCCGAAGCCGAGCCGTCCGTGATCACGCAGGCGCTGCAATACCTGGCCACCGATCAGGTAACCGCTGAGCACGAAGAAAATGTCGACGCCCATCCAGCCGCATTTCGACAGCCAGCTCCAATCGTCGCCGAGCCCACCGACGATGAAACTGTGGAACAGCATCACCCAGAGGATGGCGATGGCGCGCAACAGGTCTAGGCCGGGCATCCGTTGCATGTGGGCAGTCATCGCAGATTGTCGATGAATGTTGTTGTTTCCGCGATCAGGATATCGGGTCGATCGTATTGAATGTAATGTCCACTGTCGGTAGCGATCACGCGGCGAGTGCGCGTGGACAACCGAAGAAACGCCTCCTGATCCTTGTCATGGTTGGTGACGGACCAGATCCAGTCTTTCTGACTGACGCGGTTTTGCAGGAACACTGGCATCGCCCGCCTCGGATCCTGTGAAAGAGCAAGAATGGGGAGGTCTCCGAGTGAACGCACAGCTGCGGCTTGCTTGAGCGATTCATCCAAGGCATGGGATTCGCGCACGTACGCATCCAGCTGCGGGTAGTGGCAGGCACTGGCCTTGATCCAGCCGGCATACGCTTCCAGCCCCGGCGGCACGGCATCGCACTGCCCCATCAACCGGGCAATTCCCAATGCCACGGTCGTTTTGACGAAGGCGAATTCCACATTGCCGTGGTGATCCAGCGCGACGCTGAAAGGGGGTTGTGGCAGTGGGTTCGGGGACGTGGCATCGACGAATACGAGACCGGCGACGTTCTTTGGAAACTTCGAAGCATAAATGCGCGCATACAGTCCGCCAGCAGAATGACCTTCGAGCACCACAGGCGTGGTGATGCCGGCCGCCGCCAGCAGGGCATGCAACTGGTCGGCGATGTTCGCTGCATCACGTGCGCCCGGTTGTTCCGCGCTCCAGCCAAATCCGGCGCGATCGTAGGAGCAGGTGCGAGTCACCTTGGAGAGGGCGGGTTGCACCTTGCCCCAGACGGTGAAGTCGTCGCCATGCCCGGATTCCAGCACCAGCGTCGGCGTCCCCGCGCCCGTGCAATACAGGTGCATGGCATGCCCATTCACAACATGGATATGCCCGGGGGGCGGGTTGGCGACACGAGCGTCGCGAACCGCCAGGTAATTCCAGGTGGCGCCTGCGCATCCCAGGAGTATCAATCCGGCAGTCAAGCCGATGATTGCTCGTCGGACTGCATGCAACCAACCACCGCGCCTTTCCCCACGCCGCTCCATATGCCTCCCCCGTCCGCCAGATCGTGGCATGCAGACTAAACGTTCATGTGCGCTGATTCCGAGATGGCGCGCCAAACCGTGTGCTGCATGCGCCGAATCGTCATGCCCGGGACAGGCGCAGGCGCGCACGCAGGGTGTCGACGTAGGTGCGGCTTGCGCGCAGCAACGTGCCATCGTGCAGGCGAACCAGCGCATCACGATTCGACAGCGACCGCATTTCCGCCACCCGATCGAGTCGGACGATCACGGAGCGATGGATGCGCAGGAAATGCCCTGCATTCAATCGTTCCTGCAATCGCTGCAACGATTCGCGGATCAGGTGACGCTTGCCATCGACGTGCAAGGCGACGTAATCACCATCCGCCTGCAGGTATTCGACATCTTCCACCGGGACGAACACGGCGCGACGTCCGACGCGAACCTCGAAGCGCTCCGGCTCCCGCATGGGCTGCCACAGTGTGTGCTCCGTCGGAAGCGACGACTTGCCCAACCGCCGCCGAGCGCGCGCAATCGCTTCGGAGAAACGCTCGTCGTCCAGCGGCTTGAGCAGATAGTCGATCGCATCCAGTTCGAATGCGGAGACGGCGAATGTTTCGTGCGCGGTCAGCAGAATTGCCAGCGGACGCTCTTCGAGCGGCAGACAGCGCAGCACGTCGAGACCATCCAAGTCGGGCATCTGCACATCGAGCACCACCACATCGGGACGCAACTGCCGTATCCCCGCGATCGCCGACTGTCCGTCGCCGCATTGCCCGACCACTTCGACATCGTCGAAAGCGGACAATTGCGCGATCACGCCATTGCGCGCCAATGGCTCGTCATCGACCACCAGCACGCGCATCATGTCGCCTCCATGGCTGCAGCGGTTTTTTCCATGGGAATTTCGATATTCACCTCGTATTCCCCGGATGCCAGCGCCATGGCGGAAAAGCGATGACGTTCCGGATACAGTCGCGCCAGCCGCTCACGCACGTTCGATTGGCCCAGCGCGCCGCCATCCATGGGGCCGTTTCCCGGCGCGTCCACGCCATCATTGCGTACCCGCAGGTGCATGCGGGCGCCGTGCGCCTGGATATCGATCCCGATCTTCCCCGGCGTGCTGCGTCTGGCAATGCCATGACGGATCGCGTTCTCCACCAGCGGTTGCAGCAACAGAGACGGCACCGCCGCATCCAGCACGCCGGCGCCGACATTCCACTGCACCTGCAAGCGTTCGCCCAATCGCGCCTGCTCGATCGACAAATAGGTTTCCGTCAGCGCCAACTCCTCGGCCAACGGGACTTCATGCCTGCGCCCATCCAGCGTCGCCCGCAGGAATGTTCCCAACTGGGCGATCATCGTGCGCGCTTCGTCGCCGCGATTTTCGCCGACCAGCGATGACACGCCGTTGAGCGCATTGAACAGGAAATGGGGATGCAGCTGGTAACGCAATGCTCTCAATTCGGCTTCGCGCGCGGCCAGCTCGGCTTCGCGATGGCGCCGCTGCTCCTCCTTCAACGCGCCGTAGTGCCCGACCAGCGCATGTGCCGCGCAAAAGGCGATCAACGCCAGCCAGCAACCGTCCAGCCCACTCAGCAACTGCCACCACTGGAACGGCATCGGGATCTTCCAGCCCATGGCCCACGCCAGCGCCACGCCCAGCGCACTGTTCGCCACCGACATGGCATAAGTCGCCGCGAGCAGGATCAGGATCGACGGCCACAAGGTGATGGAATTACGCCACAACCAACGCTGCATCAGCACCAATGCCGGCACCCACAGCGCATTGGCCACCAGGTACAACATGCGATACGCCAATGCATGGCTATGCCCGACGGTCGGCAACGCCATCACCAGCAGGCATAGCGCGACCGGCACGGCGGCCAGCCACGCCACCCGCCATGACGGCGGCACCATCGGAACAGCCGGGGAGTTCGAATCAGTCACTTGGCGATGGGCGGATGCACCGAATAGATAATGGAGATGATCTTCCATCCGGCGTCGGTGCGCACCAATTGCCACATCTCGCGCCCCCAGTTGGTTTCCTTGCCGCCATCGAGATACGAGTAATCGAAATTCACCGAAGCGACTTCACCGTCGGTATCGACTTTCACGTCCCGGAACTTTTCCTCGGCCGGCCTGGCATCGGGCTTTACCAACGAATCGATGAAGCTCAGGTAATTCTCGCCGGCAACGTGAATGGATTTGTGCGCGCCGGAATTGCGCTTGCGGAGAAGAGCCAGGCCTGCATCATCGATCACCCACTGCCAGGTCACTTCTTCCGGCTTGTCGGAAAAGAACAAGCTGGTGAACGTTGGTTTGTCACGGTTGATGATCGATGTACGGAACTGTTCGACCACCTTGTCGATCGCGGCGACATCGGCAGGAGCGTTCTGCCCTGCCAATGCCGGCTGCAGGCCAGACGCGAGGATGATCAGCGTTGCCAGGATGGTGTTCTTCATCGGTGTCATGCGGCTTCTCCGTTGGGAGTCCGCATTAGTCCACGGCCGATGCATCGACACCATGGCTTTTCGGCTGTCATGCGCCAGGCCGTGTCACCGGTGCGCCGAATCGACGCGCCGCATCACTCCAGCGGCGCGTCATCCAGATAGGTGTACGCAGTCAACCCGGATTCCAGCGCATGCTGCAACCGTTCGCTTTCGCCCGGCGACAGATCCGCGGCTTCGACGCGGGCGCGATAGATGCGACGCAGGTCGTCGAGCTTGTAGCCGACGTAGTCGAGCATCACATCGGTGGTGTCGCCGCGACGCTGCTGGGTGATCACGCAGTCGCCGCCGTTGACGCGCACTTCCACCGCGTCGGTATCGCCGAACAGGTTGTGGATGTCGCCGAGGATTTCCTGATAGGCGCCGATCAGGAAGAAACCGAGCCGGTATGACTCGCCCGGCTTCAATTCGTGCAACGGCAGCGAGGTGTCGAGATCCTCGTTCTCGACATAGGTGTCGATCTTGCCGTCGGAATCGCAGGTGAGGTCGCAGATCACGCCACGCCGCACCGGCGCTTCGTCGAGACGTTCGATCGGCGCGATCGGGAACACCTGGTCGATCGCCCACACGTCGGGCATCGACTCGAACACACTGAAGTTGACGAAGTATTTGTCGACCAGACGCTCGTTGAGTTCATCGAGCAAGTCGCGATGGCTCTTTTCGTCGTAGGTCAGGCGCGATTTCACTGCATGCGCGATGGCGTAGAACAGGTCGTCGATGCGCGCGCGCTGGACCAGGTCGATCTGCCCGAGTGCGTACAGGCTCAAGCCTTCGGCATGCGACTGCGCGGCCTCGTGGAACACCTCCACCGCCGGGCGTGTCGCCAGTTCACCATGCAGTTCACGCAGGTCGCGCACCGGCTGTGATTCGTCGTCGTTCTGCGGCGGCACCCGCCCTTCCGGTGCCTGCTCCACTTCCGAGACGTTGGCCACCAGCACGGCGTGGTGCGCGGTCATCGCGCGACCGCATTCGGTGATGATGCGCGGCTGCGGCAAGTCGTTCTGCTCGCACGCCTGCGCCAGCGGCTGGACGATGCTCGATGCGTAATGATGCAACCCGTAGTTGACCGAGTTGTAACTGCGCGAACGCGTGCCTTCGTAATCGACACCGAGACCACCACCGACGTCGACGTAATCGATCTTCGCACCGAGCTTCGACAGTTCGATGAAATAGCGGGTCGCCTCGCGCATGCCGTTGGCGATGTCGCGGACGTTGGAAATCTGCGAACCCATGTGGAAATGCAGCAGCTGCAGGCAATCGCCGATGCCGGCATCGCGCAGCTGTTTCCACAGGTCGAGTACCTGGCGCGGGTTCAAGCCGAACTTGGCCTTGTCGCCACCGGAGTTCTGCCATTTGCCGGCGCCCAGCGACGCCAGCCGCATGCGCACGCCGAGACCCGGCGTCACACCCAGCGCCTGCGATTCCTCCAGTACGAGTTTCAGTTCGGACGGCTTCTCGATCACGATGAAAGTCTGCAACCCGAGCTTGCGCCCGATCAGCGCGAGTCGGATGTATTCGCGATCCTTGTAGCCGTTGCAGACGATCACGCCACCCGGCCGCGACAGCGCCAGCACCGCCATCAGCTCCGGCTTGCTGCCGGCTTCCAGCCCGAAGCCATCGCCTGCGTGCGAGGCCAGCGTGCCGGCGACGCCCGCATGCTGGTTCACCTTGATCGGATAGACCGCGGTATAGCCGCCGCTGTATCCCCAATCCTTCTGCGCCTGCGCGAACGCCGCCTGCAGCTTGCCGAGGCGATCGCCGAGGATGTCGGGGAAACGCACCAGCAGCGGCAGGTGCGCGCCATTCTGCAGGGCACGATCGACCATCTCGGACAGGGCGACTTCGGGGCCGCCGGCACCCTTGGGCCGCACCGCGATCCGGCCCTGCGCATCGACGTCGAAATAGCCGTCCGACCAGTGCGGGATCGAATAGGTCTTGCGGGCGAGGTCGAGGGACCAGGTCATTTCAGGCAGGCCGGGCAGGAAAACGGGCGGATAGTGTAGTCGGCTGCCGGCAAAACGCCGCCACAACGGGGTTATGGCCGTCATTGCAACGACGCCGGCAGGGCCCATATTGGCTGCATGGACCAGCCAACCTCAGGTTTTCCGCCATCCCCCACCGCCCGCGAGACTTCGCCGCAGTGGTCGCACAGGCGTTTCCGCAATCCGGTCGCGGCACCGCCGACGATCAATCGCGAGAATCGCACCACGCTGTGGGACTTCTTCTTCAACAAGCCGAAGGACACCGTGCCGCACGGGACGATCCCGGTGCGGGCGATCACCCGCGCCGATCTCGACGCCGCTCCCGACCACAGCCTGTGGCGACTCGGTCACTCGACCGTGCTGATGAAGCTGGGCGGTGCGTTCTTTCTGACCGATCCGGTGTTCAGCAAGCGCGCATCGCCGGTGCAGTGGTTCGGGCCGCGACGTTTCCACGCCCCGCCGATCTCGATCAAGGATCTGCCGCCGATCCGCGCGGTGATCCTCTCGCACGATCACTACGATCACTTGGATAAAGCCGCGATCCGCAAACTCGCGCCGAAAGTGCAGGATTTCATCACCACGCTTGGGGTCGGCCAGCGGTTGATCGAATGGGGCGTGCCCGCGGCGAAAGTGCACGAATTCGACTGGTGGCAGGAAACCCGCGTCGATGACGTGAGACTCGCTTGCGCCCCCGCGCAGCATTTCTCCGGGCGCGGACTGCGGGACGGCAACTCGACGCTGTGGTGTTCGTGGGTGATCGCGCATGGCGATCGCAAGATCTTCTTCAGCGGCGATGGCGGCTATTCCGATCATTTCCGTGACATCGGGCTGCGTCATGGGCCGTTCGACCTCAGCCTGATGGAAGACGGCGCCTACAACGCGGCGTGGCCTTATGTGCACATGGCGCCGGAACAGAGCGTGCAGGCGCATGTCGACCTCGGTGCGAACGTGATGCTGCCGATCCACAACGGCACCTTCGACCTGTCGATGCATGCCTGGTTCGATCCGTTCGAGCGGGTGACCGCGCTGGCGCGGGAGCGCAGCGTACGGCTGGCGACGCCGCGGATCGGCCAGCGCATCGATATCGGCGATCCGCCGCCCGCCGAGGCGTGGTGGCGCGGGGTCGACGGGCAGTGAGCAATTCGCCGGGGCGCAGGCGGCACGCAAGGTGAATTCCGGGGCCTGTTAAAATCGCGGGCCTGAGCCACGGAGCCTGCAGCGATGACCGACACCAACTGGCACTACGAACCCTTCGAACCCACCGGTTCGGCCATCGGTTTCCGCATCACGCGCAAACTCGACGAGGTGCAGTCGCCGTTCCAGAAGATCGAGATCTTCGAGTCGACCGATTGGGGCAACCTGATGCTGATCGACGGCGCGATGATGCTCACCACCGACGACAACTTCTTCTACCACGAGATGATCGCGCATCCGGTGCTGTTCACCCATCGCGATCCCAGGCGCGTGGTGATCATCGGCGGCGGCGATTGCGGCACGCTGCGCGAAGTGCTGAAGCACACGGGTGTCGAGAAGGCGACCCAGTGCGACATCGACGAGCAGGTCACGCGCATGGCCGAGAAGTATTTCCCAGAGCTGTGCGAATCCAACAACGATCCGCGCGCCGAACTGCTGTTCGACGACGGCCTCGCCTACGTCAAGAACCTCCCGGCCGGAAGCGTCGACGTCATCATCGTCGATTCCACCGATCCGATCGGTCCTGCCGAAGGCCTGTTCAACGCCGAATTCTTCGCCGATTGCAACCGCGCATTGAAGGACGACGGCCTGCTGGTGCAGCAGTCGGAATCGCCGCTCAAGCTGCTCGGCCTGATCAACCAGATGCGCGACGAAATGCGCAAGGCCGGCTTCACCACGTTCCAGACGCTGCCATTCCCGCAGCCGTGCTATCCCACCGGCTGGTGGAGCGTCACGCTGGCGCGCAAGGCGGGTGGATTCGATTTCCGCGAAGCCGATTCAGCCGCGAAGAGTTTTGAAACAAAGTACTACACCACCGACATTCATCGCGGCGCGGCATCGCTGCCGCCGTTCGTGAAGGCTGCGCTGAAGGATTGATTACAGCGCGTCGGCATCCAGCTCGCCGGTGCGGATACGCACCACGCGATCGAGGTCCCACACGAAGATCTTGCCGTCGCCGATCTTGCCGGTGCCGGCCGCTTTCATGATCGCCTCGATCGCGGCTTCGGCCTGGTCGCCCGGCACGGCGATTTCCAGCTTCAGCTTGGGCAGGAAATCGACCACGTATTCGGCGCCACGATAGAGCTCGGTATGGCCCTTCTGGCGGCCGAAGCCCTTGACCTCGGTCACGGTGATGCCGGCCACGCCGATGTCGGCCAGCGCTTCGCGCACGTCATCGAGTTTGAACGGCTTGATGATCGCCATCACCATCTTCATGCACGACCTCCCGGTATCCTTGTCGACAGCTTAGCGCGTGGCTGCGGATTTTTCCGACAACCGCGCGCGGCGGTCGCCGATGGGCGCGGCACCCACGCTGCGCGATGCTGGCGACACGACACCACGGAGCCCGCCATGATCGACCTCAGCCAACTCGACGACCTCGCCCGCCGCCTCAGCAGCCTGGTGCCGCAGAGCCTGCGCGACAGCCGCGACGAACTGCAGCAGAACTTCAAATCGGTGCTGCAGGCCGGCCTTGGTCGCCTCGACCTGGTCACCCGCGAGGAGTTCGATGTCCAGCGCGCGGTGCTGCTGCGCACCCGCGAAAAGCTCGAAGCACTGGAACGCCAGGTCGCCGAGCTGGAGGCCGCCCGTACCGGCAGCGGCGGCGAGCAAGCGAACAGCACTTCGCACTGACGCCTGCGGCCCACTGCCATGCAACTCGCACTCGCGCACAGTCGCGCGCGCGTCGGCGTGTCCGCGCCCGCCGTCACCGTGGAAGTGCATCTCGCCGGCGGGCTCCCGCGCATGTCCGTCGTCGGATTGCCGGAGGCCGCCGTCCGTGAAGCCAAGGATCGCGTGCGTGCAGCGATTTCCTGTGCGCAAATGGAATTTCCGTCGCGTTCGATCACGGTGAATCTCGCGCCCGCCGACCTGCCCAAGCACGGCGGCCGTTTCGACCTGCCGATCGCACTCGGCATCCTCGCCGCCGCTGGCGAGATCCCGCAGGAGGCGTTGAACGGTGTCGAATGCATCGCCGAACTCGGACTGACCGGCGAACTGCGCCCGGTCGATGGCGTGCTGCCGGCGGCACTCGCCGCGCGGGCGCTGGGCCGCCGCCTGATCGTCGCACCCGGCAATGCCGCCGAGGCCGCCCTTGCCCGCGACGCCGATGTCCAGGTCGCGCGCACGCTGTCGGAAGTCTGCGCGATGCTGCAGGGACACGTGACGCTGCCGCGTGCAAACGCCGATGCCGACAGTGCGATCGTCCATCCCGATCTCGCCGATGTCCGCGGCCAGCGACATGCACGTCGTGCGCTCGAGATCGCCGCGGCCGGCGGCCACCACGTGCTGCTGACCGGCTCCCCGGGCTGCGGCAAGAGCCTGCTCGCCGCGCGCCTGCCCGGAATCCTGCCGGAAGCCAGCGAAGAGGAAGCGCTGGAATCGGCGGCACTGGCGTCGATCAGCGGTCGCGGTTTCTTCGATGCTTCGCGCTGGCGCCAACGACCGTTCCGGTCGCCGCATCATTCGTCGACCCCGACCGCGCTGATCGGCGGTGGCGGCGCGGATGTGCGGCCCGGCGAGATCTCGCTGGCGCACAACGGGGTACTTTTTCTCGACGAATTCACCGAATGGGATCGCCGCGCGCTGGAAATGTTGCGCGAACCACTGGAAAGCGGCGTGATCCACATCGCGCGCACGGCGCGACGCACGGAATTCCCCGCGCGCTTCCAGCTGGTCGCGGCGATGAATCCGTGCCCATGCGGCTGGGCGGGCGACGTCAGTGGTCGCTGCAATTGCAGCGCAGAGGCGATCCAGCGCTATCGTTCGCGCATTTCCGGACCGATCCTCGATCGCATCGACCTGCACGTCCACGTCCAGCGCCTGCCGCCCGCCGAACTGCGGCCCGATGCGCCTCCCGGCGAATCCAGCGCCGCGGTGCGTGAACGCGTGCTCGCCGCGCGCAACCGCCAGCTCGACCGCGCCGGGACGATCAATGCCCGCCTGCAACCACGTGAAGTCATGCGCGATTTGCCGATCTTGATCCGGTCCTCGACGGCGGCGCCGACATCGCCACCCCGCATCTTGCCGAAGCGCTGGGCTATCGACCGGCGAGCCCATACGCCTGACCGCTGCGCGTGACCGCGTCATGCAATGCGGTGTTGCTAGCATGGTCGCATCCCCCCGTCGACGGATGCGCGCTTGGAGCAGTTGCACCACATCGACAACCGCCTGCTCGGTTACGCCGTCCTGGTGCTGGCCGGAATCGGTTCGTCGTTGCTGGCGCGGCGCTTCGGCGCGCCGTTGCTGCTGGTCTTCCTCGTCCTCGGCCTGCTGCTCGGGGTCGACGGTCCCGGCGGCATCCGCTATGACGATGCCGGCTTCACCTACCAGATCGGGGCCCTCGCACTCTGCCTGATCCTGTTTGACGGTGGCCTGCAAACACGCGTCTCGCAGGTACGCACCGCGATCTGGCCTTCACTGGTGCTCGCGACTGTCGGCGTACTCGTCACCGCATCACTGACCGCACTCGCCGCGCATACCCTGCTCGAACTGCCAACGCTGCAGTCGTTGCTGCTTGGCACCGTGCTCGCCTCGACAGACGCTGCCGCGGTGTTCTTCCTGATTCGTGCGCGCGGCCTGCACCTGGAGCGCCGGACCGGCAGCACGCTGGAAATCGAATCGGGCGCCAACGACCCGATGGCGGTGTTCCTGACCATGGCCCTGACCGGCTGGATCGCCGGCAGCCAGCATGGCGGGGCACTGGCGATCGCGTTGCAGGTGGTCTGGGCGATGGGCTGTGGCGCGTTGATGGGCTATGGCGGCGGACGCCTGATCGTCGCCACGCTCAACCGCTACGATTTCCCGTCCGGCCTCCATCCGTGGCTGGCGATGTCCTGCGCGGTGACCCTGTTCGCACTCACCAACCTGATCGGCGGCAGCGGCTATCTCGCCGTGTATGCGGCCGGCGTGATCGTCGCCAATCGCCCCGTGCGTGCGCGCAGCGAAGTGTCGTCGGTGCAGGACGCCGCGACCTGGTTCGCGCAATTGGTGATGTTCCTGCTGCTCGGCTTGCTCGCCACCCCGCACGCATTGTTGAACGTGATGTGGCCGGCGCTGGGCGTCGCCGCGTTCCTGATGTTCATCGCGCGACCCGCAGCAGTCCTGCTGTGCCTGCTGCCGTTCCGTTATCGCTGGGGCGAAATCGGCTTCATTTCATGGGTTGGACTGCGTGGCGCCGTCAGCATCTTCCTGGCGTCGATTCCGCTGCTGGCGCAATTGCCGAATGCGTGGCTGTACTTCAACGTCGCCTTCGTCGTGGTGCTGGCATCACTGGTGATCCAGGGCTGGACACTGGAACGTGCCGCGCATGCCTTTGGCGTCGCAGTGCCGCGCAACGATCCCGACACCCGCCGCGTCCATCTCGACCTGCCGGGCCAGCTCGATTACGAATTGCTCGGCTATCGCGTCGTGCCCGGGTCACGCGCACTGGAGTCCGCAAGCTGGCCACTCGACGTGCGTGTCGCCATGGTGGTGCGCGAAGGCCGCATCCTGCAGGGCGACGAGATTGATGGCCTGCGTCCGGGCGATTACGCCTACATGCTGGCGCCGACCACGGCAGCGCGCCGGCTCGACTGGTACTTCGTCGGACGCGGCAGCGACGGCACTTCCTTGTCGCAACCGGGATTCGGCGAATTCCAGTTCGGCGGCGACGCACCGCTGGGCGAGATCGCCGAGTTCTACGGCTTGCACCTGCCGAAGCGCTTCGCCAGGCACACTGCCGCGCACCTGTTCGACGAACGCTTCGACGAACAGCCGCAACCCGGCGACCAACTCTCGATCGGCAACGCCATCCTCACCGTGCATCGCCTGCGCGATGATCGCGTCACGCAGGTGGGATTGCGATTGGTACCGCTCAGCGAACGCTTGCTGGGGGGATCGCAGTAATCCCCCGCGATCCGTGCGCCCGGCTCAAGCCAGCAGCTGTCCCGCCGGCAACGCGGGGGGAGCGGACTCCCGGCCCAGCATCGACTCCCAGGCGCGACCGATCGCGCCCCAGATGATCGGCACGATGATCGCCATCGTCAGCA
Source organism: Lysobacterales bacterium (assembly GCA_019510195.1). GTDB lineage: Bacteria > Pseudomonadota > Gammaproteobacteria > Xanthomonadales > Xanthomonadaceae > Solilutibacter. The sequence continues at coordinate 5,987 of JAEKKW010000056.1, read as the reverse complement.
ACTGCGACACCATCGCCTGTCCCGCGGGTCCTGCAATCATCCGCACGATCATGCCGACGATCCCGGCGAGCAGGCTGACGCCGATCAGCGTCACCAGCGCGACGCCGATGAAGACCAACACCGCCGGCAGGTTGCGCACGCTGGCGCGCCAACTGCGGCGCAAGGCCTGCAATCCACCGCTGCCGCCGAGCATGATGTCGGGGACGGCGACGAACGTCATCAGGAACATCACCAACGCCAGCACCACCACGCACAGCAGCCACAACAGCATGCGCCCGGAAGGCAACGAAGCCATCAGCGCCGGATCGGGTGGCGTGCCCGGTTGTGCGGCCTGCATCTTCTCCATCACGCTGGCGATGATCTGCAGATTGTCGGAACCGACCAGCAACAGCAGCAGGATCGCCATCCCCAGGCCAAGCACGACCTGCGGCAGCAGGGTGATCAGCAATGCGCCGACCTTGCCTTGGCGGAACGGTTCGCCATAACTCGCCGGACCAACAGGGCGACCCTGCGCGACTTCGCGCGCGGCCCACACCAGCCCACCGGTCAGCAGTGGCACGACGAGAAGCAACGCGGTCTGCAGGACGAATCCGATTTCCGGGGCGACAACCGACATCCCGACCACCACCGCCGCGCATACGCCGTAGAGCACGCCCATCATGCCGAGTCCACCCGGAGATGCCTTCAACAGCGCGAAGCCATCGATCAGCCATTGCGCGCCGGCGGATGCCGGCACCTTGCGGATGTCATCGCGCGTCGTTTCGTCCATCGTCATCTGTTTCCGTGATTGCGTGCGTGCCGGATGGCATGCTGGATAAAGCGGCGGAGCACCTTGCGGGCGACCGGCGCCGCGCCGATGTTACGCGACATCGTGTCGGGATCATGTCCTTCCGCGCGCAGGGTGTCGGCGCGGGCGCGCACGTAGCCGTGCATGCGCGCCGCGCTGAATTCGGGATGGAACTGCAGGCCCCAGGTCGCGCGCCCCCAGCGGAAGGCCTGGCAGGCGTCGAGATCGGATGTCGCCAGCAGCACGCCGCCTTCCGGAATCCGCAGCGCGCTCTGGCGATGGGTGACCTGCGCGCGGAACGTCTGTGGCAATCCGGCGAACAGCGGATCGGCGTTCGCGGCGGTTTCCAGCCGCACGTCCACCGTGCCCATCTCGCGGCCGCGCGGGTTGTCGCCGGCTTCGCCGCCGAGCGCATGCGCCAGCAACTGGTGGCCGTAGCAGATTCCGAGGATCGGCATGCCCGCTTCCGCGGTCGCGCGCAGCCATTCCGCGCTGCGCTCGCTCCAGTCGTGGCGTTCGGTCACCATCGCCGGCGATCCCGAGACCAGCACGCCGGCGTAGTCGCGATGCGCCGGCAAGGCCTCGCCCGCCTCGACATCCACCACCTCGGTTTCATGGCTGCGCAGGCCGGCGGCGACGCGGATCCAGTGGGCGAATCCGCCGTGGCGGCGCTGGCTGGCCACCGGCTGTCCGGTCTGGAGGATGAGGAAGCGTGGCGTCATCGATGCGTTCGGGCGGGCGGGCACGCCATCTATACTAATGAAAGACTTTCCAACGGCCTTTCCGATGCCTGCCGCGCGCGTTGCCATCACCTTCCAGGAACTCATCCAGCGCCTCAACGCCTACTGGGGCGAGCAGGGTTGCGTGCTGATCCAGCCACTCGACCTGGAAGTCGGCGCCGGCACCTTTCATCCCGCGACTTTCCTGCGTGCGCTGGGCCCGGAGCCGTGGAACGCCGCCTACGTGCAGCCCTGCCGCCGCCCCACCGACGGCCGCTACGGCGAGAACCCCAACCGCCTGCAGCGCTACTACCAGTACCAGGTGGTGATGAAGCCGTCGCCGGACAACATCGTCGAACTGTATTTCGAGTCGCTGAAGACACTCGGCGTCGATCCGCTGGTGCACGACCTGCGCCTGGTCGAGGACAACTGGGAATCGCCGACGCTCGGCGCCTGGGGCCTGGGCTGGGAAGTGTGGTTGAACGGCATGGAAGTCACCCAGTTCACCTGGTTCCAGCAGGCCGGCGGCCTCGAATGCAGACCGGTGCTCGGCGAGATCACCTATGGCCTCGAACGCCTGTGCATGTACCTGCAGAACGTCGACAACGTGTTCGATCTCGTCTGGACCCACGGGCCCGATGGCGACGCCGTGACCTATCGCGACGTCTACCACCAGAACGAAGTCGAGCAGAGCACCTACAACTTCGAACACGCCGACGTCGCCGAACTGTTCCATCGTTTCGATGCCTGCGAAACCGAGGCGATGAAGCTGGTGGAAGCCGGCCTGCCCCTGCCCGCCTACGAACAGGTGATGAAGGCATCACACAGTTTCAACCTGCTTGATGCCCGCCGCGCCATCAGCGTGACCGAGCGCCAGCGCTACATCCTGCGCGTGCGCAAGCTGTCGCAGGCCGTCGCCGAAGCCTCCCTTGCAGCACGCGAGAAGCTGGGTTTCCCGGGCGTCAAGGATCCTGGCAAGCGCAAGGCGCTCGGACTCGATATCGCAACGGAGGAAGCCGCATGATCCTGGTCGGAATGTACGACTCGCCGTTCGTGCGGCGCGTCGCCATCAGCCTGTCCCTGCTCGGACAGGCGTTCGAGCATCGCAACTGGTCGGTGGGCAAGGACGCGGCTAAAATCCGCGAATTCCATCCGCAGGGCCGCGTGCCTGTCCTCGTCCTGGACGACGGCGAAGCGCTGACCGAATCGGCGTTGATCGTCGACTGGCTCGATCGCCTGCCCAGCCACGAACACCAGCTGCTGCCGGCATCCGATCCGCAGCGTCGCGATGCATTGCGGATCACTGCATTGGCCGTCGGTGCGCTCGACAAGGGCATCCTGCTGGTCTACGAACGGCTGTTCCGCCCGGTCGAGATGCACCACGCGCCGTGGCTCAAGCGTTGCCGCAAGCAGAGCGAAGCGTCGCTGGCGGAGCTCGATCGCATTTGCCGCGAGCGTACCGATCGCGAATGGCTGGTCGGCGATCGCATCAGCCAGGCCGACATCATGCTCGCCTGTGCCGCGACCTATCTGCGCGATGCCGTGCCGATCGATCTCGCCGCGTTCCCGGCATTGCAGGCGCGCGTCGACGGCTACGAAGCGTTGCCGTGTTTTCAGCAGTTCTACGCCCCGTTCGACGCGCCGAAAACCCATTGAGCGCGCAGGAAACAAGGTCCACGCCATGAGTCAACAACTTCCGCTCCTGATCGAACTCGGCACCGACGAGCTGCCGGTCAAGGCGCTTCCGGGTCTCGCCCAGGCCTTCTTCGATGGCATCGTTTCCGGACTGGAATCGCGCGGGATCGCCTTCGAACGCGGCGATGCCAAGCCGCTGTACACGCCACGCCGACTCAGCGTGCTGCTGCCCGCGGTTGCCGACGAGCAGCCGGAACAGGCCAGCGAAGTGCTGGGTCCGTACCTCAACATCGCGCTCGACGCGAATGGCGGCCCGACCAGGGCGCTGGAAGGTTTCGCTGCGAGAGCCGGCATCGACTGGTCGCAACTCGAACGCACCAGCGACAACAAGGGCGAGCGCTTCGTCCATCGTTCGCGCCGCGCCGGCGCACGTACCAATGATCTTTTGCCGGACATCGTGCGCGAGGCGATCGCGGCGATGCCGATCCCCAAGCCGATGCGCTGGGGCGACCACGACTACGCCTTCGCGCGTCCGGTGCACTGGCTGGTGCTGCTGTTCGGCAACGACGTGGTCGATTGCGCGCTGATGGGCACCCAGTCGGGTCGCATGTCGCGCGGACATCGCTTCATGCACGACAAGCCGGTGTGGATCAATGCCATCACCGATTACGTCACCGCGCTGCGCGATGCCCACGTGCTGGTCGACGCCGGCGAACGTCGCGAACGCATCCGCGGCGAAGCGCAGCAGGCGGCGAAGGGGGTGGGCGGTCACGCCCGCGTCTCCGATGACCTGCTGGAAGAAGTGAACGGACTGGTGGAATGGCCGGTCGCGGTTGCTTGCAAGTTCGAGCGCGAGTTCCTCGCCGTGCCGCACGAAGCGCTGGTCTCGACCATGGAGACCAACCAGAAATTCTTCGCGGTGCTGGATGGCGCGCAGCAGTTGAGCGAACACTTCATCGGCATCGCCAACATCGATTCGAAGGACGCCGCGGAAGTGCGCAAGGGCTATGAACGGGTAATCCGTCCGCGCTTCGCCGATGCCAAGTTCTTCTTCGACGAAGACCTCAAGCAGGGTCTCACGGCGATGGGCGATGGCCTCAAGACCGTGACCTACCAGGCCAGGCTCGGCAGCGTTGCCGACAAGGTGGCGCGCGTCGCCGCGCTGGCGGAAACGATCGCGCAACAGGTCGGCGCCGATCCGGCGCAGGCGCGCCGTGCCGCCGAACTGTCGAAGAACGACCTGCAATCGCGCATGGTCAACGAATTCCCGGAACTGCAGGGCATCGCCGGGCGTCATTACGCAGCCGCCGCAGGTGAACCGAGTGAAATCGCGCTGGCGATCGACGAGGCCTACCAGCCGCGTTTCGCCGGCGATGACATCGCGCTGTCGCAGACCGGCAAGGTGCTGGCGATCGCCGAACGCCTTGACACCCTGGCCGGCGGATTCGCCGCCGGGCTCAAGCCGACCGGCAACAAGGACCCGTTCGCGTTGCGCCGCAATGCGCTGGGCCTGGCGCGCACGATAATCGAAAGCGGATTTGATCTCGATCTCGTCCACCTGCTCGCATCGGCGAACTCCGGTCTTTCATCGAAGAACATGCAGGCCGATGCCGCCGACCTCTACGACTTCATCCTCGACCGCTTGAAGGGCTACTACGGCGACAAGGGCGTGCCCGCGACCCACTTCAACGCCGTGGCCGGCATGCGTCCGCATTCGCTTTACGACTTCGATCGCCGCATCGACGCCATCGGCGAATTCGCCCAGCTGCCGGAAGCCGAGACCCTGGCCGCCGCCAACAAGCGCATCCGCAACATCCTGCGCAAGGCCGAGGGAGAAATCCCCGCCGGAATCGATCACGCCCTGCTGGTGGAACCTGCCGAACTCGAACTGGGCGAAGCGCTGGCCGCCACCGACGCAGAAGTTCACGCCAATGGCCACGACTATGTCGCCGCCCTGACCCGCCTGGCCCACCTGCGTCCGCACGTCGACCGCTTCTTCGACCAGGTGATGGTCAACGCCGACGACCCCGCGATCCGCCGCAACCGCCTGGCCCTGCTCGGCCAGCTCGACCGCCTGCTGGGCGGGATCGTCCAGCTGGAGGCACTGGCGTGACCGATTCTTGACTGCAATCACATTATGCTAGGATCCGCCCGAAGGGATCAGGGGAGGGTGTGATGAAGCGTTGGAAGCTGTTTGTTGCGGGGGCCGCATTCCTGATGGCCTCGAGTGCCGCCATGGCCCAGCACCAATATGTGGACCTCAGGCCAGGGGTCGATAACGATCATAGTCGCCAAAACGACCCATTCGTCTTCTGCACGGAGGGGGTCAAGAACGGAAAGGTATGGCGCGTGATCAACCCCAACACGCCGATGCTGGCGACGATCATGGTCGGCTGGGTCAATATCTACCCGTATTGTCCATGGCCTTCAACGGTGGGAACGCAGTACTGCTCGGGTTGGCCACAGGAAGACGTGACTGCATGGGGCCGCTACGTGGCAATTTGCCATGACGGTGGCACGAGGAGTGATTGGAAGGCGCATGGAAGCCAAGGCGCCGCGAATGAAACCGATTCGAATGGTTCCAACAACCACTAACGGTCAATCTGCACCCGGTACATGAAGAAGCCCGGCATCGCCGGGCTTTTCATTTGGAGATGATCAACCCCGCCCAGGCGATGCCGGATGCCGTTCGCGATGGAACTTGCGCGCGACCCAGCCGCCGAAATCGTCCAGCACCGTATAGGTCGCCGGAATCACGATCAGGCTGAGCAGGGTCGAGGTGATCAGGCCGCCGATCACCGCCACCGCCATCGGCGCGCGGAAGCTGGAATCGCCGGAGAACCCGA
>JAEKKW010000051.1 GCA_019510195.1 Lysobacterales bacterium | reverse complement strand
CCAGCCGGGAAGGTCGTCGGTCGACGGCTTCCACAGCACGAAATCGCCGGGATCGCGCTTGTAGGGCGCGACTTCGACGCGCGCGCCGGCCAGCATGTCCTCGGGATCGCGGCGCGACAGCTTGCCGTATTCCGGGAAACTCGCCACCGAGAACAGCACGTGGCCTTCGGCGGCGTAGGCGTGGCCATCGGCGATCAGGCGTTCGCACATGGCGATGATCTGCGGGATATGGTCGGTCGCAGCCGGTTCCATGTCGGGCGCGAATGCGCCGGTCACGCCGAGCGCGGCCATGTCCTCGCGATAGGCGGCGGCGAAACGGTCGGTGATCGCGGAAATCGGCGTGCCCAGCTCCTTCGCCGCGGCGTTGATCTTGTCGTCGACGTCGGTGATGTTGCGGGCATAGCGCAGGCCGCCGAAGCGGCGGCGCAGCAGGGCCGCCAGCACGCCGAACACCACCGGGCCGCGGGCGTTGCCGATGTGCACGTAGTTGTAGACCGTCGGACCGCAGACGTACATGGTCGGGCCGGAAGGCGACGCGGGTACGAAGGGTTCGACCGAGCGGGTCAGGGTGTTGTAGAGGCGGAGGCTCATCGGGCGTGGAGATGGGACGATCGATGATTTTATGCGATCGCAACGAAAAAACCGCCTTGCGGCGGCTTCTGCGTGCAACTTCAATTGGTCGGGGAGACAGGATTCGAACCTGCGACCTCTACGTCCCGAACGTAGCGCTCTACCAGACTGAGCTACACCCCGACTGAGCCGACAAGTTTAACCGGCCCGGCCCGGCCCGGGCAAGTGGGGCGGGACCGTGCCGGTTCAAGAAGCCGGCCGGGCCGCTAGAATTGTCGTTTCCCCCCGTGGAATGGCGTGACCGTGATCAAACCGCGTACCCCGGCCGGCGTGCTGGAACTGTTGCCCCGCGAGCAGGTGGTCTTCCAGCGCATGCTGGACGGCATCCGTGCCACTTTCGAATCGTTCGGTTTCCTGCCGGTGGAGACGCCGGTGTTCGAGCTGTCCGAGGTGCTGCTGACCAAGACCGGCGGCGAGACCGAACGCCAGGTCTATTTCGTGCAGTCGACCGGCGCGCTGGAGAAGCAGGAATCCGGGCTTCCGGAGATGGCCTTGCGTTTCGACCTCACGGTGCCGCTGGCGCGCTATGTCGCCGAGCATGAGCACGAGCTCGCCTTCCCGTTCCGCCGCTACCAGATGCAGCGGGTCTATCGCGGCGAACGCGCCCAGCGCGGTCGTTTCCGCGAGTTCTACCAGTGCGACATCGACGTGATCGGCAAGGACGCGCTGTCGCCGCGCTACGACGCCGAAATCCCGGCGATCATCCATGCGGCGTTCGAGAAGCTGGGCGTCGGCGAATTCAACATCCAGTTCAACCATCGCAAGCTGCTGCGCGGCTTTTTCGAAGGGCTCGGCATCGAAGGCGAGTGCCAGGACCTGGTGCTGCGCGAGCTCGACAAGCTCGACAAGCGCGGCGAGGACGCGGTACGTGCGACGTTGGTGGGTGAAGGTTTCGGGCTGTCGGCGGAAACGGCCGATCGCCTGCTGGCGTTCTCGCGCATTCGTTCCACGGACCATGCGGATGCACTGGCGAAGCTCGATTCGCTGGGTGCGGGCACGCCGCAGTTCGAGGAAGGGCGGCAGGCGCTGCGTGACACCCTGGAGCAGCTGAAGGCGATGGGGATTCCGGAATCGCGTTATGCGATCAATCTGTCGATCGCGCGCGGCCTCGACTACTACACCGGGATCGTCTACGAGACCACGCTGAACGCGCATCCGCAGATCGGCTCGATCTGCTCGGGCGGGCGTTACGAGGATCTCGCCAGTCATTACACCAAGTCGAAGTTGCCCGGCGTCGGCATTTCGATCGGGCTGTCGCGGCTGTTCTGGCAGTTGCGTGAAGCGAACCTGTTGCCGATGGCGGAAGGCGGCATCGACGTGCTCGTTGCCTTGCTCGATGACGCCGGCTTCGCCGATGCGCTCGCGGTGTCGCAGCGCTTGCGCGCGGCCGGCTGGAAGGTCGAGACGCAGATGGAACCGCGCAAGATCGCCAAGCAGTTCCAGTACGCCGACAAGGCCGGGATTCGCGTGGTGGCATTGCGTGGCGGCAGCGAGCGCGCCAATGACCAGGTCACGTTGAAGGACCTGCGCAGCGGCGAACAGCAGACGGTGGCAATGGCGCAACTGGAGCCGGCATTGCAGGCGATTCTGGGAGAGCAGGCGTGATTCGCCTCGATGGTCATTCGCTGACGCGCGCGCAGCTGGTTGCGATCGCCCGTGGCGCGCAGGTCGAGCTTGATCCGGCGGCGCTGGAGAAGGTCGAACGCGCGGCGGCCTTCCTCGCCGAGCAGGTCGCCCGCGAGGAGCCGATCTACGGCGTTTCCACCGGCTTCGGCAGCAATGCCGACAAGTTGCTCGGCGCGCATCCGTTGCGCGATGAACTGGCGGGTGCGAAGCCGTCTGGGCGTTCCCTGCACGCCGAGTTGCAGGACAACCTGATCACCACCCACGCGGTGTGCGTGGGCGAACCGTTCGCGCCGGAAGTCGTGCGGGCGATGCTCGGCATCCGCATCAACACGCTGTTGCGCGGGCATTCCGGCATCCGCGTGCAGACGTTGCAATCGCTGACGGCGATGCTCAATGCCGGCGTGGTGCCGGTGGTGCCGCAGTTGGGTTCGGTCGGCGCTTCCGGTGATCTGGCGCCGTTGTCGCATCTGGCCATCGTGCTGCTCGGCGGCGGCGAAGCCTTTGTCAATGGCGAGCGCATGTCGGGTGGCGATGCGCTGAAGCGCGCCGGACTGACGCCGGTGACGCTGAGTTACAAGGAAGGTCTGGCGCTCAACAACGGCACCGCGCAGATGCTGGCGACCGGCGTGCTGGCGCTGGACGAACTCGAATACCTGCTGGATACCGCCGATCTCGCCGCGGCGATGACCATCGATGCTTTCGCCGGTCGTCTCGGTGCATTTGCGGAAGAAGTGCATGCATTGCGTCCGCATCCGGGCCAGATGCAGGTCGCGAAGAACCTGCGCACGTTGTTGCAGGGCTCGACGCTCGCCGACATTCCCTATCACCTGGTGCCGCGCGCCCGCAGCTGGTTGCCGCAGAGCTGGGATACGCCGGAATCGCAGGCGCTGGGCTTCGACATCGGCTGGGATTGGGTGCCGGATACCCAGCGACATGGCCGCGAAAAGTTCTACCGGCGCTTCAAGCCGTTCCGCGGTGGCAAGAAGCACCAGCCGCAGGACAGTTACAGCCTGCGCTGCATCCCGCAGGTGCATGGCGCGGTGCGCGATGCCGTCGCCCATGCGGCGCGCGTGCTCGAAATCGAACTCAATTCGGTCACCGACAATCCGCTGGTCTTTCCCGATCGCGAAGCGCAATACGTGGAAGAGCAGGTGATCTCCGCCGGCCATTTCCACGGCATGCCGCTGGCGCTGGCGATGAGCGCGGTGAAGGCGGCGATCCCGGTGCTGGCCTCGATCAGCGAGCGCCGCATCAACAAGCTGGTCGATCCCGCCACGAATGACGGATTGCCGGCGTTCCTGATCGGCAACGAGGACGCGACCGAATCCGGTTTCATGATCATCCAGTACACCGCCGCGGCGATCGTCAACGACCTCGCCAGCCGCGCGATGCCGGCCTCGGTGTATTCGATTCCGACCAGTGCCAATGCCGAGGACCATGTGTCGATGGGCGCCAACGAGGCGCGCCACGTGCTGGCGATGTGTGCCGATCTCGGCAAGGTCATCGGGCTGGAACTGATGACCGCCGCGCAGGCACTCGACCTCCGTCGCGACATGATCAATGCCGCCCGCGATCTCGCCGATCGCGCCGATGCCGTGACGTTCGCGCGCAAGGTGCAGGGCGCGCCGCTGCCCGGTGATGCCGCGCAGCAGGGCTTCATCGCCGAAGTCGATGCGCTGCGCGTCGAGCTGTCGGATGCCGGCGCCTTCCATCCGGGCGATGCGGTCAAGCGCGCCCATGCCGTCGTGCGCGGGGAGATCGCTTTCCTCCAGCGTGACCGCGCGCTGGATGGGGATGTGCGCCGGGCGGTGGAACTGGTGGCGCAGCGCCGGATGGATGCCGGGTTGCGTGTGCCCGCCAGCCCCGACGCTGGCTGAATCCCCGATCTAACCGTTTCGGGCCGGGGCAGCGGGCCCTTGACTTGGCCGCGCATTCATGGGTTAATGTATTAACGCGCTATTACATTAATACGATGAAGCAACGAGAAATCACCGTCCTCCCCTACGACGCGGAAACCGCGATCTCCGCGCTGGCCGAAGCGCTGAATGCCTGCAAATCGGCGCAGGAAATCCGCACCTTCCTCGTCGACCTGTGCACCCCCGCCGAACTGGAGGCCTTGTCCGACCGTTGGAAGGTCGTGCCGCACCTGCTGCTGGGCGAGCCCTATCGGGAAGTCCACGAGCGCACGGCAGTCAGCGTCACCACCATCGGCCGGGTCGCGCGCACGCTCGAGCATGGCGCCGGCGGCTATGCAACTGCGGCGCGTCGCCTGCGCCTGCCCGAAACCCCCGGAGCACGATCATGAGCCCGCCGATCCAGATGACCCCGGTGCGCGATCGCCTGCGGGTCGCCATCCAGAAGAACGGGCGCCTCAGCGATCCGGCTCGGGCTTTGTTGTCGTCGTGCGGATTGTCCTGGCGCGAAAGCCCGGACAAGCTGTTCTGCTACGGCGAAAGTGCACCGGTCGACTTGCTGCTGGTGCGCGACGACGATATCCCCGGCCTGATCGCCAGCGGACTGTGCGATCTCGGCGTGGTCGGGCGCAACGTCCTCGACGAACAGATGAGCGACCAGCGCGGCAAGGGTCGCGAAGCCAGCGTGCGCGAGATGCGTGCACTCGGATTCGGTGGCTGCCGGCTGTCGATCGCGGTGCCCAACGAGTGGGAGTGGAGCGGTCCGGCGATGCTGGCAGGCAAGCGTCTCGCCACCTCGTATCCGGCGTTGTTGCGCGACTGGCTCGCGCTCAACGGCGTGGAAGCGGACATCGTCGAACTGTCGGGATCGGTGGAAATCGCGCCGCGCCTTGGCCAGGCCGATGCGATCTGCGACCTGGTATCGAGCGGCGCCACGCTCGCGGCCAACCAGCTCAAGGCGGTCGAGGACATCCTGCAATCCGAAGCGGTGATCGCCGGACCCGTGCGTGATTTCGATCCGGCGCTGGCCGGCATCGCCGAGATGTTGTTGCGCCGTCTCGATGGCGTGGTGAAGATCCGCGACAGCAAATTGCTGATGTTCCAGGCGCCGCGTGCGGCGCTCGGTGACGTGTTGCCGCTGCTGCCCGATGCCGAGCCGCCAACCATGTATCCAGTCGATGGCGAGGGCATGCTTGCGCTGCAGGCGTTGTGCCACGGCGTGGTGACCTGGCAGCGATTGGAGGAACTCAAGCGTGCCGGTGCGCGTGGACTGATGGTGTTGCCCGTGGAGCGGATGCTGGCATGACGAACTTCAACTGGAAACGGATCGACTGGAATGCGCTGGATGCGGGCGCCCGCGAAGAAGTGCTGCAGCGCCCGACGCGCGCCTCTTCCGCGCTGGTGCGCGGCGATGTGCAGAGCATCCTCGAGGATGTGGCCGCGCGCGGCGACGACGCCTTGCGCGTGTTGACCGCCCATTACGATGGTGTCGAACTGGAAAACTTCGAGGTGGATTCCGTCGAGTTCGCCGCGGCGGAGGCGCAGGTCTCGAAGGAGTTGCGTGACGCGATCGAGGAAGCGGCGGGACGAATCGAAGCCTTCCATCGCGCCGGAATGCCGCAGCCATATCGGGTGGAGACTGCCGATGGCGTGGTCTGCGAACGTGTCTCGCGACCGATCAATCCGGTCGGCCTATATGTGCCGGCAGGCAGCGCGCCGCTACCGTCGACGGCCTTGATGCTCACCATCCCGGCGATGCTCGCGGGATGCCCGGACATCGTGCTGTGCACGCCGCCGCGCAAGGATGGCAGCGCCGATCCCGCGGTGTTGGTCGCGGCGCGACGCGTCCCCAACGTGCGCGTGTTCAAGCTCGGTGGCGCGCAGGCGATCGCGGCGATGACCTTCGGTACCGCGACGATTCCCCGTTGCGACAAGCTGTTCGGACCCGGCAATGCCTATGTCGACGAGGCCAAGCGCCAAGCCTCGCAGCGCAGCGATGGTCCCGCCATCGACATGCCGGCCGGTCCCTCGGAAGTGCTGGTGATCGCCGATGCCGGCGCCAATCCGCGCTTCATCGCCGCCGATCTGTTGTCGCAGGCGGAACACGGCCCGGATTCTCAGGTGCTGTTGTTGTCGGATTCGCCGCAACTGCTCGACGCGGTTGCGGTGGCGATCGACGATGAATTGCCGAAGTTGCCGCGCGCCGAAATCGCCCGCAAGGCATTGCGGGCATCGCGCCTGATCCAGGTCCGTGATCCGGCGCAGGCGATCGCGATCAGCAATCTTTACGCGCCCGAGCACCTGATCCTGTCGCTGCGCGATCCGCGGGGCTGGTTCGACCAGGTGACGTCGGCGGGTACGGTGTTCATGGGCGACTGGACGCCGGAATCACTGGGCGATTACTGCAGTGGTAGCAACCACGTGTTGCCGACCGGGGGCGCCGCGCGTGCGTGGAGTGGCCTGAGCGTCAGCAGTTTCATGAAGTCGTTGAGCGTGCAGACGGCAACGCGCGATGGCCTGCGCACGATCGGTCCGTGCGCGGTGACGTTGGCGAATGCCGAAGGCCTGCAGGCGCACGCGCTGGCAGTCACCGTGCGCATGGCGGAGCCGGCATGAGCACGGCAGCGGACCTGTTGCGCGCCGACCTGCGCGAGTTCGCCGGTTACAAATCGGCGCGCAGCGATCGCATCACCGGCGACGTCTGGTTGAACGCCAACGAATCGGCATGGGCGAATGAAGGCGATGCCGGAGGCGCGTGCCGTCGTTATCCGGAGCCGCAACCGCTGGCCCTGTGCCAGCGCCTGGCGGAACTGTATGACGTGGCGCCAGACCAATTGCTGGTCGGGCGCGGCAGCGACGAAGCCATCGACGTGCTGGTGCGTGCGTTCTGCGTGCCGGGGCAGGGCGCCATCGTCACCGCGCCACCGGTCTTTGGAATGTATGCGGTTTGCGCGCGACTGCATGGTGTTCGCGTCGTCGAAGTGCCGCTGATCGACACGGCCGCCGGACTCATCAGCGATATCGATGCCATGGCGGAAGCCGCGGTCGCCAATGGGGCATCGCTGGTCTTCGTCTGCTCGCCGGGCAATCCATCGGGGGAACTGGTTGGGATGGCGTCGATCGTGCGGCTGCTGCAACGGCTGCAGAATCGCGCCATCGTGGTGGTGGACGAGGCCTATGTCGAATACGCGCCACAATCGTCGCTGGCTTCATTGGTTTCGGAGCACGACAACCTGGTCATCCTGCGCACCATGTCGAAGGCGCATGCGCTGGCATCGGCGCGGATTGGCGTGGCGATCGCCCAGCCGGAACTGATCGCGATGATCCGTCGCTGCCAGGCGCCGTATCCGCTGCCCGGTCCGGCGGTCGTGCTGGCGCTGCAGGCGCTGGAGCCGGCTGCGCTCGCCGCGACGGCCGCGCATGTCGAGGAGGCCAAGACGGAACGTGGCCGCGTCCAGGCCGCGCTTGAAACGATGGCGGGTGTGGGACGCGTCTATCCCTCCGCCGGCAACTTCCTGCTGGTACGCTTTGGTGATGCCGAAGGCGCATACCGCGCATTGCTGGCGTCCGGCGTGGTGGTGCGCGACATGCGCGCGATGCCGCAACTGGACAACGCCTTGCGCATCACCATCGGCAGTCCCGAAGACAATCAACGCATGCTGGCCGCACTGCGGCCGGCCGAGGACCTTGCCGCATGAGCCAGCCCATCCTGTTCGTCGATCGCGACGGTACCCTGATCGAAGAACCGTCCGATTTCCAGATCGACCGTTACGAGAAGCTGCGTTTCGTCGAGGGCGTGATCCCGGCGATGCTGGAATTGCGCGACGCCGGCTACGAGTTCGTGATGGTGACCAACCAGAACGGACTGGGCACGCCTTCCTTCCCGCAGGCAGACTTCGATGCGCCGCATGCGCTGATGATGCAGGTGCTGGAAAGCCAGGGCATCCGCTTCCGCGAAGTGCTGATCGATCCCAGCTTCGCCCACGATCCGCTGCCGACGCGCAAGCCGGCGGTCGGGCTGGTGATGCACTATCTGCGCGAACGCAGTTTCGATCCGCAACGCAGCGCGATGATCGGCGACCGCGATACCGACATCCAGTTCGCGCAGAACATGGGCATCCGCGGGTTCAAGCTGAGATCGCCGCAGTTCGGCGAGGGGCTGGCGTGGTCGCAGATCCCGGCCGCGGTGCTCGGCGGGACGCGCGCGTCCACGGTCGAGCGTTCGACCAACGAAACGAAAATCGTCGCCAGCGTCGATCTGGATGCAACCGGTCCGCAGAAGATCGAGACCGGCATCGGCTTCTTCGACCACATGCTGGAGCAACTCGGCAAGCACGGCGGATTCGCGTTGACGGTCGATTGCGACGGCGATCTGCACGTCGACGAGCACCACACCGTCGAGGATTGCGCGCTGGCGATCGGCCAGGCCCTGAAGCAGGCGTTGGGCGACAAGCGCGGTATCGGTCGTTACGGATTCACCCTGCCGATGGACGAGGCGCTGGCGAGTGCCGCGCTCGACCTGTCCGGGCGTGCGTATTTCGTCTTCGATGGCGAATTCGAACGCGAACAGGTCGGCGGATTGTCGACCGAGCTGGTCCCGCACTTCTTCCGTTCGTTGTGCGATGCCGCCGGCATCAACCTGCACCTGTCGGTGGAAGGCGAGAACGACCACCACATGATCGAGGCCTGCTTCAAGGTGGTCGGGCGCGCGCTGCGCCAGGCCATCCGTCGCGAGGGCGTCGAACTGCCGAGCACCAAAGGACAGCTGTGAGTCGAATTGCGCTCATCGACGCCGGTGGTGCCAATCTCGGTTCGGTGCGCGATGCGCTGGAGCGCCTTGGCGTGCAGGTCGATGTCGTGCGCGATGGCGATGGCTTGCGCGACGCCGATCGGGTGATCCTGCCCGGCGTCGGTGCGGCGGAGCCGGGAATGCGCCTGCTGCGCGAACGCGGTTTCGTCGAAGTCCTGCGCGCGTCGAAACAGCCGTTGCTCGGTGTCTGCCTCGGCATGCAATTGCTGTTCGATTCCTCCGAGGAGGGCGATGTCGAATGTCTCGGCCTGATCCCCGGGCGGATTTTCAAGCTGCAGGAAGCACCAGGCCTGCGTGTGCCGCACATGGGCTGGAATACCTTGCAACAGGTGCGGGACAGTGCACTGATGGCAGGCATCGCCGATGCATCGAGCGTCTATTTCGTGCACGGCTATGCCGCGCCGGTCACCGCCGATTGCGTGGCCGGTTGCGAACATGGGCAGCCCATTGCGGCGATCGTCCAGCGCGGGCATGTCTGCGGCGCGCAATTCCACCCGGAACGTTCGGGCACGGCCGGCTCCCGCCTGCTCGCCAATTTCCTTGCGTGGTCGCCATGAGTTTTACCGTCTACCCCGCCATAGATGTCCGCGACGGTCGCGTGGTGCGCCTGCGCCAAGGCGATTATGCGCAGGAAACCCGGTACGACGACGACCCGTTCACGTTGGCGCTGCGTCACGCCGAACAGGGTGCGCAGTGGTTGCATCTGGTCGATCTCGACGCCGCGCGCGATGGCGGATATCGGCTGATGCCTTTGTTGCGATCGCTGAGTGACAACACCAGCTTGCATGTCCAGACCGGTGGTGGCGTCCGCAGCGATGCCGATGTCGAAGCGATCCTTGAAGCCGGCGCGCAGCGCGTGGTGATCGGATCGCTGGCGGTGCGCGAGCCGGAGCGGGTGACGGCGTGGTTGCGCATGTTCGGCCCGGAACACCTGACGATCGCGCTGGACACGCGCCAGGGCGATGATGGCGAATGGCGACTGCCTGTGCATGGCTGGACCGAATCGTCGGCACGGACGTTGTTCGATCTCGCGGCAAGTTACGCCGATGCCGGCTTGCGCCACCTGCTGTGCACGGACATCAGCCGCGACGGCATGTTGAGTGGCCCGAGCCTCGATTTGTACGGCGAACTGTGCCGTCGCTTCCCGCAATTGCAGGTGCAGGCCAGCGGCGGCATCCGCGATGCCTCCGATGTTTCGGCGGCGCGCGCCGCCGGTTGCGCAGGTGCCGTACTCGGCAAGTCCCTTCTGGATGGCCGGCTGTCGCTGGCGGATGCGCTGCGATGTTGAGTCGCCGCATCATTCCATGCCTGGACGTGCGTGATGGCCGCGTGGTCAAGGGCGTGCGGTTTCGCGACCACGTCGACATGGGCGACATCGTCGAGCTGGCGCAACGCTATCGTGACGAAGGCGCCGACGAACTGGTGTTCTACGACATCACCGCCAGTCCGCAGGGGCGCAGCGTCGATCGCGACTGGGTGCGGCGGGTCTCGCGCACCATCGACATCCCGTTCTGCGTCGCGGGGGGCATCCGCAGTGTCGACGACGCCCACGCCGTCCTCAATTCCGGTGCCGACAAGGTCTCGATCAACACGCCGGCACTGGAACGCCCGGAATTGATCGGCGAAATCGCAGGCGCCTTCGGCGTGCAATGCGTGGTGGTCGGGATCGATTCGCAGCGCGACGACGATGGCGAGTGGCGCGTACGCAGCCATGCCGGCGATCCCGGGCAGACGCGGGCATTGCCGCGACGCACGCTCGATTGGGTGGTCGAAGTACAGCAGCGCGGCGCCGGCGAGATCGTGCTCAACTGCATGGACAGCGATGGCGTGCGCAACGGTTACGACATCGGGCAACTGGGCGATGTGCGGAAGTTGACGACGGTGCCGTTGATCGCATCGGGCGGCGCCGGCTCGATCGACCACTTCGAAGTCGCGTTTCGCGATGCCGATGTCGATGGCGCGCTCGCGGCCAGCGTCTTCCACTCGGGTACGCTGCGTATTCCCGAACTCAAGCGCGAACTGTCCGCGCGCGGCATTGCGATGAGGCTGTGATGATCGACATCGATTCCCTGGACTGGTCGAAATCGCCCGATGGCCTGCTGCCGGCGATCGTGCAGGATGCCGACACCCTGCGCGTGCTGATGCTGGGTTACGTCAATCGCGAATCGCTGGCGCGCACGCTCGCGTCGGGGCAGGTGACGTTCTTCAGTCGCAGCCGCGACGCCTTGTGGACCAAGGGCGAAAGCTCCGGCCATTTCCTCGACCTGGTTTCGCTGCAGGCCGATTGCGACAACGACACGGTGCTGGTGATGGCGCGCCCGCACGGCCCGACCTGCCACCTTGGCCGCGCCAGCTGCTTCCCGGACGCGCGCGGCGATGTGCTGGCGGAGCTCGATCGTCTGATCGCGACCCGCGAATCCGAACGCCCCGAGGGCAGCTACACCACGAAACTCTTCGAAGGTGGCGTCCGCCGGATTGCGCAAAAGGTGGGCGAGGAGGGCGTCGAGACGGCGCTGGCGGGGGTGGCGCAGGGCGACGACGAATTGCTGGGCGAAAGCGCCGACCTGCTGTACCACCTGCTGGTGTTGCTGCGCGTGCGCGGGCTCGGGTTGGCCGACGTGCTCGCGGTACTGGAGCAACGCGCGCGTTGACGCAGCGGTTGAATGGTCATCCAGCTGGCGGATAATCGCCAAATGAACAGCTCGAAGCGCATATCGCCCCCGACACTCTGCCTGCTGGCGGTTGCCAGTCTCTTCGTCCACCTGCCATTGCGGGCTGCAACGCTGCACGGCCGCGTCTGCCTGGATGCCGGCACGACCGCATCCTGTCCGCAGAAGGCGCAGGGCGTGGCCGATGTCGCCATCTCCAACGGCCGCGAGGTCGTTCGCAGTGACGGCGAAGGTCGCTACAGCATCAAGGTGGCGGATGGCGACACCGTGTTCGCGATCAAGCCGGCCAACATGGCATTCTCCGATCGCAGCAATGGCTTGCCGCGTTTCTGGCAGCACTACGCACCGAATGGTTCGCCAAAACTGAAATACGGCGGGATTGCGCCATCGTCGTCGCTGCAGTTCGATGTCGCGCTGCGACCGCTGGGCAAGGTGCCGGGCGCGCTCGACATGCTGGTGTTCGGTGACCCGCAGCCGAAATCCCTGAAGGATGTCGGCTACTACGACCGCGACATCGTCGCGCCGCTGGTCGGGCATTCGAACGCGCGTCTCGGCATCTCGCTCGGCGACATCGCCAGCGACGATCTTTCCCTGTATCCGGCGATCAATGCCGTCACCACGCGCCTGCACCAGCCGTGGCTGCATGTGCCCGGCAATCACGATGTGGATGTCGACGCCGGCGGGGACGCCCACGCGCTCGATTCCTTCCGCAACATCTATGGCCCGGATACCTATGCCTGGCTGGAACCGCAGGCCAGTTTCATCGTCCTCGACGATGTGGTGATGACGCCGGGCAAGGCACCCGGTTACATCGGCGGGTTCCGCGACGAGCAATTCACATTCCTGGAATCGGTGTTGCCGATGCTCGATCGCAACCGCCTGCTGGTGCTGTCGATGCACATCCCGCTGTTCGAGCCGAC